>NZ_JBCGDP010000003.1:0-355949 GCF_038739875.1 Flavobacterium polysaccharolyticum
TACATTGGTTATTGGTACATCCATAAATGTAAGTACATTTGTGTGATTTAATACTATGAAGAGCCGTGTGAAGGGAGACTTTCAAGCACGGTTCCGTGAGAACGTAAGGGTGAAATTCCATTGCGTGACTCGATTGGCAGACAGTCACAAATAACCGGTAAAAAATACTATGAAAAAAATATTATTATTTTCACTACTACTTTTTGCATTCTCTTGTAAAGTAGAAAAAGAGAAGGCTGACAATGGTCAAGATTTAGATGATACTTACATCCAAGAAATTGGAAATTCATATTATCCTGAGAAAATAGACGCAAGACCTAAGAAAGTGGGACCGCGTAATGAAGAAAAAGATTATATAATAGACATTACTAATAGTGATTCCTTAAAAGAAAACTCAATAAATCTTATATTGAATTCTAAAAATATTGCTTATTTATATAAAAAGCATTTAATAAAAAATCAGAGAATTCCAAAGAACATAATTGTAAATATCAAAAGGACAAATGGCAATAACGAAAGTTTTGAATTCGACGAAAAAGAATTAATAAAATTGGAAACTACAAAAGGGAAATCTGACCAATAACCGATCTGCCAACAGCTACAACGGATTTGGGCAATTGGCTTAATGGAAAGTTGGTCTTGTATTTGGGATGATTTGGCAAATCCGAAAATAGCGCTTAATTTAGCTCCAAACTGCTTGTAGCGTGGGAAAGTTGGTGGCAAGTTGCGCCGAAATTACGCAGATAACTCCGATTTGAAAGTAAATATTTGTTTCCGCCGAAAGTTTACAAAGCGGAAGCGTGAAAATTGGAATCTGCCAACAGACACGAGCGACAGCGAACAGGCGAAACAAATCTGAAAAAATGAAACTTAGAAAACGGAAGTGTGAAAATTGGACTTTGCCAACAGAAGTCGGAAAGTCGGAATATGAAAATTATTGATTATAAATTAAGTAACTAAAATAAATATGATTGCACCAAATATTTTACCACTTTTGATTTTGACACTTTTTGTTTTATTTGCCTGCCCTGTTCTAACAACGATTTTCATCTATTATCGTTTTAAATTAAGAACTAAATCCAAAAATCAAAAAATACTTGTTTCTTTTCTTTGTCCTATTTTGACGCTTACATTTATGTTTATTCTTCAAAAACAATTCCCTTTTACGATTGGAATTTATTTTATCTCATATTCGATAATAATTAGCATACTAACAATAATTGAAAATAGAAAACAAAAGAAAAAACTGAATTGTTAGAAATTAAAATTTAAAAAGTAAAAGTGTTAAAACTGGAATTGGCCAACAGAAGCGTGAAAAAATTGCGGTTTAATAGTAATTTCGACTAAACAACCGCCCTATAATCGAGTAGGCGGCTCCGCCCCGAACGGAACGGAGTGCGCCTCTCAAATGTTTACATTCACGAAAACCAAAAAAACAATAAAAACCTGAGTACACCACCGAGCGTACGGGTCATCCCGCAAGCTTTCGGGACAGGCTGTACTCGGCGGTTCGCAAAGAGATGGGTTAAGTTCGATGTAAACATCGGTTAAAGATTGATAGCCACGCTGTTTTAAGCGTTTCAAAGTAATGGTAGTACTCAAAATCGGACTCTGCGCAATTGCCCACCCGCCTTTGCGAGTGCGACTAAAAGCATAGGCGTGGTCTTGGTCAATGCCCAAGCGTATAAGATTCTTTCTCTTTCGCTCGGGTTTCTTCCAATCGTGCCAAATGCAATATCGAAGTCGGTTTCTAAGCCAGCCGTCTATATCACGTAGTTTGCCCATAATACTCGTTCCCCGAAAATAGTTTAACCATCCTCGTTGGATTTGCTTCGCCTATTCGCCTTTCAGGCTCGGGTCATTGATTTTTCGGATGCGTTCCTCGAGACTTTTCGGTGCGGTTTTGCGTGTCACTTCTTTTAAACTCTGCTTGAGTTTTGCCTAAGTGCAATTCTATATTACGAATGCTCTCTTTTTCTAGCTTTCTCGAACTTCTAAGGCCATTGAGATATCCATAAAGATAAAGTTTAAGAAATACTTTTGATTCAAAACTAGGAAGGCCTTCGCTTTTAAGAATACGAGTCGTAAAACCAAGCAATTCAAGCGAGATATGCTCTACGAAAGCTTCAAATAAAAGAACAGGATTATCAAGAGTAATTTTATCTTCTAAACTACTTAATTGTAACTGTTGGCGAGAGATTCCCGATATGTGTTACATACTTAAATATACAACTTTTCCTCCTCATGTAACTCAATTTTGACTACTTTTGAAAAACAATAAGCGGAGGTTTTTTCACAGACTGACGTTGGGCGATATTTTGACCAAAAAAATGAAAATAATTTATTACATATTACTTTTTGCATTTATTAGTTGCGGAAAATCAACATCTCAAAATCAAACATCAAGAGAACAAAGAGTTGAACTTGATTCTGAAAATAAATATTGGGATTCGATTTGTAAAGTAGAAATTAAAAATGCTGAAAAAGATATTAAACAAAATAAGTTAACATATTTTCATTCTTTCGGAATGGTAGTTCAATATCGAAGTAATGAGGAAATGAATAAGTTGCTTTCAAAATACAATATTAGAATCGATTCTGCTTTGTATTATTGCACAGTTCCAGGTGAATTACAGAATTGTTACGCAAATAAAATGGAACAAGAAATAGACAAACGATTTGGAAAAAATTTCATCGACTCATTGCGAACTGTTGCGGAAAAACAGTATGTAAAAAATAATCCGAATAAAATCTATGACTTTGAGGAATGCGATACATTATCTAGATATCCAAATGATAAAAATTATTCAGACTTTTTTAAAAATTATAAAAATGACTTTTTTAAAATTGCTGAATATCCGAAAGATTTTGAGTTTAGAAAGGAAAAAGATTCTTATTCTTGGATTTCAGCTGATTTCATTTTGCATAAAGAC
This sequence comes from Flavobacterium polysaccharolyticum, assembly GCF_038739875.1. Classification (NCBI taxonomy): domain Bacteria; kingdom Pseudomonadati; phylum Bacteroidota; class Flavobacteriia; order Flavobacteriales; family Flavobacteriaceae; genus Flavobacterium; species Flavobacterium polysaccharolyticum. The sequence goes on from NZ_JBCGDP010000003.1 coordinate 2,934, forward strand.
GGAACTGTTACAGACATAGATATTGAATTAACTTTTCAAAACAAAAAAAATTATAAATATTCTTCATACTTTACGAGTAAGTTAAAAGAATTTATATTAAAAACTAAATGGATTCCTGCTAAAAGTATGGGAGAAATTGTCAATAGCAAAGTACCGTTAACAATTCATTTTAAATAAACCAAAAATAAACTTATGAAAAAATTATTATTAATTGCCTTTTTTGGAATAATAGCTATCTCAAACGCACAAGAAAAAAATTCTAAAGCAAACAAACTTGACAATAAAATGTTTGGAAGTTGGAAAGGTTCTGAAAATGATAATCAAAGAAAAGGACTTGTCAAGTATTGGATTCAACATAGATTTGAAGATGGTACTTTTTTGCTTCTATTTACAGCAGTTGAAAATGGAGAAGTTGAAAGCTTTGTTGAGAAAGGACAATGGTGGATTGAAAATGGAGAATTTCACGAATTACATTTCAATTCGGGTAAAACAGATGTTTACACTTACACTTTTATCGATGATAATCACGTTAAATTTAAAGCTAAAAAAGTCGGAGTAAGTTTTGAAAATTCAGAATATGAATTTATCGACACAAAAATAGAAGACGAGTAAAAAAACATCGTCCAACAGCAGTTACACAAGATGCAAGGATTTAGTGGAATTGCAGTTTCGCATTGAACTTTTTGCTTAAATAGAAAATATGCAGTCACGAAGCCTTGCACCTCGTGTAGCTGCGAAACGGTGATGGCAAGTTGCGCCGAAATTACGCAGATAACTCCGATTTGAAAGTAAATATTTGTTTCCGCCGAAAGTTTACAAAGCGGAAGCGTGAAAATTGGAATGTGCCAACAAAAACGTAAAAAGTTAAAATTTAGAAAGAAGAAACGTGAAAATTGAAAGTGTGAAAATTGGAATTTCGACAAAACAATACAATGAAAATAATCTGTCAGTGTTTAAAATATGAAACGAATATTAGCATTTGGATTTATAAATAGTATAATACAAACTGTATTTTATTCCTTCCTTCTAGCACTAGTTTATTTAACGATAACTCTAAATCAAAAACTAATTATAGGAACTGTTTTCCCTTTTATTATTCTTGCTTTTTTCATTATCGCCTTAATTCAAAACGTGCTAACTTCAATATTGAACAGAAAAGCATTTAGTCGAATATTTTTTATCTTATCGGTCGGAATATTTTCATTACCTATTTTTAATCCATTTAGAATTTGGCTTTCTCTGCTGTTTTGTTTACTAATCGTTTTGATTTTATTAATTCCAAATTTTATAAAAAAGAATTTCGTTACAATTGAAACGGAAACTTGAAGACTGCGAACCGAAAAACAGAAGCGTGAAACTTTGCGGAAATTCGTAATTTCGACAGAACAACCAGCCACCAACACACATGGCTTTTACACAACTAAAAAAAGACTAAATCTAACTTTTAATCATTTTTTTAAAACAAATTACCCATTGAAAATAAGCATATTACATTTTAAATAATTTAATGAATCAGAATATTAAGAAGGAATTTTAGTTGTGCAACAAGCACACACGCTACAAGCAATTAAACAAACTATGAAGATAACATTCACAATTTTATTTACAATCTTGACTTCCCTTGTTTACAGTCAAGAAAACCAAAAATTAATAGATTTAGGTAAAGCATATAAAAACTTTATGTTCAGAAGTGAACCTCCAAAAGAAACTCTCAAAAATTTGAAAGAGAATATGCCAATTGGTTTACTTAAAACTAGTGGTTTTATTTTACAAACTCTAACAACAAAAAATGACCTTCTAAAAACGGAGTTTTTAAAATTGCCAGATCCCAAAACTTTGAAGAAAATTTATATAGTTAGAGCAATCAATTATAATATCCGAAAAGAAGAACAAATCGATAATAATAAATTGATAGACAGTTTAGAATTAAAAGACATTTCAAGAAATGAATTGGTCGATGCATATTATGATATATTATTTGCAGGTGTCGGTAATAAGAATCAACCATTCAACATGAAAAAAATAAATTTTGAGTTGAATAACTACAACTTAGAAAATGATACGGAGAAAGGTATTTTCTTCATGGAATGCATGAGTTTATGCGGTACTTCTATTTGGGGTTATATTAATGTCCCAAAACCACCAAATTATAAAGAAGCTTATAACTTAATAGAATTATACCCAAAATTTAACGGTTTAAACTACTTTGAATATACTGATTTGAACTTCCCAGATTTTGAAATGATAATTGATTCCGATAAAGGAAAGGAAAGCTATAAAGGATATTATATAAATAAGTTTTATGAAACTCTCCTTTATCATTTGATTTGCATAAAAAATGGATTTGGGTCTGAAAAAGACTTTGAAAAACTTCTAATAACATCAATTTTAAAAGACCAAAGCTTATACAAATACAGCAAGAATAAAGAGGTTTTGGAAAGCTTGTTTAAAACTGTAAAAAGAAATTAACTGCTGGTAACAGTGATTTCGCAAGATTTAGGCATTGGGCTTAATGGAAAGTTGGTTTTATATTTGGAAGATTTGGCTAATCCGAAAATAGGGCTTAATTTAGTCCCAAACCCGCTGTAGTGCCAAGACGTTAGCAGTCATTTAACCAACTGCAATCAAAAAAAATGAACTTAAAAAAGAATCAAGTGATAAAGTTTATTGAAGTTTTAAAAAAGTTTTTCACTAATTCATCATTTGAAAGTACCAAAAAAAATAATGAATTTGGCAGTAAAATTTATGGAGAAGAAGTGACTATAAAAAATTCAATTAAAATGAATTTTCAAGTTTTGCTTTTTTTCATAATCATTGACATTCTATTATTGAAAAATATTGAATCATATTCAAATAAGTCATTAACAATTATTTTTTGCGTAGTCATTTTGATTATACCAATTTTAAAAATGATTAATCAAAATCCAAAATTGATTATATCTAAAGCATCCATAATTTGTAATGGAAAATTAATAAAGTGGACTGATATTGATTCAACTTTGATAGAAGAAATAGACCCAAATGATGTTTCAAGTTATTATAAATTACTCATCGTTCTTAAAAACAATAAAAAAGTGAAAGTATCTTTGAGTGACCAAAATTATTCAGTTTTTGAAATAAGTCATATAATTGAACATTATAAAGAAATAAACGCCTGCTAACAGCCACTCCTATGATTTGGGCAATTGGCTTAATGGGAAGTTGGTTTTGTATTTAGCAGTTTAGTGATAACTGAAAAATAAATCTTAATTTAGAACCCAAACCCGCTGTAGTACCAGAACGTTAGACACAAGCATAGAAAACCGACAACAATGGCAATAACCGACAGAACGAGAAAAAGTCTTTGGGCAAAATCAGGCAACAGATGTTCAATCTGTAAAACAGAATTATTCTCAAATAAAGTTGACTCGGAAGAATTCAATATCGGTGAAGAGTGTCATATAATTAGCAGTAAAGACAACGGTCCAAGACATAAACCAAATATTTCCGACTATGACCTATTTGACAATCTAATTCTTTTGTGCAGAAATCATCATCGTGAAATTGACGAACTAACTGACACATACACAGAAGAACTTTTAAGATATATCAAGTTGAATCACGAAAAGTGGGTTCAGACAATAATCAATAATGCAATTAACTCTCAGAAAAAAGCTCAACCAAAATTCTTGACAAGAATAACTTCAGGAAAAGACTTATTAAACATCGTTTCAGATTCGCATGGCTATAGAACAGATTATGATGAAATAGAAAACGAAGAAGACGCTGAATATATAGGTGGTGTTCTACAAGATTTGGTTGACTATGGAGATATAAGCGGAATGGTTGAGACATATGACAAGGTAAAAATGGGGTTTGAACTCAACAAGCTATTAAAGGACTTGGAAGAAAAGGGCTATTACTTGTTTGGAGAAAAAGGGATTGAGCGAATGAAATTTTCAAATGGTGAGACTGACAAATGGTCAATAGCAACATTAGTAATTAAGAAAAAGGATAGTTCTGAAATTATAAAAGTAGATTTGAATGAAAGCGACAAGAATGCCAATGCCTAACAGCACCTACCCAAAAGTGGCGGTTCAGTGGTTAAATGAAGCTTTGTGCTTCGTATCAAGTTCAGTGGTGGCAGACAGTTTTCGTCTCCGAAATCGCCAACTTCTTGTAGCTGCAAACCGTTATAAGCCATTTACAAACCTACTATGAAAAAGACATTTAGCTTTACAATTCTACTTCTTTCTATTTTGACAAGTTGTGAAAAGAAAGTAGAAATTCCAATTAAATCAAAAATGGTTGCGAGATATATTGTGTTTGAAGATAGTATTAGTTCAAAACTTATCGAAGACTTAAAAAACGTGAAAGAGTTTGACAATAAGTACGAAGGTGATAAACCACCATTTAAATTGGATGGCAAATATTATAAATTTGAAAGAGAGTACAGATTAGATTCTGAAGGTTTTTTAAAAGTAGTAAAAGAGCATAATTATTATTCGTTTGATTATGCTGATTATGGAATAAAAAAAGATCCAATAAAAGATAGAGAAACTCTTGGACAAAGGTTTTCTCTAAAATTGTCTAACTCTCGGGAGAAAATAATTGATTGTGGCGATACACTTGAAATTGAAAAAGTTTATCCGAAAGAGAAACTTATTTTTGTAAAACAAGATAGGAAAGATGGTCGAATAAATATTTACGAATATCAATAAACGGCTTATAACAGGCGTTTGGCAAGATTGCGAATTTTGTAGTAAATACACGTTTGCTTTTCGCAAGAAATTTTATCTCTAACAGAAAATAATCGGTTCCGAAGTTCGCAACATCGCCAAGCGCTGGAACGTATTTGACTTGAACAACAACAGAAATAAATTAGTGATTTTAAATTTTATAAAATATTAATTAGAACTAAAACACAGAATAAAAAAGTGAACCAAAAGAAAAAAGAATATATAATTGAAAACCTAAAATGGCCAATTAATCATTATGATTATTCAGGCCATTATTTAGTTGCTCTAATGCCGATATGTTTAATTTTTGTTGGTATAACAGAATTTGAAAAAGAAGATTCGCTTTCTGTACTTTTAACAGGAATATTTTTTTTACTCTTTATAATTTACAGAATTGAAACTGAAAGAAAATTTACAGCATTAATTTTTAAAAAAGATTTATCTACTATCGAAATTGGAAAATTATTAGCAAAAAATAATGGATGGATTGTCCAAAATCAATTTGATGGAACTTTAGAATTATCTGCAAATCGTTCTATTGGTTACGGAGGAGAAATTGTTACGATTATTAGAACTGAAAAAGAAAAAATACTTATAAATACTCAACCTACGGGAAGAGCTCCATTTACTTTTTTTAAAGTAAATATAAACTATAATAAAATTAGAAAAATACTAGAAACCTAAATGTACTACTGCTAACACACGTGGCTTTTACACAACTAAAAAAAAGACTAAATCTAACTTTTAATCATTTTTTTAAAACAAATTACCCATTGAAAATAAGCATATTACATTTTAAATAATTTAATGAATCAGAATATTAAGAAGGAATTTTAGTTGTGCAACAAGCACACACGCTACAAGCAATTTGGGCATTTGGCATAATGGAAAAATTGGTTTGTATTTGGAAGATTTGGCAAATCCGAAAATAGGGCTTAATTTAGTCCCAAACGCGCTGTAGTGGCAGAATGTCAGTCTGTGAAAAAACTTTTTAAAATTTGGAAAGTATTCGGAAGGCTACTGGAGAAGAACATCAAATACAAGATTATCAATACGTTGACTTTATTTATTTTTTTCACAGACTGACGTTAGCAATAATACTCTCAAAAATTGCAGAAAATTTGAACTTAATTAAAACTAATCAGAATTTAAAAAAACTCCATTTCTTAATTCTAGGATTTGTGTTTTTGAATTTTACTATTCAAATAATTACAAATTATGGATTGAATACAAAACTAATATTCATTCTCAAATGCGTAATTTATCTTTCAGGAATTTCATTGTTTTTACTTAATAGAAAACCATTCAAAAAAATAACTTTCTATTACTCCTATTATTTATTTTCTTTTATCGTTCTAATTGTATTCAGAATTTTTGGTGGAATATTTTTAGGTTTATTATCATCAATAATTTTATTTCCCATATATCCAAAAGATGTTAAATATGAAAAAGACAACTTAAAAGTATATGAAAAATTCACAGGATTTTTAGGTGCGTGTTGTCAATATGAAATTGCAGAAAACAAACTTCTAATATTTGAAAAAATATGTGGAAAAATAAAAATTGAAGAAGGGATAGAAACTGAAAAAAGTGAAATAAAGATGATTAATAATATAATCGAATATAAGCACAAAATAAAAAAATATAATTACGAATCACAAATGGAAATTGAAACTGACACGTTAGAGAAAATTGAACTAAAGAAATAAGTACTACTGCTAACACACGTGGCTGTTGCACAACTAAAAAAAAGACTAAATCTAACTTTTAATCATTTTTTAAAAATCAAACAACACATTAAATGTCAGCGTGTTAAATTTTAAATAATTTGATAAATTAGAATATTAGGAGGGAATTTTAGTTATGCAACAAGCACACACGCTATTAGCAATTTGGGTATTTAACAAATCTATGAAGAGAGCTTAATTTATTACCAAAACCAGCTGTAATATCTAAACATTGAAGATAATTAAAATAAAATATGCATCAACGAATAACACAACACACCAACTCTAACATAGCTTTTTCATTAGGAATCATATCAATAATCTTATTAATCTTTTTAATTTGGGCAGTACTTGGACTCCATATTCCTAGTATGTTTACTGGAATTATTGGATTAACAATTGGACTTGTTTCAATAATTGGAATGACATATTCGTTCAAAAGCCTTCACGAACCTACTGGAATTAGAAGTGTATTTGGATTTATTATGAATGGTGGAATGACAATTCTATTTTTTATTACTTTAATTGGTTTTCTTTTAAGCAGTAATTAATTTACTTGCTACAACATTTAAAAAGAAATTAAAGAATTGTCTTTTCGTAATATCATTATTAGTCAAACCACACCTTAATTGAAAGTAGCACCATTTTCCCTATGCGCAATACAACCAAAATCTTTGACTTCAAAAACCAAATAGGCTTTCTGTTTGTTTGCTTGGTTTTATTTTCAAGTTGTAAAAAAGAGTTACCGCAAACCATCGAAAATCCAAAATTTGTGAGAACGTGGTATGACACTGTTCAAGGAATGCCTTTTAGAGCAAAATTAAGCATCAAGGAAAACAACAGCTTCGAATATTCAAGTCGAAGTTGCGAAAGCGGTTCCAAAAGCAGCGGAATATGGAAAATTGAAAAGGACACTATCATTTTAAATAGCATAAAACCAAAAAGATGTTTGTTTCAACATCCTTTTGGAGTGATTTGTATTCCTTTCAACGAGCCGTATAGTGGAGATTACAAAACAATAAAAGATTGTGAACCAAATGGTCGTGAAGCTACTTATGAAATTTTTGAGAATGAAAAATTTATCTTCAGAAATGACACGCTGATTCATACCAACAAAGTAAAAGACAATTGTCCCAACATTAGAATTGCCTTTTCAACAAAAGAGAAAGTTGGGCGAAGTAGTAAATAAAAACGTTTGACAACATCATTCCCAAAACAGCACTATTCAAAATGAATTTTGCTGTTTTTTTTATGTTATGAAAACCAAAACCTCCTCGCCTAGCCCCGATGGTAGTGGCATCCTTGCTTGGCGGGGTTCGACAAGCAAGATATAACGAACAGCGGGACGACTAGTGTGGTGCGTACTAAGGTGGTGCTCCTTGAAAGAACATTTACATTAACAATTCAAGTGTTTTTTTTACGACAATTTACTTTTAAAGAATTCTGAAAAGGAATAACAATAGGTTCTTTTTTTGTAAGCTGTCCGCATAAAAAAGAAATAGTTTTATTAGATTTACTACTCTTAAGAAAGATAAAACGAATTAATTCAAGGGCTTAGAATGACGAAGAGACTCGTATAAAAGGCTCCTAGATTTTTAACAACTATTTTGAAAAGCAATAAAAATGGGATTATTTAACCAATTCTTTGGAAAGAAATCAAACGATTCAAATCAAAAGATGCTGAAAGTGTCTATAAACGATTTAAACATCAGCATAAGTGAAACGCATGAAAAATTCATTCCTCTGAAAGACGAAATCGTAGCCTTTTTAGTAGACAAATTGCAAGATATTAACTTTTTAGAAAGAGAAATATTCGAGCGAAGTCAGAAGTTGAAAAACCCGAAAGACCCCAACCAAGTGCAACCTGGGGAAACCGAACTGTGGGACGAATATGCCGCTCGATACAAAGAACTACTTACCCCAATCGCTTTGAACCCTTCCGCAGGGGGCAGTTACTCTTTTGGCAATCCAGCAAAATACGATTATTTAAGCAATCCCGATACTGAAATTTTCTTCATAATGAAATCTTCAAACCGCGCAGTAGTAGAAACTCGCTATAAGTATGGTATAGGAGTGGTACAAAAACATCAATTTGTACTAAAAAAAGAGACGGAAAACTGGAAGATAGCATCCAAAAAATACGGCTTTAGTGATGAAACGACTTGGTATAAAGGTGACATCTAAAAACAGTAATAACAGCTTAGCTGTTTAATTATTTGTATTTCATTCAAATGACAAATCAAATGGAAAAAATTGAAATTTACTCTAGTAAAAAGAAATCATTGGTTTTATTATTAGGCGCTATTGTATTTGTTGCTCTAGGTTTTTGGCTAGTCATAGAAGCAGAGAACTTTACGGGTTGGAGAGCCAGAAATCCAATGTTAACTCGTGGTATTGGAGTGGCTTCGATTCTGTTTTTTGGATTAGGTGCATTTATAGCATTAAAAAGAGTCATTAAATCTGAAATCGCTCTGATTATTGCTCCCGAAGGATTGAACGTGAATCCAAAGAAATCATTGACAGACTATATCAAATGGAGTGAAATCAGTGGTTTTGATGAAATCAGCATTCAAAGTACAAGAATCATAATTATTGGTGTCAAAGATTCGGATTATTGGCTCGAAAAAGAGACCAATGGATTCAAACGTAAATTAATGCAGTTTAACATTAAGAACTACAATTCGCCTTTCAACATTTCAGCTAGTGGACTTACTATTGCTTCGGATGAACTCATAGCAACCTTGATTGAGTATTATGAACACTATAAAAATGAATCATAATTTCAATACTGTTGAAGAACCAAAAGTTTAGCGAGAATTCTTTTTTTATTGCAATTTAAATACATTATTTTTACTAAAACACTATTATACAGGTTATTGAATAAAACCCTATACTTGCTTGTGAAATTAAAATTCAAAACACTATGAGACATCTAATTTCTTCAATCCTCTATTTGACTTTTTTTGGTTATTCCTACTCCCAAACTACAGTTCCTGGATACTACATTACTAAAACGAATGATAGCATTAGTACCCAAATAAAAATGCCAAAATCAATTTTTGGAGCAGTTGATTTTTCAAAGTTTTTGTTTAAAGTTGAAGTTAATGATGGCCCTAACGAAACCAAAAAACTTAAGCCTGAGGATATAAAAAGTTTTGGTTTTATATATGACGAAAAAGCATATCAATTCTTTTCAAAGCCAACCATTACCGAAAAAAACCTGAGATTCCTTGAACCCTTAATTCTAGGCAAAAAAACTTGTTTATATCAGTTTCAAACTGTAAATCAAAACGGAGCTCCACTTGGTACTTTTTTTACCTTTGAAAAATCAGACGGTATCTACCTCTTTTTAAATACCGGAATAGGAAACTTAGAAAAATTTAAAAGTGCGCTAAAAGATTTTTACAAAGACAATCAGAAGTTACAAGAATTGATTGATACCAAGTTTCAACTTAAAAAAAATGTAAAAATTGATATAACGGAAATTGTACAAGCTGCCAATAAGTCGTAGCAAAATAAACTGTTTTGCGAAATAGTTAATATTACTTCACCGAATTTTACTAGAATAAACCACTAACAGAAATATAAAAAACACTATTGCTGTTTTTTTTATGTTATGAAAACCAAAACCCCTAGCCTGGCCCGATGGTAATCTACCGTATGGAGACAAATATTTTTATATTAAAATGGCACGCAGATTGGTCAGATTATCGCTAATTTTTTGGTTGTATATTAAAAATATTATTTATAAAAGTTATGTTTTTCAACACATTTTTTTAAAAGACTGTATTCTACAAGATATTCACTCTATTTTAAAAACGAAAGATGGTTCGTTTAACTTCAAGTTTTAAAAGCGCAGCAAATCAATACAACAGTAGTGAGAATTTATAATTCATATTCACTTCAATAAGTTAAAACACAATTTTGTTACTAACGAATAGAATTGTAAAGAAATTTTACATAACTTTCAACAAACAACTTAATATCAAATAGTTATGGATAATCCTTTTTTAATGCAGCCTGAACTTAGGTATGGTGCACCACCGTGCGACGAAATTTTAACCAATCGTTTTTTTACTATTGGATACTCGTGGTATTTCAGACAAGCTAAATGGGCCTTGGAGATAATAAATAGAAATAATTATCTTGTTGGAACAGTTCTCAATCCAGTTGAACGACTTGATAATTTCAGAGCAGATATAAGAATCCCACCACGATTTAGAGCAAGTTTAGATAATTATAAAGGTAGTGGATACGATCGAGGACATTTAGTATCAAGTGCTAATCAAATCAATCAATCAATTCAAAATAGTGAAACATTCCTACTCTCGAATATGACACCTCAAAAATCAGATCTAAATCGTGGTTTATGGAGTAAGCTGGAAGAAAAAGTCAGAGTTCTCAATTCTAAAGAAGAAATTTTAGAAACATACGTCCTTTCAGCACCAATATTTTACTTCAATAAAGCAATTGAAACAATTGGAAAGCATGATGATTTGGGAATTGATATTCCGATTCCGCACGCCTATGTAAAAAGTGTTTTAGCTGAAGATGACAAAGGACGTTTATCATTATGGACTTTTTTAATGGAAAATAAAGAACTAGATGGAAAAATAGATGACTATCTAGTGAAAACGTATGATGCTGAACAACTTGTCGGTGGAAGATTTTGGGACAGAATAAGCGGAACCGATTTACATGATCAAAAGAAAATAATTTCAAAAATATGGGATTATTAATTAAAAACTATCCCCAACAACTACAACCAATTTAAACAATATACATATGCTTCTGATTCAGCAAGTAGCATCCTGTTAACCTATAAAAAACAATTCGTTTTCTTTACAACACCAATCCTAAACAGCAATATTCTAAAAAAGAATGTTGCTGTTTTTTTATGTCATGAAAACCAAAACCCCTCGCCTAGCCCCGATGGTAGTGGCATCCTTGCTTGACGGGGTTCGACAAGCAAGATATAACGAACAGCGGGACGACTCGTGTGGTAGGCACAAAAGTGGTGCTCCTAGAGAATATTCGCTCTATTTTAAATCGAAAATTCTCTATTGGGTTTCCTTTTTTAAATTTCCAAAAACAGTCATCATTTTAGCCTTAAAAGCAGATCAATTCTTATAAAATTAACATATTTTCAATATGATGTTAATTTTACAAGAATCTCTAAATTTATTTGTTACAAAAAATGCTTTTGAAATAAAGTTGTAAACACTAAAACGTTGTAGTAAAAGCTTACACTATAACATTCATAATTTAAATGTTGTTTTTTGATAAATTTAACAAAATTTCAATGTTTTAACTACAAAAAATTAAATTATGAAAAAATTAGTACTATGGCTTATCCCCCTACTCGTACATGTTTGGGGAGCGAAAGCACAGATAAGCACTTCTTATTTGTGGCATTTGCACCAACCCACTTATTGGGGTGATGTCAGCAAGAAAAACCCCAATCGCTACCAGATGGTTAAAGAATCGCAAGATTTGAAAACATCTGGGGCTAATAACGACAAGAACGGACTAGCCCACCCTACTAATAACTTGGTGGAAATTTTTAGCACCGGCGACCGTGTAGCAGCCTACCAATTTGCCCCAAAAAATGCCATTTCCTCTATAGCTGATTTGCCCAAAGCAGGGGCTCAAATCACTTACGGAGGTTCCTTGATGGAAAACGTACAGGAATTAGCCCAAGCTAACCAATGGGGCTATTCGACCTCGTGGACGCAAAACATCAAGGATGCTAAAGCCTGGAAAACTTCGGGTGGATTTTCTAGAATGGAAGTGGTTTCTTTTACGATGCACCACGCCTTATCGCCTTTGTTAAGCGACGAAGCCTTGACCAAAGAAATCAAAGCACATCAATACTACAGCGCTCAATTGTTTGGCACCCACAACTCCAAAGGTTATTGGCCTGCAGAATGCGCTTTCTCGGAAAGAATCATCAAAACCTTAAAAGAATGTGGTATAGAATGGTCAGTTATTGCTAATAGCCACCTTTCAAGAACCTTATCTGATTATCCTTTAAAATACGGTTCTGGCGGAACGATGTGTGATGTTCCCAACAAAGCTGACCAAGTAGATACCAAAGGAAATACGTGGTTTTCTGCTCAAAAAGATGCACGCGGAGGACAATTCGCTATTCCTTACTCTTATTTGCCTTATAAAGCCAAATACATCGATCCTGAAACCGCTCAGGAATACAAAATCACCGTGGTTCCTATGGCGGATTACGAAAGTTATGAAGACGGCTATTCAGCCATTGGTACTTCACTAATTGACCCTATTGCTGCCAAAGCTTCAACATCTCCACGACAACCTTTGGTTTTATTTGCTCATGATGGCGATAATGCTTGGGGTGGCGGTTCTTCGTATTATAACGAATCGGTTACTGGTTTTTCGCATGCTTCGGCAGCCAAAGGAAATAATGCCACTACGATTCCACAATATTTACAAGACCATCCTGTCCCAGAATCTGAAGTAGTGCACGTAGAAGACGGTGCATGGGTGAATGCCGATGGCGATTTTGGTCATCCGCAATTTACCAACTGGCTCTGGCCTTTCTTTGATCCTGTAACCAAAAAATTCAATCCTAATGGCTGGACTGAAGATATGATGAACCAAGCCATCACAACCGCAGGTGAAAATCACGCCATCATGGCCGAACAACTCGAAGGAAGCAATCTACGCATCAGCGAAATCGTAAATCCAACTGCAGCCATAAGTCCAGCTGAAAAAGCATGGCATTTTTTGATGGCTGGATACGACAGTGGAAACGCGTATTATGGTTTAGCCGAGGATTTAGAAATCAAAACGACCTTGGCTGTCAATCGCTGTGTGGAGTTTGCACAACTTACACTTAATGCTCACCCAGGCGTTGACAACACCAAACCTTCTGTTTTTATTCCACAGCGATGGCCTTATAATCCTGGAGAAAAAGGATATGGAGCACCTTATGCTTACAAAGAATTCTTGAATTCAGCCGACTTCACGGTGTACACTTTTGCTTATGATGTAAGCGGTATTGAAAGAGCCGAACTAAAATACCGTATTGATAATGATGGGAAAAACAATTTAAGCTCCAATCATAACGATACGTATGCTGGTGGAACTGAAGTGGGTTCTTGGGTAAGTTTACCAATGACAGAAAGAGTTTTCCCTAAAGGCAATGTAACCAACAGTACCCAAGCCGATTTGTACATGCTGCCTACCGTAATTGCCAATCAATACCATGCAGAAATCGCAGGACTTTCGGAAAAGTTAGTCGATTACTATGTAGAAGTAACTGATAAAAAAGGTAATGTCACCAAATCGAAAATTCAACACGTTTGGGTTGGAAAAAATCTAGATGTAGCCCCAAAACTTACTTTTACGCCAGACATTACAAACTCACCAACAACGGTAGACGTGACCATAAAAGCCACAGATAGTACAGATCCCTCTCCAAAAATCTACTACACCACTGATGGTAGTGTTCCAACAACTGCATCAGCTAGCGCAATTAGCAGCAAAACTATCAGCATCACTCAGACAACAACTATAAAAGTATTTGCTGTGGATAATGAAGGTAACATTTCAGAAACGATCACCAAAACCATTTCAATTGGGGCTTTACCTGAATTTACTGTTTATTTCAAAAAACCAACCAATTGGAATGCAGCAGTAAAAATTTACTATTGGTCACCTACAGGAACAGCACCAGCAGTTACTTATCCAGGAGTAGCAATGACCAAAGACTGTGGAGATTGGTATAAATACACCTTCCCAAGTACTGTATCCGCTTCGAACTTACTTTTTAACGACGGTACATTAAAAACCGGCGACTTATCGGCAACCGCAGGAATTAAATTCTATGATGGAGCTTGGCTAGCTAGCGAACCTACTAATCGTTGCAACGTCACTCCTATTGCACCTGATTTGACCATTGCACCAGTAGGCGGCAATTTCACTACTGGCGCCACAGTGAATGCAACGCTTACTGCAAATGAAGCAACATCTACCATTTACTACACCCTAGATGGCACAACACCAACAACAGCTTCGCCTTCAGCTGTAGGTAGTAAAAGTATAGCCATTACCGCTACTACTGTACTTAAAGCCTTCGTAAAAAACACCGCTGGAACTAGCTCTATTATCAAAACAGAAACCTACACTTTTAGCGCTCCTGCAACCTTTACAGTGTATTTTAAAAAACCAACCAATTGGAATGCAGCAGTAAAAATTTACTATTGGTCACCAACAGGAACTGCCCCAGTAGTAACTTGGCCCGGAATTGCGATGACCAAAGACTGTGGGGATTGGTACAGTTACACTTTCCCATCAACAGTTAGTGCTTCAAATTTATTGTTCAACGATGGGACTTTAAAAACTGCTGACTTGTCTACTACAGCGGGAATCAAATTTTATAATGCTGGTTGGTTAAATGGTGAACCTGCCAACAGATGCCCTACCATCGCTCCAGATTTGACGATCTCAAAATCTGGAGAAAGTTTCAGTACGGGCACCACCGTAAATGTAACCTTAACGGCCAACGAAACCACTTCAACCATTTACTATACCCTCGACGGAACGACACCGACTACAGCTTCTCCCTCATCCGTTGGAAGTAAATCATTTGCCATTACCTCAACCACTGTATTAAAAGCTTTTGTTAAAAACATAGCTGGAACCAGCTCGGCCATCAAAACAGAAAGCTATACTTTTAGTGCTGTACCAACAATTACGGTATATTTTAAACCTCCTACGAATTGGACCGTAACTCCAAAAGTATATTACTGGGGTGCTACACCGACTGGTAGTATTGCTAATGCCGTTTGGCCAGGTGTGAACATGACAGCAGATGCTAATGGTTTTTATAAATATACTATCACTGGACCAACTGCTATAAACCTTATCTTTAATAATGGCTCAGGAGGAAGTGCCAATCAAACCCCAGATTTAATCAATAAAACCAATGGTTTTAGCTATACATGGGGGAATCCTACGAGTAAAGCTTTGGGAGAAACTGCCAATAAAGACGAAACGATTAACATAATTCGTGTATATCCAAATCCAGTAACTCAAACTTTACAAATAGAATCTACCTCAGCAGTATCGGGTTTCAGTATCTTTTCTCCACAAGGCACTACTGTCTTAGAAAGCAATACAAATGCCAAGACTATCGATGTAAGCCGATTAAGTAGTGGTCTTTATTTTGTGCTGATTCGCTTTGAAAACGGACAAGAAACCATGCAAAAAATTATCAAGAAGTAATTTAATAATGTATTGTAAAGAGAAGTGGGCTGAGAGGCCCACTTTTTGTTTTTTTAATTTTAATTAAAAAAAGTAACATTTACAGCGTAAAAAGAACTAATTTAGAGTTAGTTTTTTAATCAAAATACAACTACATTATGCTAGGAATAGCCCTCTTTTTCATAGTTTTAGGAATTCTAATCAAACATGGGAAAATGTATTTCCTTATTGCTGGTTACAATACGCTGTCCAAAGAAGAACAAAATAAATTTAAAATCGAAGCAATGACTACCTTATTTAGAAATGTAATGATAGGAATGGGAATCGTAATTATTATAGGAGGTCTTATCGCCGATTATTTTCAAAATCCTGCGATTGAAAAATATACGTTTTTTGGAGCTTTAGCTATCGGAATTCCCTATCTCTTAATGCAATCCAATTCGAAGAAATACAAGAAAGACGAGTAGTTCACTGCTGATAATGCTTCTTTTTTAAGACCTACTACTTTAAGACCAACTACATTTTAGTGTAACAAGGTCTCCAAATGCTAATTGGAAACTAAAAGCAATTCATTTTTTTTTTACAACCAAAAAGATTTTTTCCTCAATAATGAACATACGTTTCCTCTTTATACTGCTAGTATTCGCACTTAGTGTTACGGCACAAAAACGACCAATAGAAGTCAAATATTACTACCCAAAAGACAGCTTGAAATTTCATAAAGAAGTAGGGTTAGACTTTGATTACAATTATGAGAAAGATGTCTATGGAAAAACCACGATGCTCATTCATTGCGAAAGCGAAGTTGGATATTTTGAATTTGTTTTCAAAAAAAAGATACAACAACTATCAAGAGTCATAGACTACAAAGAAGGCAGCGTGGGCGAAATATACAATCCAAAAAACAAAAAATGGGAACATGAAAAAGGAACCTGGCAACACAGTGAGATGAAAGGAAAACCCATTGATACCCTCTTGTATAGTGTACACCAATTGCATGCATTAGTACTATTGCACGATCATGGAGGTCTTGTAGAAAAAATAAAATTTCAGGATGCTGGTAATCCGGTGTATTGGCCAGAATTTGATTATGCCAATTGCTCCATCAGTGACGAAAACAAAGACGGTAAACCTGAATTCTACCTCGCTTACTTAGGAGAAAGTGATGGCTTGGACGCCAAACCCTACAAACAAATCATTTATAGCTTTCCAGACAAACCAAAATCATACGAACTCCAAAAAGCTAAAGCCACAGCTTATTATCCCGCAGGAAATGAAGATGACGTCTATAACGTTGTGTATGACCCCAATTGGAAAAAATTACCCAAAGCCATACAACTTAAGAGCAATACAATACTAAAAAAACACAAAAAAAAGTATGAGTTAAAGTTAGAATAATTTATTTTTACTTTTACAAATAACTGAAAAACAAACCACTAGATATCCACTTATGAAAAAACTAATATCACTTGGTTTCGCAATTTTGGTATTCTCTTCTTGTGTTAATTCCAATACATCGGCTATCGATAATGAGAAAATAGTACAACAATACTATGTGTATTTCAATCAACACCAATGGCAAAAAATGGCACAAATGTATAGTGAAAAAGCGCTATTCAAGGATCCGAGTTTGGGTCCAGGGACTGTAGTGCAAACAAGACAACAAATTGCTCAAAAATATACAGAATTGGCGTCCCTTTTTCCAGATGTACACGACTCCATCGTAGCCATTTATCCTTCGAATGGCAAACATATAGTAGTGGAGTTCATTTCAACTGGTACTGCGCCAGATCAATCTAAATTTAGCTTACCCATTTGCACCATTTTCACGATTGAAAACGGACAAATCACCAAAGATTTTACGTACTACGACAATTTTGAAGCACCTACTGTGAACGAAAAACAATAGTATTTTAACTATTTTTAAATCGCTCTCGGGAAGTTTTAATGTTTTGCATGTTCACTGCTGCCCATTGTGCTAGATTATCTATGTGTGGTACTAAAGACGCACCCAAAGGTGTAATTTCGTACTCTACTCTTGGCGGTACTTCAGGATAAACCGTGCGGAGTACCAAACCATCAGCTTCTAGCGTTCGCAAGGTGACTGTGAGCATTTTTTGCGAAATATCCGTTCCAATTTCTTTATTAATGGCATTAAAACGGAGCTTCTTCTTTTCTCCTAAAATCAACAAGACTAAAACCGACCATTTATCTCCAAAACGATCTAAAATCGTTCGAATGGGACAATTCAATAAATTAAAATCTTCTTTTTTTATTTTTTTTTCTTCCATAAACCATTGATTTTCAATAAAAGTAACTTTAAAGTAAGTTATGCACTAAAAAGTACCGTCTTGCATAATAACACTAACTAAAAGATATTTGCTCTACAAAAGTAAGTATTAATATTAAAAGAAATAACAAATGAGTCAATTATTAATTACAGGAGCCACTGGCCAACTAGGAAGTCAAATCGTTTCAGAACTAACAGCAACTTATCCAGTTTCTCAGCTTTCCGTGCTCGCAAGAAGTGCCGAAAAAGGCCTTACCTTTTCTGAAAAAGGAATAACCGTAAAAATCGGTAGCTATCAAGATCCCTCAAGCTTACTAGAAGCTATGCAAGGAATTGACACCTTGCTTTTAATTTCTTCTAGTGATTTTAATGATCGAATTGGTCAGCACAAAAATGTGATTGATGCGGCAAAAGCTGCTGGAGTACAACACATACTGTATACTGGAGTAACATTGAAAAATATTGAAAACTCCCCCTTAAAACCTTTGATTGGGGATCATTTTGAAACCGAAGAATACATCAAACAAAGCGGACTAACCTATACTTTTTTACGCAATAGCTTATATGCCGATGTGGTACCAATGTTTATTGGAGCCAACGTACTCGAAAC
Source organism: Flavobacterium polysaccharolyticum (assembly GCF_038739875.1). Lineage (NCBI taxonomy): Bacteria > Pseudomonadati > Bacteroidota > Flavobacteriia > Flavobacteriales > Flavobacteriaceae > Flavobacterium > Flavobacterium polysaccharolyticum. The sequence goes on from NZ_JBCGDP010000003.1 coordinate 21,516, forward strand.
AGGAGTCTTTTTCCCTGCTGGGGAAGGGAAAGTAGCTTTTGCAACCCGAAACGATTTGGCTAAAGCTATTGCTAAAATTGTTGCAAGTAGTGGACATGAGAATAAAACGTACCATCTTACTGGAAGCCAAGCGCATTCTTTTACTGAAATTGCGAGCTATTTATCAGAACTATCAGGAAAAGAAGTACCATACATCAGCCCTTCTTCAGCCGATTTTGAAAACGCTCTAAAAGGATTTGGACTACCCGAACCCATCATTACCATGTCGGTACTTTTTGCCGCAGGAATGAAAAACAATGACTTTGAAGAAGTAGATGGCAGTCTAAAAACGTTCATTGGTCAAGAACCAACTTCTTTAAAAGCATTCTTGAAAGAAGCCTATCAATTGTAATTACCTTATCCTAAGAAAATGAAACCTGATCCTCAAAACATCAGGTTTTTTTTATGGAAATAAATATCCTCAAAAAGTCATCCATCGGTAAGAATAGTAACCATAAGAACCACAGAAATCCTTATTTTTGATAAAAATAAAAAAACTAGCTAACAATTACATACCCATGAAATTAGACTTTTATCAAATTGATGCTTTTACCGATACTTTATTTGGAGGAAATCCAGCCGTGGTCGTTCCCTTAAAAGAGTGGTTACCCGATGCGCTTTTATTAAAAATCACCCAAGAAAATGCTGTTGCCGAAACCGCTTTTTTTATAGACAAAGGCGAAAAAATTCATCTGCGTTGGTTCACCCCCGAGATTGAAATGGATTTATGTGGTCATGCTACTTTGGCTACGGTTCATGCCTTAAAAACTATTCTAAATGATCCAAGAACCACGTTTGTTTTCGAAACCCTGAGCGGAGACCTTACGGTTTTAGTAGAAGGCGATTACTATTTCTTGAATTTCCCATCTAGAATGCCAGTTCCCTCCGCTCTTCCTGAGAACTTAAAAGCCTCTTTGAGTATCGCTCCAAAAAAAGTCCTAAAATCTAGAGACTATGTTTTGATCTATGAGGATGAAGAAGCTGTAAAAAACATTCAAATAGATCGCAATCTCTTTGACCAAATCAATATGGAAACTGGAGGTGTCATTGTAACTGCTCCAGGAAAAAATAGTGATTTTGTCTCTCGCTTTTTTACGCCACAAGCTTCAATACTCGAGGATCCTGTTACGGGTTCAGCCCACTGCTCTTTGATTCCGCTTTGGGCAGAAAGATTGGGTAAAAACGAGCTTTATGCGCTTCAAATTTCTGAAAGAATAGGAAAACTCAATTGTGAATTACGGGGCGATCGCGTTATCATTAGCGGACAAGCCAAAACCTATGCTATAGGTACTTTTTGGACAGAATAACAAAATTCTTTTCAACATATTTTATTGCTTGTTGCTCTAGCATGAGCTATCAAAAAACGAACAACTTCTATTATCATGGATTACATCACTTCCAAACATCCAGCGGATATTGCCGACCAACTGACTCAAAAAAGCTCTAAAGATCGCGTACTTTCCTTTCTACTTTTAGCAGGTGAAGCCAAAGCCGAAGTGTTTCCGTATTTTGATAGTGCGATTCAACAAGAGCTTATTTTGAATTTGGGAAATGAAGCTACAAAGGAACTGTTTAATGAATTGGCTCCAGATGATAGAACGCTTCTCTTGACGGATTTCCCAGATAGTATCATCAAGGAAATCATCAATTTGTTGGACCCAAAAGAAAGAGAACAAGCGCTGAATTTACTAGGCTACGAAAATGATAGTATTGCCCGATTGATGACACCTCATTATATTCAGGCGAAAAAAGACTGGACAGTGAAACGTGTACTGGAATCGATTAAGATTTATGGTAAAAAAGCCGAAACACTCAATTTTGTGTATGTCGTGAATGACAAAAACAAGTTGATTGACGATTTGCGTATAGGTCAGTTACTAATGGCAGAAGACACCACTTTGATTGCCGAATTGATGGACAAAAATTTTATCGCCATTCGCACCACCGAAAAAATAGAAGAAAGCTTGGCCATTTTTGATAAATACGACCGTGAAGCCTTGCCTATTGTGACCGAAAAAGGAATCTTGGTAGGCATTGTTACTTTTGATGATTTATTAGAACAAATCGAACAACGTGATACCGAGGACATGCAGAAATTTGGAGGTATGGAAGAATTGGATCTTTCGTATACCAAAACATCACTCTCCGATTTGGTCAAAAAACGAGCGGGTTGGTTGGTCGTTTTGTTTTTGGGAGAACTACTCACCGCCTCCGCTATGGGCCATTATGATGACGAAATCGCCAAAGCCGTAGTTTTGGCTTTGTTTGTTCCGTTGATTATTTCGAGTGGAGGAAATTCGGGTTCGCAAGCGGCATCTTTAATTATTCGTGCCATGGCGCTAAAAGAATTGCAATTGCGGGATTGGTGGTATGTGATGAAAAAAGAGTTTGTTTCTGGATTGTTATTGGGAGGTATTCTTGGACTCCTAGGCTTTATTCGAATTGTGATTTGGCAAGAAGCTGGAATTTATGATTACGGTCCGTATTGGTTGTGGGTTGCGCTAAGTGTCTCTACTTCTCTCCTATTTATCGTTTTATGGGGAACGCTTTCGGGCTCGTTGATTCCGTTTTTGTTGCGCAAAATGAAACTCGATCCCGCTGCGGCTTCGGCTCCGTTTGTGGCTACTTTGGTGGATGTTACGGGACTGATTATTTACTTTTCTATTTCGGCATTTTTCTTAGCGGGAAAATTACTTTAGACATAACCACAATGAAACATAATTTCATTTAAAGACAACTAATCCGCTAAAAAACAGCAAACACTATATTTCTTTTAGCAGAGTATATACTTTTTTAAATCTAGTAAAGGCTTCTCTGTACACTTCTGCATTTGAATGATTTGGAAAAAAAGTTTTTCCTCTGTTTTGCTTCGTATTAATTATTCCGGAAGTGGCTTCCAAACCAATTAAAACAGCACCCCAAGCAGCACCTTCAACGGTATTAGGTATAGCTACTTTCATTTGAAAAATATCAGCAACTATTTGTAACCAAAATTCGCTTTTACCAAATCCTCCACTAACCATGACAATAGTGTTTTTTCGCTTTTCTTCATCAGGAATCAGAATTTCAGTAATTTGAAATAATCCAAACAAAATCCCTTCTAAAGTAGCTCTGACCAAATGCGATTGAGTATGTGTAATTTGCATTCCTAAAAGAGTTCCTTGAGCGGATGCATCCCAAATTGGCGCTCTCTCCCCGAGTAAATAAGGTACAAAAAGCAATCCATCAGCACCTGGAGGGATTTTCTCAGCTTCTAGAAAAAGAGTTTCATAAGGAACGGTTGTTTTTAAAATCGTTTCCTTAAGCCATTGCAACACAATTGCTCCATTATTTACAGCTCCTAAAGTAAGGTATTGATTGTCTTTGAGATGGTAACACTGTGTTCTCATTTGGGCATCAAGAAAGGGGTGATCAATTGGGAGTCGAACCGCTCCACTGGTACCAATGGTTAAAGCCATACATCCATCATTCATTGCACCAGTTCCTAGATTTGCCAAAGCACCATCTCCTCCTCCAATCACATATAAAAAATCATCCGAAATCCCATTTAAACAATGAGTCACTGCATGAATTGGAGAAAGTTGTTCCACTTGTATATTCAAATAAGCAAGAATTTCATCATCCCAATGTAAAGTATGAATATTCATTAGTCCTGTTCCTGATGCCATTGAAGTATCAATAGCATATTCACCTGTAAGATGATGCCAAACATATTCTTTTATACTAATGAATTTATAGGTTTTGGAAAACGTTTCAGCATCAAACGCTTTGAACCATGCTATTTTGGCCAAAGGCGAAAAAGGATGCGTTGGAATGCCTGTTTTCTGATACAACCATTGTGATTTATTGGAACTTTTGAGCTCCTCAACTAAAGTTATGGCTCTATTATCGGCCCATAAAATAGCGGGTGATAAGGGCGTTCCTTCAGAATCAATGGCAATAACACTTTGCATGGCTGCACTAAAACTAATAAATTCTGGTTGAATATTTTTGGTTATAGTCCGTATACATGTTACAACAGCGTTTAGTATTTCTTGCGGATCTTGAACACTCCAATGTGGTTTAGGATGAAACATAGGATACGAAATTGACAATTCCTCGACAACATTTCCTTGGATATCAAAACAAACTGCTTTTGTAGCTGTAGTACCAATATCAATTCCAACATAATACATAGGCGCTCTATTTATTTGATCCATACATTTAATAACAGTACGCCTATTAATCCCATAACACCAATAATGGTTTCCATCACTGTCCAAGTTTTAAACGTATCCGAAACGCTAATCCCAAAATATTCTTTGAACATCCAAAATCCTGTATCATTAACGTGAGAGCACATTAAACTTCCAGCACCAATAGAAAGTACCATTAATTCTGGACTGACGCCCGATTGAATAACTAAGGGTTGTACAATTCCTGCTGCTGTTAATCCAGCAACAGTAGCAGATCCTAAAGCTATACGAATAATCGTTGCAATCAGCCAACCTAAAACCAAAGGCGAAAGAGAAGATTCTTTAAAAAAAAGACTGACATCTGTTCCTATTCCACTATCTATTAATACTTGTTTAAAGGCTCCACCAGCAGCAATTATTAGTATAATCATTGTTGCAGCACTTAATGCCACTCCAGAGGTATCCATAATATCCTGCATTTTTCTACCGCGAAAAAGCCCCAAGGCAACTATCGCAAACAAAATAGCTATTAGTAAAGAAGTGGTGGGATTACCAATAAAAATTAAAATGTGACGCAAACTATTTTCTTCAGTCAAAACCAATTCGCTAAAAGTTGCTGACGCCATTAAAATAACAGGAACTAAGGCTGTAATAATACTTATTTGAAAAGAAGGCAGTTCTGATTCTGCGAATGTTTTGCTTTCGAATAGTCCTTTGGGAGGGAAGGCATGAATTTTTTTTATCAATTCAGGAAAAACTATGCCTGCAACAATTAGAGCAGGAACCGCAATCACTAAACCATAAAGTAAAGTCCTCCCAATATTCGCTTTAAAAATAACGGCGATGGCCGTTGGCCCTGGATGAGGTGGCAAAAAACCGTGAGTGATAGACAGAGCGGAAGCCATAGCAATGCCTAGATAAATAACAGGCTGTTTTGTACTTTTGGCAACCGCAAAAACCATCGGAATTAGTATGATAAAACCAGCATTATAAAACATTGAAATCCCTACAGAAAAACCTGTAAGCACCATCGCCCATTTGATGTGTTGCACACCAAAAGTTCGAATCATTACCGAACTAATTCTTTGAGCAGCTCCACTGTCTGAAAGTAAGTTCCCCAAAATCACTCCAAAAGCTATAATGAGAACTAGAGAACCCAACGTATTTCCAATCCCTAGCTGAATAGATTCAAGTAAAGTAACGAATGGCATCGCTTTCAAAATTCCAACGAAAAAAGCTGTTATTATCAAAGCTATAAAAGCATTGAGCTTAGCGCCGGAAATCAAAACCAATAACAAAACAATACTTGCGATAAGGATCAGTAAAGACATGAATTATAATTTTATAAACGTGAGTACTTCATTGAATTGAATGGAGACAAAAATATTATTCATTTTTCTCTACTGCATGCCCCCCAAACTCATTTCGGAGTGCTGCCACTACTTTGCCAGAGAAAGTATCGGACATTTGTGATCGATAGCGCATCATAATAGAAAGCGCAATAACTGGAGTGGGCACGCCTAAATCCAAGGCGGTTTCTAATGTCCATTTACCCTCGCCAGAAGAATGCATAATTCCTTTGATACCGTCTAATTTTGGATCTTTTGCAAAAGCATTCTCGGTCAATTCCATCAACCAACTGCGTACCACAGAACCATGATTGAACAATTTAGCAGTTTTTTGAAAATCAATATCAAATTCTGAATGCTCAAAAACTTCAAATCCCTCAGCAATAGATTGCATCATACCATATTCAATGCCATTATGCACCATTTTGGTAAAATGGCCACTTCCTGCTGCACCGGTATAAAGAGAACCATTTTCAACAGAAATATCTTTAAACACTTTAGCTACATAATCAAACACCTCTGGGTCTCCACCTATCATGGTACAAGCTCCATGCAAGGCTCCAGAAGTTCCACCTGAAGTTCCGCAATCTAAAAAATCAATACCAAGTGTTTTTAGTTTTGAATAACGACGCTTAGAATCATTAAAATTAGAATTCCCCCCATCAATAAGTATATCATTTGGAGACAAATAAGGAAGCAAAGCATGAATCACCGCATCAACAATTTCTCCTGCAGGAACCATTAGCCAGATCACCTTACGACCGCTTAATTTTTGGCATAACTCTTCAACAGTATAAGCCATTTCAATTCCTTCATGACCAATTTTAGCAACAAAATCAGTATTGACATCTTGTGCGACCACTTGATATTCGTTTCTTTTTAAATTTAGAGCGAGATTAAATCCCATTTTTCCAAGTCCTATTATTCCTATTTGCATTTTGTGAATTTTCTATTTGATTTGTAAAAATATACTTTATACTAACATTTTGTGCTAATTACCAAAATTAAATGATAATCAACAAATTACAATAACCTCATCACAAAAAAACGATATAACCTTATAGTTGGGCAGGAATGGCATCCTTGCCACTTTCTTGAAATCTGGGGCAACAAACAAAAATCAAAACGCTTAGAAAACAGTACACACAAGAAACACTAAAAAAACCGCTACTGCTTCTCCAACTCACAAAAGGTAGTTTGTACCGTGGCTATACCGATTATGCTTTTGGGGAGCAGCCCGCCTAAGGACCGAAAGTACGTCCCCTCCCGTGATTCGTTCTATCTTTGTAGCCGAACCCCGGCTACAAAGGATGCCACTACTCCCGGGGCTAGCCACCACGAATAAGGTTTCGAACAACATCAAATAAACAACGCTTCTCTGGGGATTGATAATAACCAATTAGAAATTGATTTAATTGGTTATTATCAAATGATTATCCTTGTCCATTCTATAGTCATTTGAATTCGGATTCTGAAGAATATTAATCTTCGTCTTGCTACATAAGCAAAGAAGTGATATTAAGTTGATTTTATATGATTTTTATTGAAAAAACATTATTTTTTTTGTCCACATTTTGGGCAAACAATCCAATCTTCTTTCATAGGAGCATAACATTTTATACATTCGTTTTGTCTATGATTTATTCTTGCCAATTGGTTACTTTTTGAAGTATATTCATCTGGAATCTCGTTTAAAAAACTTGATTCATTGCCTTTTTCCGTAACCAAATATAATTTGTCTTTTGCTCTTGTAATTGCAACATAAAACAATCTTCTCTCTTCTTCTAAAAGCAAATTATAATCAGCAGTTTTAATAACTTGAAACAATCTATCTTCTAACCAAACATCTGGAAAACCACCTTTACCTTCTGTAAGTCCAATGATGAAAACAACTTTTGCTTCTAGTCCCTTTGACGCGTGTATTGTTTTCCCATTTACAAAGAATTTATGTTGTTTAAACTGATCTCTGTAACTTAAAAACATATTATTTCTTCTGTATAAAAATAAAATATCATCTTTTGCATAACCTTCTTCAAGTAAATCTTGAACTTTTTCAATACAATATCTTACGTTGTCGGTTAAATTATTCCCTTTTTGAATAATAATTTTTTGCTGTGAATCTTTTACAGCGGAAATATCTTTATCAATTTTGTGTTTGTTATATTTAATAACTTCATTACTTGCTTCTACAATATTTCGCTCACTTCTATAATTTTGATTGAGTTTAATTACCTGTGCATTTGAAAAGTATTTTTCAAAATTGATAATGTACTCTACATTTGAACCTCTAAAACCGTAAATACTTTGCCAATCATCACCAACACAAAATAATTGTGTTTCCGGTTTTATAAGTAACCTTATAAGTTCTACTTGTAAATTATTAACATCTTGAAACTCATCTACTAAAACATATTGAAATTTATCTAGATAACGCTGTCTAATATCTTCATGATTTGTAAATAATGAAGTTGTTTTAGAAATCAAATCATTAAAGTCTAAATACGATTTATTGGTGGTGTAAGCTATATATTGTGAAATAATTGGAATAGCTAATTCATAAAATACTCTGATTCGTTCATGTTTATCAGCCGAAGCTCTTTTAACCACTTCATCAATAGAGATATTCTCTACTTTAATCATATCACAAATTCGAATAATTTGACGAACAAAGTCTTTCACTTCTTCAAAATAGCCCTTAAATTCCTCCAAAAAACTTAATTGTTTCTTTTCATGAAAATCGTAAGGCAATCTACTTTTTATAATTTTATCCAATGTATGATTGAATACAGCTGAATCTTGTGTGTCTTTTTCAAAGGTTTTGGCATATAATATGTTTCCTTTAGCAAACTGTTTTTCTTTATCTTCCATTGGATAGCTCCTCTCACTCACATGTTCTAAATACAAATTAGCATCAGGAATATAAAAGTCGGGATGAAAATCAAAGTCTTTTACATTTAATAAAGGTTCATATTCAAATGAAATACAATGTCTGTAAAGCCAATCTGCTATATATTGCTCTGATTTAGACTTTACTTTTGTAGCATTTAATGTGGTATAAAACTTTCCATCTGTAACTTTATGATTTTCGTATTCTCTTGAAATATGAATTTTATCTACTAAATAATCCAAAACATAACGTTTTGTTTTTAGTAAGAAAGCATTATCATCACATTTTTCAATAAAGATTTTGTGGAATACCTCAAAAACTGTTTCATCAGCAATCCTGTTAGAAATATCTTCAATGTCAGATGATTTTTCATCACCAATAATCTTAAACTTATTATCAAATTCTTTTACACCATCAGAACGTAATGCACTATAACAAAAACTATGAAATGTGCGAACCGTTAATCCTTCAATCCATTTGTATTTACGCTGCCAATTTCTACGTTCAGCGTCTTTTTCTTTTTTAGTTAATACTTTACTAAAGATAATACGCTCATATAAACCTGTTGTATCAGCTGCAACAATTAAACGATCCATCATTTCATTAGTAGCATTTTTTGTAAATGTAATAGCTAAAATACTTGATGGATGTACTTTCTTTTCCTCAATTAAATAAATAATTTTCTGCAACAATGTTTTTGTTTTGCCCGAACCAGCGCCAGCCAAAACTAAAAGACGCTTGTTGTTACTTACCACAGCTTCCTGTTGCTTATCATTTAAACCATCTAATATGTTGTTGTTTTTGTCTAACATAAAATTTATTTTCTACCAAAATCGGCTGGATTTTCACCCCAAGCTTTGGTTTCCCATTTTAATAATTCATTTTCATAAGTGTTACTTTTAAGCCATTTTTCAGCTCTAGCTAACATTTCAAATAACTTTTTGTTTTTTTCACTGAATGAGTGATTAGTTCTTGCTTTTTTTTCTTTTATCCATCCTAAAGCTATTTTACTATCCGAATAGATAGGTATAGTCCAATGCCATTGTTTACACAAAGCCAAAGCATGTACTATCGCTAAAAATTCAACCATATTAATGGTACCATCTTCTAACGGTCCCACATGAAATAACACTTCACCAGTTTTAATATAAACCCCTTGATATTCCACTAATCCTGTTGTATTGTCCCAAGCCCCATCAACAGCTATTGCATCTTCTATTGGCTCACCAATTAACGCTAATTCTTCTTTTGATAAGTAGCTAACTACCTTTTTATTTCTACCAACATAATCTGAACTTGAACTATGAAATGCTTCCTCTGCTAATTCTTTTGATTCAAACGATTTAAAAACCGCGCCATCAAATCCGTTAGTTTGAGCTTTACAATCCTCCCAAGAAGAAAAAATACCAGTTTTTCTTCCTTTCCAAACTACATAATATTTAGGCCTTTTTGCCATTACACTGAAAATTAACTTTTTAAAATTTTAAATACTTAAGCAGCGGACATCACAATCAATAAAACAAAATCACATGATTAATAATTCGTTAGTAATCTCCTTTGAAATACCAATTATTATTTGAAAGATAGTTTATAGCGATACTTATTTAACTCATAATACACTAAGTAAAGACTTATAAAAATACATAAAATTAAATCAATAATTTATTACTTTTCGAAATTTGAATCAAAAAGTTTGTCTAATTTTAAAAAAAATACATGATGATAAATGTAACTTGTGCAATCATTAAGATAAACAACAAAATACTAGTCACTCAAAGAAGTGAACAAATGAAATTGCCTTTAAAATGGGAATTCCCAGGTGGAAAATTGGAAGAAGGTGAAAATGTAATTGAATGCATTAAAAGAGAAATCAAAGAAGAAATCAATATTGAAATTGAAGTTGTAAGACAATTATCAAATAGTATTTATAATTATGGAACTTTTACCATTAATTTGATTCCATTTCTATCAAAATATGTTTCAGGAGAAATTATTTTAGCCGAACATAATGATTATAAACTACTTGACAAATCAGAACTTTTACATTTAGATTGGGCTGAAGCTGATTTACCGATTGTTGAAGAATTTCTAAAACTGGAACTATGAACCAAGGATTGTATGAAGAATTAGTTACTAAACTAATAAACTATAAGTTAAACGAATTAAACAAAGACACTTTTCAGGTAAAGAAAACTTCAATTGACAAAGCAGAAGCTGCTCAATTATTATCTCAACATATCGGCAAAACGATAAAGCAAGCTTTTAATTTAATTAAAGGTGACGACATACTGGAAACTCAAATTGAAATCGCCAATAAAATCATTTTATTTTTAAAAGAAGAATTAAAGAAAGAAGAGTTTGAGGATGATTTGATAGAAACTGAAGGGAAAATATTGAAAGCTGTATTTACCAAAGTTGACAGTCACTTTACTGATTTAGATTTACACTTAAAAGAAATTACACCTTACACAAGATTAATTCATAGTGAACTTTTTACAGGAGGAAATTCAGGAACAACTTTAGAAAGTGAATTAAGAAAAGAAATTTTATCATCGGATGAAATCGATTTACTAGTTTCATTCATTAAATGGAAAGGAATTAGAATTCTTGAAAGAGAACTAAAAGAATTTACTGAAAGAGGTGGTAAACTGAAAGTAATCACAACTACTTATATTGGAGCAACGGACGCAAAAGCAGTGGAGTTTTTGTCATCATTAAAAAATACAGAAGTCAAAGTATCTTATAATACTGGTAATGAAAGATTACATGCGAAAGCGTATTTATTTCAAAGAAAAACAGGTTTTCATACTGGCTACATCGGGTCATCCAACTTTTCACGTTCTGCTTTGACCGATGGATTAGAATGGAATTTAAAAGTAACTACCAAAGAAGTTGGTCATATCATTGACAAGTTCAAGAAAACATTCGAAGCCTATTGGCAAAATTCTGAGTTTGAATTATATGATAAAAATATTCATTCCGTAAAATTAGTAGAAGCTTTAAAACAAGGGAAAATTTCAAAGGAATATACTTTTACAACTTCTTATTTTGACATAAAACCTTTTCATTATCAAAGTGAAATACTTGAAAAACTAGAAGTGGAAAGGTCAGTACACAACAGATATAGAAATCTTTTAGTTGCTGCAACAGGAACAGGAAAAACAGTCATTTCAGCTTTTGATTATAAAAATTTCAGAAATAATAATGAATCATCAAAAATACTTTTTGTCGCTCATAGAAAAGAAATTTTGCAGCAAGCAAAAGCTACGTTTCAAGGAGTTTTAAAAGACAATAATTTCGGTGATTTATGGGTTGACGGATTGGAACCCAATTCAAATGAATATGTTTTTGCTTCGGTTCAAACTTTGAATAATAGACTTAAAGACATCAAAGTTTCACCTGATTATTATGATTTTATCATAGTTGATGAAGTACATCATATTTCAGCCGCAACCTATCGACCTATAATTAATTACTTCAAGCCAAAAGTGCTTTTAGGATTAACAGCTACTCCTGAAAGAATGGATGGTGAAGATATTTTGGAGGATTTTTGCAATCGTATTGCTGCTGAAATTAGACTTCCAGAAGCACTAAACAAAAAATTATTATGTCCGTTTCAATATTTTGGAATAACAGATAGTATTGACTTAACGAACGTTAAATGGGAAAAAGGCAAGTATGTTGCCAGTGAGTTGACAAGCTTATACACAAAAAACGATGTGAGAGTTGGACAAATAATCTCAAATCTTGAAAAATACACAAACGACCTAAATGATGTCAGAGCTATTGGATTTTGTGTTACTCAAGAGCATGCTCTTTTTATGACAGAAAAATTCAATTTAGCGGGTATAAAAGCTGAATGTTTAACAAGTAAAAATTCAAATGAAAGAGAAAAAATTCGGGCACAATTCAAGAAAAAGGAATTCAATTACTTATTTGTAGTTGATATTTTCAATGAAGGTGTTGATATTCCAGAAATTGATACTGTATTATTTTTAAGACCAACTGAAAGTTTAACGGTTTTTCTTCAACAATTAGGACGTGGTTTGCGTTTAGCAGAAGAAAAAGATTGTTTGACCGTTTTGGATTTTGTTGGCAATTCAAGACCAGAATATGATTTCGAAAGTAAGTTTAGAGCGCTGATTGGAAAAACTACTACATCTGTTCAAAAGGAAATAGAAGATGATTTTCCTCATTTACCTTTAGGATGTTCAGTTATTTTAGAAAAGAAAGCAAAAGAAACTATTTTAGAAAATATAAAAAGAGCAACATCTTTAAATGTAAATCAGTTGATAACAAAGATTAGAAATTTCCAACATCAAACCACCTTGCCTTTAACATTAGAAAATTTCATTAGTTTAAATCATTTATCAATAGAAACAATTTACAAAAAAGACAGTTGGTCAAGATTATGTCAAAAAGCAGGAGTGATTGATGATTTTGAACAAATTAATGAAAAACAAATTTATTCAGCCATTGGTAAAAAATGGTTGTCTACAAATTCCATAAGTTATTTCAATTTCATCTTACAAATAGCAAAGCAAAATTTCAATATTAGAATCAGTGATTTTAGTGAAAATGAAAAAACAATGCTGTTAATGGTTCATTACGATGTTTGGCAAAATGCGGGAAATTTTGATTCTTTAGAAAAAAGTATAAATCAAATTGGAAAAAACAAAACTCTTGTTAAGGAAATTATAGAGGTCCTAGAAATATTAATTGATAAAATTGGTTTTAAAGAAATTGACATTGAACTTCCTTATGAACAGCCATTAAAATTGCATGCTCGATACACAAGAGATCAAATTTTGGTAGCATTCAGAATGTCAACTTTTGAAAAAAGATCTTCAAACGCAATTGGTGTTGGTGTTGCTGAAAACAAAGAGATAAATACAGAAATTCTTTTTATAGATCTAATTAAATCTGAAGAAGATTACTCCCCAACAACACTTTACGACGATTATGCTATTAGTGAAACTTTATTTCATTGGCAATCTCAAAATCAAACAAGAAATGATAGCGGAAAAGGATTAACTTATATTAATCACGAAAAATTAGGAAAAATAATACTCTTATTTGTTCGAGAAAAATCTACAAATGAATTTAAAAATACAAATGGATATGTTTTTGTTGGCAAAGGAATTTTTAAGGAATACGAAGGTTCAAAACCAATGAGTATTAAATGGGAATTAAATGAACCCATGCCAAATTATTTATGGAAAGAATCTGCTAAAATGTCTGTAGGTTAATAATCATTTAAACTTTTCATCATTAAAGAATATCGATAAATTAGAGTTAAGCGCAACAACTATTTTTTCTAAAATTTCTATTGAAACATTTCGTTTCCCTTTTTCTATATCTGAAATGTAGTTTCTATCCACATCAGAAATGTTGGCTAAATACTCAATGGTAATATCCTTTTCTAGCCTGATAATCTTGACTTTGTCTCCTATTTTTTCTTTTATATTCATGTTTCTAAAAATACTTTTACGCCTACAATTGTACCGCATACAATAGTAAGCAAAGCGACGTTAGTTGTTAACAAATTATACTTCATAAAGTAACCACAATCTCTCCTCCCCAACCCACCACTTGCTACTTTATTTTAAAAAAGCTACTTTTATGCTAAAATCGATCCCTTGAGACCCAACATAAAGAAAAGTATATCGGTCGTGCGTAAGCTAGTGCTGGGAGGCATCCTATTGTTGCTACTTTTGGGTATCGCGCTGCATTTACCTTTTGTACAACGTCTCGCCAAAGACCAAGCAGTCGATTACCTACACCAAAAAATCAAAACCAAAGTACACATTGACTCGCTTTCGTTTGGGCTTTTTCAACCCATACAAGTGCACGGCTTGTATTTATTTGATCAAAAAAAAGACACTTTACTAGCAGGACAACACCTCGCTATCGATTTTAGCCTAGTCGATTTGGTTAGCAATAAACTAACGTTAAATAGCCTTGCATTAGAAGGCATCACTGCCAAAATAGACCGCAACCGTCAAGGCACTTTCAACTTTGATTACATCACCCAAGCGTTTGCTGCTCCAGAAAAACCAGAAGAAGAGCCTTCGGAACCTATGGCCATCGTCCTGCGTAAAATCAATCTGAATCAAATACGCTTCGTCTATAATGATGCCAAAGAGCCTATCAAGGCCACACTACAACTCAAACACTTCGACACCGAATTCCAAACCTTCGATTTAGAAAAACAAGAAATCGACCTGCCTAAAATCAAAGTCACAGGACTCACCGCAGACGTATGGCAAGCCCTAAAAGCAACTCCCAAAACGGTAGTGTCTAACAAAATAGTTACCACCCCAACACCCGTTTGGAAAATCAACCTTGGTGAAATTGATATTCGTAAAGTACAACTCGATTACTTAGAATCCGTTCAACAAACCAAAGCCCACGTTTCCTTCAAACGCTGGTACACCAAAATAGATTTGATTGATTTGGCCAACGAACTCGTAGTCATCAACACCCTGAATTTCGAAAACCTAAGAGGTGCCGTAGCTTTGGGTAAAGTGAATAAGATTGCGGCTCCCAAGCTCGCCAACCCCGCCGAAAAACCGAACCAATGGGAAGTAAAAATCAATCAAACCGATGTCGCTCAACTGTTTTTTCAGTTTGACAACAACAACTTTAACCGCCTGAGCAAAGGCCTGGATTACAACCATATCCAACTCAAGAAAGCCCACCTCAAAGCGGCTAATTTTCATTACAAACCCGAATCAATTGCGGTCAACATAGCCTCTTTTGCTGGAAAAGAACAAAGTGGTTTGGTCATAGATTCTCTCTCCACCGACTTTTTCTTTGGTCCTAAAAACAGCTATTTGAAAAAGTTGTACCTCAAAACACCTCAAACCCTTTTGCGCAACCAAGTGCTTTTAGGCTATCCTTCTATAGCGGCTCTAAGTAAAAATCCGGGTGAGATATCCGTAAAGACAAATCTAAAAAAGAGTCAGTTGGGTTTCAAAGATGTCCTTTTGTTGGCGCCTCAACTCACCAACACCAATCCGTTTGCGAGTAATCCTAAAGGAATTTTGCTAATTAACAGTACCGTTTCGGGCAAACTGAATCGCATCGAAATTCCCAATCTCGAAGTGAGCGGCATTGGCAAAACCAAATTACAAGCTAGCGGTTCTATCGTAGGCTTACCCAATGTAGACCAAGCCCGATTCGACATCGTCATTCAAAATTTTGAATCATCGGCACAAGATATTAAGCAATTCGCACCCAAAGGAAGTTTGCCTTCGAACCTTAGCTTACCCAATCAATTGAGCGGAAAAGGAAGTTTCAAAGGAACGATTCACTCCTTTTTTACCGATGTGGTGCTGAATAGTAGTTTTGGCAAAGCCAAAGTAAAAGCCACCTTCGACCAACGCCAAAAAAACAAAGAACGTTACGACGCCCAAGCCGAGTTGACCAATTTTGATATCGGTCGTTTGATTCAGAATAAAGATTTGGGAAAAATAAGTAGCCGCATCCGAGTAAAAGGAATGGGATTGAACCCCAAAACAGCAACAATTGTAAGTACAGGGACAGTATCGAAACTGATGTACAATAAGTATCCCTATCAAAATTTGAGTTGGAATGGCGCAATGAAACAAGGGCTTTTTGAAGCCACAATGGATGCGAACGACCCCAATTTGACCTTTACTTTGTCAGGAACTGGAAACTGGAAAGACAAATATCCCAAAGGAAAAATCAAACTCAATCTCGACATCGCCGATTTAGAAAAACTAAACCTTCACGCGGGGCCTTTAAAACTGAAAGGCGAAGTCGATGCGGATATCCTTTCCGCCGATTTGGATAGACTTAACGGAACGATAGTCGCACACCAACTCGTAATCACCAATGAAAAAGGAGCGTTCCCGATAGATTCTGTTCAATTTAAAGCGGTATCCACTAAAGAAAAAACCGAATTGCTCTTGCATTCTAGCCTTATGGATGCGACTATGGAAGGACAATTTAAAATTAGCCAATTGGCAACGGCTTTACAAAACTCGATAGCGCATTATTACAATACGACACCAAAAGCCAAAAGAAAAACAACGGCTCCGCAACACTTCAGCTTTACGCTCAACACCAAAGAAAGTCCGTTGTTTGCCCAGTTATTGCCTGAGGTAAAGGAATTGGCTCCCATCCAGTTTTCGGGACGTTACAATTCGGTAAACGATTCGATTGCAGTCACTGGAAAAATGCCAAAACTAGTGTATGGCAATCAAACCATCACCAATGCCGATTTGAACATTTCGACCAATGACAATGCGCTGAACTATAGCGTAACCATTGACGACATACAAAATCCACAAATGCAATTGCCTTTTACTTTACTGTCTGGAAAAGTAGCCAACAATCAAATCGATTATGCCTTACAACTTAAAGATAATAAAGACAAAGAGCGTTATTCTCTTTCTGGAAATGTAAAAACCAATCAAGGCAATACTTTGCTCCACTTGGATAAAAATGTCTTGCTGAATTATGAAAATTGGCAACTACCAGAAAAAAATCAAATCGTTTCGACGCCAAAGGGATTAATTATTTCAGATTTCAAACTAGAACACGAAGGAAGCAGTATTAGTGTGCAATCGCAAACGCCAAACGCCAATGCACCTATCGCTTTAGCATTTGAAAACTTCGACATACAAACGATAAGTAGTATGGTCGAAAAAGACGACTGGCAAATGAGCGGAAAAATCAACGGAACGGCTGTGGTCAAAAACATAGCGACGCAACCACTTTTCACCTCGGATATAAAAATCGACGCCTTTACTTTCAAAAAAGAACCCGTGGGTGATTTTGTGATTCAAATTAAAAACGAAAGAGAAAACGAATACGATACTCACGTAGCCCTCACAGGTCAAGAAAATGACGTAAAACTAGACGGAACGTATAGCAGCCAAAGCGATAGCTTCGATATGAAATTGGCCATAGCGAAACTCAATATGAAGAGTATTCAAGGTTTTTCAATGGGGCAATTGATTAAAAGTAGTGGTTATTTATCTGGGAACTTCGACATCAAAGGAACAACTGCCGAACCAAATTTAAATGGACTCTTGCAATTTAACAACGTTGGCTTCAATGTAAAGCAACTCAATGCCAGCTTCAATTCCATTAATGACGCTATTATTGTTGAAAATCAGAAAATAATCTTCAAAAAATTTACCATCAAAGACGAAAAAAACAATGACTTGATTATTGATGGTCTAATTAACACGACTTCTTTGGACAACCTCGCTTTTGATTTGGCCATTGATGCTAAAAACTTTAAAGCCATCAACTCCAAAGCAAAAGACAACGAATTGTTCTATGGCGAATTATTCCTAGACAACCACATCACTATTGCTGGAACTAGTAAAAATCCAATAATCAAGGGCGCAATTAAAGTAAATAAAGATACTCGCTTTACTATTGTTGTCCCACAATCCGACCCCTCAATAGCCGACAGAGAAGGCATTGTTGAGTTTATCGACCAAGACCATCCTGTGCTGGCGACTACTGTAAAAGGGGATGAAAAAGCCAGTCAAAGCGACATTATGGGCATCAATGCATCAGTGGATATTACGGTAGACAAAGACGCCGAATTGACGATGATTATTGATAAAACAACGGGCGATTTTGTAAAAGTAAAAGGCACAGCCAACTTAAACGGTGGTATTGACGCCTCTGGAAAAACTAATCTAACAGGAAAATACGAGATAGAAGAAGGACAATATGAAATGACGTTCAGTTCCATCAAAAAGAAATTCGACATCAAAAAAGGAAGCTACATTTTATGGAAAGGTGAACCTATGGAAGCCGATATCAATATTACCGCAGTGTACAAAGTGACCACGGCGCCTATCGACTTGGTGTTAAGTCAAATTGGTAGTATTTCAGACTCAGAAAAAAACACCTATAAAGAGAAAATTCCGTTTGAAACCGAGCTAAAAATGACAGGGGAAATTATGAAGCCAGAAATTGCATTTGATATCGTAATGCCAGAGAACAATTCGGTTTCCTCAAAGGTAATGAGTACTACCAAAGCCAAACTTGAACAATTACGCCAAGACCCGAACGAAATGAATAAACAGGTTTTTGCTCTATTGGTTTTGGGTAATTTTATGGGCGAAAATCCGTTGTCTAGCGAATCAGGTTTCTCTGCCGAATCAATGGCAAGAGGAAGTGCAAGTAAAATTTTATCCAATCAATTGAACAACTTTGCTGGTAATTTAATAAAAGGTGTCGAATTGAATTTTGATTTACAATCTACCGAAGATTACTCTAGTGGGCAAAAAGAAAACAAAACAGATTTGAATCTAGCTGTATCCAAAAAGCTGTTCAATGATCGAGTAAAAGTTACCGTAGGCAGTAGTTTTGAATTGGAAGGTAGCCAACAAGCCAATGAAAAAGCTACCAATATTGCTGGCGATGTCTCCATCGATTACCAAATCACAAAAGACGGACGCTATAAAGTGAGAGGGTATCGCATCAACAAATACCAAGTAGCCCTTCAAGGGGAAGTAGTCGAAACAGGCGTTTCTTTCATTATTACGATGGATTACAATAAATTTAAAGAGTTGTTTCAGAGAAGTAAATAAGGAATCAAAACCAAAGTACAGTGAAAATGTATCACAAAATAGTATTCATTTTGCTTGTCGCCATAGGGCTTCAAAGCTGTTCTTCTACTAAAAATCTAGCAGAGGGCGAATTGCTGTATATGGGTGCCAAAGTAACTGTTGAAGGGCCAACCAGCTCAAAAGAAAAAAAAGCATTGGCTACAGAATTGAATGCTTTAGTACGTCCGATTCCCAATCAATCTTTCTTAGGCATTTATCCAAAACTATCCATTTACAATCTGGCAGGAACACCCAAAACCGAAAAAGGATGGCGGAATTGGTTGCGTACCAAAGTAGGTGAAGCACCCGTTTTGAATACCAAACTAGATCCCGAATACAATCGCTTAGTGCTGCAAAATTATTTGGAAAACAAGGGGTTTTTCAATGCAAAAACCAAAGCGGATACTATTATAAAAGGCAAAACCATTCAGGCGATATACACCGTCACACCTTCGAAACAGTACCGCATCAAAAAAGTGGTTTTTCCTAAGGATTCCTCGGATTTGTCCAAAGCCATTAGCAGTACCGAAAGAAGAAATTTGCTCAAAATCGGCAATACCTACAACCTAGAAACCATAAAAGAAGAGCGCGTCCGTATCGACGAACGCTTAAAAGAATTAGGGTTTTATTACTTCAGTCCTGAATATTTAAAAATTCAAGTGGACTCAACCGTCGCCCAACAAGAAGTCGATTTGATTGTAAAAGTAAAAGAGGAAACACCCGCCCGTGCCCGATTTATTTATAAAATCAACCAAATTGTAATTTATCCCAATTACACCTTGGGAGCCGACACCATCAGCGCCTCCAAAAAAGCCGTCACTCAATACAACGATTTTACAATCGTAGACCGTGATTCGTTGTTCAAACCCAAAATTTTTAATCGCGCACTGTACTTCAAAAAAGGTGATGTGTACAACCGTACCAATCATAATCTATCCTTAAATCGTTTGGTGAATTTGGGTGTGTTTAAATTGGTCAAAAATGAATTTCACCCTTCGTTGATAGAAAGCAATTACTTAGATGCCTTTTACTATTTATCGCCTTTAGAAAAAAAATCCTTCCAATTTGAAGTTTTAGCCAAAACCAACTCAGCCAATTACCAAGGAACAGAATTAAACGTAAATTGGAGTAATCGAAATACCTTTAGAGCAGCAGAATTACTTTCAATTTCTATATTTGGTGGATATGAAATTCAAATTTCTGGGCAAAATAATGGCTATAACGTCTACCGTTTAGGTACGGAAGCTAACTTAATTTGGCCACGAATGATATCCCCTATCCGCTTCAAAATGAGCAATCGCTTTACTCCAAAAACCAAGGCGACTTTAGGCTATGAATTTCAAGATCGCCAGCAATTGTACAGATTACAAACCTTTAAGGCGCTGTTTGGGTACAACTGGAAAGAAAATGCACGACGAGAACATACACTAAACATAGGTGAAGTCATTTTTGCCCGACCTCAAAACGTAACGCAATTGTACCTCGATGAAGTAGCACTCAATCCCTCATTGGGTAAAGTGATTGAACGCCAACTTATTTTTGGCCCCACCTACTCTTACACCTACTCCAACACGGCACAAAGAAGAAAGAAAAACACCATTTATTACAAAGGCACAGTAGACATATCGGCTGCGGTGACAGGTTTAATTGCTGGTGCCAACATCGACAAAAAAGACACACTAAAAGTCTTTGGAGTGCCTTTCAGCCAATATGTAAAATTCGAAAATGAATTCCGCCATTTTATAAAATTAGGAAAGGAAACCCAATTGGCGAGTCGAATTATTGTAGGTACCGCTTTGCCTTTTGGAAATTCTAAAGAAATGCCTTTTATCAAACAGTTTTTTATTGGAGGAACCAACAGTATTCGTGCCTTTAGAGCGCGTTCTATTGGACCGGGAAGTTACTTTGATCAAGCGATAAACACCAACGGCTTTTTGGCGGATCAATCAGGAGACATCAAAATCGAGCTCAACACGGAATACCGTACTACCTTGTTTAATTTTGTGAAAGGAGCTGCTTTTATTGATGCGGGAAATATTTGGTTACTCAATGAAAACAAAGACAAACCAGGAGCCAAATTTTCTAAAAACTTTATGAAAGAAATGGCGGTTGGCGCTGGACTTGGATTGCGTTTTGACTTGTCTTTCCTCATCCTCCGAACGGATTTTGCTTTCCCACTTCGTAAACCCTATCTTCCTGAAGGGAATCGTTGGGTAATGGACCAAATCAACTTGGGGAATGGAGCGTGGAGAAAAGAAAATTTGATTTTTAATTTGGCGATTGGGTATCCGTTTTAGTATTTCTTAAACATATAAGGCATATAAGGTCATATAAGTTGTGGTGTGTTGTTGTCAAGTAAAATAGAAGAACAAATAAGTTATTGGTGAATAAATCTGTTGAGAAAATTTAACCGCAAAGTTCGCAAAGCGTTACGCAAGGGACGAAAAGTTTTCTACTTTTTAATCTGTGAAAATCTGTGCAATCTGTGTCTAAAATCTTAACCGCAAAGTTCGCAAAGGGTTACTCAAGGAACGCAAAGTTATTTCACTTTCTAATCTGTGAAAATCTGTGTAATCTGTGTCAAAAAAAATAGCCATAAAAAAAGCGCGATCCTAAGAATCGCGCTTTGTAGTTTTAAAACAAAAAATGGCTAGTTCACCAAGAACAAAGCATTGCTAAAGAGTAAATTTCCGTTTTCCCAGAACGCTCTAAACAATGGATTATCTACCATATAAATTACTTTTCCAGAACCTTTATAGTCTATGGCGAAATTTACCGTTTCGGGTAATTCTTTACCAATTTCGTGACCTACGAAACCATAGCTTTTGTAGCCTTTAGGAACATACGCAATATTTGAAGCATTTTTCAATAAAGCATAATGACGGCTATCGGTTTTTAAACTGAAATATTTTTTACCTAAACCAAAGGCCATCGGATGGGTAACATCCAAAACATTTTCTATAATCGCACCTGGAATAGCATCCGACATAGCACGACGCTCTTCGTTAGCCGAATCTAAGAAACGTTTTTTCAATTCTTTTTCTTTGGCGGTTTTTTCTGCTTTTTGCTTGTCATCATCCGTCGCGTGAGCATTTAAGGCAAAACCATCTTTTCCGTCAAAAATATCCAAAGCTCCATTCATAGCAATGATTTTCCCACCACTACTCACCCATTCGTTGATGCGTTTTTGTTCTCCATCAGAGAAATCATAATTACCATCCGCCAAAATCAAAGTATTGAATTCTTGCAATTTCACTCTTCGGAAACGGTCCAAATCTACAATACTTACTGGATAACCAACGGTTTCTTCTAAATAAAACCAAACCGAACCAAAATCAGTAGAATTTACTCCTCTACCTGATAAGAACAAGATTTTCGGAGCCGTCAACAACGGAAAATTTTCTCCTCCTAAATCTCTAGCGTTTTTCGAGAATCCAGAAGATATAACAGAGAAATCCGATTTCTTTTTCACGATTTCACCCACAACTTTTTCAAAATCTACCAACTTTGGGTTATCTCCTTTGCTCACGATTAATCCACCAGGTTCTACAGTAGTGCTTCCAAAAATCGCTGGTTTCATCGCTGAACGTACTTTGATTCCTTTTTGGTGCAATAGCGCTACCACTTGAGCCGAAGTACGGTTGTTCCAAGGAATATGAAACGCATACACTGAACTCGGTATAGAAGATGAAGTTGTTTCAATCGTAGGTTTTGTTTTGATATTGATAGCATTTTTTAAAGCATAACCTTCTACACCATAAGCCAATGGTAACGCCCAAGCCGTAATGTCATAAGACAAACTATCATTCAATTTATGATTAGGTTCGAACAAAATTTGAGCAAAAACGGCTTTTTGTTGATCCACTTTTACAATCATATCATTCGGTTCGATAGTAAAGCTATTCTCTTTCTTCGTTTGGTAATTAAAACCACTAGCGGTTTGTTTGGCATCGGCATACGAAAATTCAATTTTGTTTTTTTGTAACAAATCGGCCAATTGCTCTAATTTAGGATTGCTTTTCATTACATAAGTTGCATACTTCCCTTTCATGGTTTTTCTAGAAGTATTCATAAACCCTCTAAAACCTTTCAACAAAGGTTCAACTTGAGAAGCTGCCGATTCCACTATCGTTAAAACAGTGGTAGCGTGATGTGTCAAACGATCTTTGATGGTTACACTTGCTCCGTTTTCCATCGTTACTTCTCTACCTGCACCAATACCACCTTGCTCTACTGTCATACCTACAGCTCCATTATAGGTTGGATAGGTATCTCCATAACTTGGATAAAACAAATCGAAACGCTCGCTAGTGTTGTATAACCAATTTTGCGCATCGAATTTAGCCGATATGTTTTTTCCTAACAGCGCATGAAAATCCCTTTGATATGGCTCAATAAACTCATGCAAAGGTTCTGCTGAAGGTGGGAAAAAGTAAGGCGAATTATAACCTTGTTCGTGAACGTCTGTATGTACTTGAGGCATCCATTGGTTGTACAAAGCAATTCGTTGCTGACTTTCTTTTTGGGTTTGCCAAGCCCAATCTCTATTCAAATCAAAAATGTAGTGATTGTAGCGTCCACCAGGCCATTCTTCCATATGTTCTCTATCCGTAAGGCCTGGATGCGTGTTTTTTCCAGCAATTTCATGCAACCAATTTCCGTATCTTGAATACCCATCAGGATTCACACAAGGGTCAAGAATTACCACGGTATTTTTCAACCATTCTTTAGTCGATTTATTTTCTGGATTGGTCAATTCGTAGGCAACAGTCAAAGCGCTTTCTGTTCCTGCCCATTCGTTTCCGTGAACATTAAAACTCAACCAAACAATTAGTTTATCACCTACAGTTTTGGATTGATTGGGTGCCATACCAATGGCTGCTAAATTGTTCAAACGAATTTCCTCCAAATTGGCTAAATTTTCAGGAGTAGAAATATAATACACATTCAAATTGCGGTGCTCTGCCGTTTGTCCGTATCGATTGGATTTGATATAAGGCGTTTGGGCTACCAAATGCTCAAAATAATCTTCAACTTGATGATAAAACGTAATGTGTTTGCCATAATCAGGAATGAACTGAGAAGGGCTTTTTACTTGAGCCGAAACCCAAGCTGTGGTGACTAAAAATAAAGATAGCAATAGTTTCTTCATACTGTTTTTGGTTTATTAGAATTCAAAAATAAGGAAACCATAGGTATTGACCTAAATAAATTACAAACTAACCTAGACCTAAATTTTGTAGCTATTTTTATTAAAAAGTCTCAAAAAAAAAACTGATACACAAACATTTAAATCCTTCGAATTACGAATATACGCGAGGATTTTATTTTCACACAACAAATAAAAAAAGTAAATTTGAGTGAAACTCTTGAAAAACAACCGCTTAAAAAACTTTCTAAAATCAGACCTCCATGAGCAAAGAAGAAAAACCAAAGAAAAAAAAGCTTCTTTTTGAAAAATTAAATCCAAAAGAACGAATTGAAAGAGCCAAACAATTTTCGGCTCAATTCAAAGTGCCTGAAGAAGCTCCTTTTCAATTATCGGATTATAAAACCGATATGGAAGTTGAAATTAGCAACAAAAAATTGGCTAAAATTTTGGCCTTAGGTGTCGACGCTTTGGCTGATATGCAAGAAATTCTATATACTCAGGACAAATGGTCGTTATTACTCATTTTTCAAGCGATGGATGCTGCTGGAAAAGATGGCGCCATCAAACACGTGCTTTCGGGTGTCAATCCACAAGGGTGTCAAGTCTCTTCTTTCAAAGCACCAAGTTCCGAAGAATTGGACCACGATTTTCTTTGGCGTTGCCAAAAACACTTACCTGAACGTGGTCGAATCGGCATTTTCAATCGTTCGTATTATGAAGAAGTATTGGTCGTTCGAGTGCACGAACAAATTCTGAAAGCTCAAAAACTTCCTCAAGAATTGGTTACCGAATCTATTTGGGAGCAACGCTTTGAAGACATTCGCAATTTTGAAAAATACCTGAATCGCAATGGAACTATCGTGATTAAATTTTTCTTGAATGTATCCAAAGAAGAACAAAAAAAACGTTTCATAGAGCGCATTGACGACCAAGATAAAAACTGGAAATTCAGTACATCCGATGCCAAAGAAAGAGGTTTTTGGGACGACTATATGAATGCTTACCAAGATTTGATTCAAAAAACAACCACCACGCACTCTCCTTGGTACGTCGTTCCCGCAGATAATAAATCGTATGCGCGTATTGTCATTGCTTCGGCCATTATCAATGCTTTGGATGAAATGGGATTAGAATACCCTAGAGTAAGTCCAGAAAAAGTAGCCGAATTGCAAGAAATTAGAAAGGCTTTGCTAGAAGAATAAATTGAAATTTCTTTGCCAAGTCTGATAACTGTCTTGGCAAAGGATTTTTTTTGGGTGTTATTGATTTTCGGTTTCTAGCCAAGTTTGAAAAAGTTTATACCCTATGGTTAAAACTACTGCTCCCAAAAACAAGCCCAAAAATCCGCTAAATATAAAGCCTCCAATGGAACCAATAAAAACAACTGGCATTGGAACTGGTGCATTTTTACCTAACAAAATTGGTTTTAAAATATTATCAGATATCATAATGATGACAAACCAAATCGACAGTAAAACTGCTGTGGTTGAATCTGAAACGGCAAACATATAAATGGCAATGGGAATAACAATAGGTCCCACACCAATTTGCACAATAGCCAAAATCAAACAAGCTACCGCCCATAAACCCGCAAAAGGAACACCAGCAATGAAAAAGCCTAAACCTGCCATAACTGATTGAATTATAGCAACACCCAAAAATCCTTTTACTACATTCTGTATCGTCTGCACCGTTACAGTTGCAAAATGCTCTCCGTGCGCTCCAACTAACTTTTGAAAAATTTTATTGGAAACTATCTTCAAATTCTCTGAATACGCTAATATAAATCCTGCAATAATGATGGAAATGTTGAATTGCAAAATTCCTTTGCCTACACCTGCTAGTGCCGACAATAACCAAGTTCCAACAGTGGTTACTTGTTCCGAATATTGTAAAACAGTTTCCTGAAGATTATCCGAAGCGTGTTGCCAAATATCTAAGATGGGCCTGGCAAATGAAGGCCAATTGGCTGTAGTTTCACCTGGAGGTGGAATTAACGGTTTCCCTTCTTGATAGGTTTGGGTCAAATAGGAAACCCCTTCATATAGTGATTCAGTTACCAAAGTACTTGGAATGATAATCACACTCAAAAGAACTAATGTCAATAAAAAAACAGGAGATTTTTTCCTTCCTCGCATCAGTTTTACAAACGATTTATAAACGGGATACATCGCAATGGCTATTACAATGGCCCATATTAAAATCAAAATAAATGGTTGCAAAATCGCAAAACACCAAAACAAAATAATGGCCAATGCGCCTAATCGAATAATGATATCTGTAATTTTTTCGAATTGATTTTCTTCAGAATTGGATTGTTGCTCTTCCATATATTTTTTGATTTATAAAAGTAAATATATCAATTTTAAAAACATCTTTTCCTTCAAAGCCTCTGCAAAAAGAGAACACAATGTTCTTTTGAATTTATATAAGTTGCTGGCGATTTACCAAACAATATTCTCGCTAAGACGCTAAGGCGCAGTATTCACAGAACTTTCTTTGCGACTTTTAGGCTTTGCGATAAATCAATATAAAGTATGACACTATTTTGTTTTGATTGCTTAATAGAGAGTAATGACAGTGCTACATTGTACAGAATATTAAAAAATAATTAATTTGATTCTCATTTAAAAAGAATTCAATAACAGAAAACTTATTTTGACATAAAATTATGCAGATTTAGCATCGATTCGTTTATCTTTGTTTTACAAATTTTACTCTAGAATTATGGAAGAATGCATTTCTGTTTTCGATATGTTAAAGATTGGCGTAGGCCCATCTAGTTCTCACACCTTAGGTCCTTGGCGTGCTGCCGAACGTTTCCTTGAAGAATTACGTCAGGATTTTGATTTGGAAAGCATCACTAGAGTGAAAGTAGATTTGTACGGTTCGTTGTCTTTGACAGGTAAAGGGCACGCTACTGATTTGGCCGTGATGCTAGGTTTAAGTGGACAAGACCCAGAGTACATTCCGGTGCAAGATATTGACGGAATCATCAAAGCTATTGAAAGCAATCATTTGATTCAATTAGGCAACGAAAAAGCCCTTCCTTTTTATATTTTACAAGACATTGTTTTTCATAAAGACTTTCTTCCCTTTCACGCTAATGGTCTAACCTTTACTGCTTTTTTTGACAATGAAACCGAATATGCTTCCACTTTTTATTCGATTGGAGGCGGATTTGTAGTAAAAGAAGAGCGTAGCGATGCCAAACAGAAAGTCGCTATAAAATGTGCTTTCCCCTTCCCTATCAACAATGCCGCAGAATTACTAGATTATACCCAAAAAGAAAACAAAAGCATCTCTGAAATTGTCTATGCCAATGAGATTTCGATGCGTCCTGAAGCTGAAGTGCACAGTGAATTATTGCGCATTTGGCACACGATGTTAGAATGTATGTACATTGGCTGTCATTCAGAAGGCATATTGCCTGGTGGACTTAATGTTCGCAGAAGAGCTTTTGATATGCATCAAAACTTGATTGGATTATCGAATTATGATTCGCCGCAATCTTGGCTAGAAGAAATTCGAAAAACTGAAGTGAAATTTCGTCAAATTCTGAAATGGGTGAGCTGTTTTGCCTTAGCCGTAAACGAAGTAAATGCCGCTTTGGGACGCGTCGTTACAGCGCCAACCAACGGAAGTGCTGGGGTTATACCAGCCGTATTGATGTATTATATGGTGATTGAAAACCATCAAGCTGATGAAAAACAAATCAAACAATTCTTGATGGTGGCAGGCGAAATCGGAAGTATTTTCAAAAAAGGAGCCACTATCTCTGCCGCTATGGGTGGTTGTCAAGCCGAAATTGGTGTATCATCGGCTATGGCTGCGGGCGCTTTATGTGAAGTAATGGGCGGAACCCCTGCACAAGTATTGATGGCTGCCGAAATTGCAATGGAGCACCACTTGGGCTTAACTTGTGACCCAATTGGTGGTTTGGTTCAAATTCCGTGTATTGAGCGCAATACGATGGGCGCTATTAAAGCCATCAACGCAGCAGAATTGGCACTTGAAACCGATTCTAAAAACGCCAAAGTTCCTTTAGACAAAGTAATTGATACGATGTGGCAAACTGCCAAAGATATGAACTCTAAGTACAAAGAAACCTCAGAGGGTGGATTGGCGATAGCGGTTAATATGGCTGATTGTTAATACATATGAAACCTCGTTTCGTATACTTTATTCTTGCCCTTCTTACGATTGTATTGGGAATTGCTTCCCGAAAAATAGAGGGAATTCCCTTGTTTGTGGGCGATATCTTGTATGCCGTATTGGTTTATTTTGGTTTTCGGTGGCTGTTTTTGAAAAGTAAAATACTGTGGCAAATTGGACTTCCTTTACTGTTTTGCTTTTTAATAGAAATACAACAACTTAGTACATCCGCCAAACTAGTTGCGATTCGGGAAACCACTTTATGGCATTATGTTTTGGGACAAGGTTTTTTGTGGAGTGATTTGTTGTGCTACACGATGGGTATTGGGTTAGCGTATGCTGTAGACCAATTTTGGATCAAACAAAAGGTGTCTTAATCCCTAAAATCTCTCGAAATAACGACTGCCCTAGCCCTGATGGGAACGGCATCCTGTGGCGCTGGGGTTCAGCGACACAGATACAGTGGACAGCAGGATTAGCTCCTAAACACTCCCTAATTTGAAATAAAAAGTACAACCCAATCCGAGTTCACTTTTTACGCCAATGGTTCCGTTTTGCGCCTCGATGAACTCTTTTGAAATGGCCAATCCAAGTCCTGTACCCGTTTTATGGCTTCCGGGAATTTGGAAATATTTATCAAAAACTTTGTTTTTGTATCGAACATCTATTCCCTTTCCTTTGTCAATTACCGAAAAAACAACTTGATGTTTTTCGCTTTTTAACTGTATGGTAATCGTGCTTTTCTCGGAGGAATATCGTAGGGCATTGGTCAAAAAATTAATCAAAACCCAAACGGTTTTTTCGCTATCTGCTTTGATGCTTGGCAGGTTTTCATCGGCTTCAATCACTAGTTCAATTTGTTTTTGCTCTGCTTGTACTTTTACGGCTTCTGTGGCATACTGTGCCATTTCGTATGGATTGCTTTTTTCTATATTCAACTGAATGTTTCCAGTTTCTACTTGTGAAAGTTCCAACAATTCTCCAGTAATTTTCAACAAACGGTCACTGTCTTCCTTGATGCTATCGACCAAGTGTTTTTGTTCCTCGTTAATCGCGCCTGTTCTTTCATTTTCAAGCAATTGCAAGCTCATTTTTATCGAGGAAATAGGTGTTTTTAATTCGTGAGAAACGGTGGCTATAAAATTGGTTTTGGCAAAATCTAATTCCTTGAAAAAAGTAATATTTCTCAAAATAATTACATTTCCGATGGCTATCGCTTGGTCTTCGCCTGTTGGTTTTATGGTGATTTTTACAATTTCTTTTTCAAAATAACTTTCTTTATCATCGCCAAAAATCTTCATTATTTGCGCTTTTTCATTTTCTGATTTATCTACGATTAAAGATTGCATTAAATCATTCGTCAAAGCCAAATTTTCAGCCGATTTCCCGACAACCTCCTCTTGTTTCAACCCCATAATTTTGATGGCTTCATCATTGATAAACAAAATCACGCCATCATTATCTAAACCAATAATTGGGTCGTTCATATTATTGATTAAGGTCTCTAAACGCTTTTTCTCAAAAGACAATTTGTACAAATTGCTATTGTGGTATTCTTGCAATTTTTCGGCCATTGTATTAAAGGAATTGGCCAAATCTCCAAATTCGTTATGATTCATAAAATGCACCCTTTCAGTATAGTTTTTATTGGCAATTTGCTGAATACTTGCTGTAAGTTCCTTGATGGGATTGGCAATATTATTGGGCAAGTTGACCAACAAATTAAAGGCAATCAAAAAGCACAGCGTTCCCACAACTGCAATCCAAAAGTTGGCTTTTTCGGCGGATTGTTGGGCGATTCCACCTTTTTCCTTGATGGCATTCATATTCAATTGCATAATATCATAAATATCCGTTCGAATTTGTGCTTTTAGCTTTTCATCCTGAAGATTTTGTTTCAAAAAAGCAAAACCTTGCTTGAGTCGCATCGTTTTTTCGAACTCACCTTTTTCTGTAATATTAGCCACTTGAGCCTCTAAATTCTTTTGAAAAACAGCAACTTCACCCACAGAATCAGGCGTAATTTTATCCAAAGCCGTTAGCATATTTCGAGAGTATTCTAAGGTGATATAGTTGGCTTTTAAAATATTTTGAGTGTCTTTTTTTATCAAAAAAACGTAATAGGAACTGACCAATGACAGGATAATGATTAAGCAAAATAGCAATCCTACGCCTAGATTTAATTTAGTTTTGATTCTCATTTTAGGATAGTATTATAAATTATGATAAAATTACTAAATCAACATTCGATAACGAAAGCGTATTCAATAATCGTCTGAAAAGTGAAGTTGATAAAATGGCGTTTAGTAAACTATAGTGCGGTTTTCCAATACAAACGGTTGTAATTTGTTTTTGTTCGACTATGGCCAAAATAGCATCGGTGATTTTCTTGTTTTCTACTTTAATTACTTCTGCGCCTAGTTCTGTGGCCAACTTAAAATTATTAATCAAGCGTCTTTGTTTGTCTAAAGCAATTTTGTCGCTGCTCTCCTTTGGCGTTTCAACATACAAAACATACCAATCGCTATTGTAATAAGTAGCCAAACGAGCCGTTTTTCGAATCACTATTTTGGCAGTTACATCATTAGAGCTGATGCAAGCCAATAATTTTTCGTGACGCAATGCGGTTTTTTTAGGAATTTCATTTTCTACTTTTCGAACCACTTGGCTCGCCACTTCTTTCAATGCTAATTCACGCAATTGCAAAATTTGGTCCGACTTGAAAAAATTATTCAAAGCCGTTTGAATTTTATCCGCAGTGTAGATTTTCCCTTCTTTTAATCTGGCAATTAAATCCTCCGAAGTCAAATCGATATTCACTACCTCATCGGCTATTCGGAGCACATTATCTGGAACTCTTTCTTTGACATCTATATTCGTAATCTGCTTTACACTTTCATTCAAACTCTCAATATGTTGGATATTTACCGCCGAAATCACATTGATTCCAGCTTCGAGAATTTCCAAAACATCTTGCCAGCGTTTTTCGTTTTTACTTCCTTCGATATTGGTGTGCGCCAATTCATCTACAATCACCACTTCGGGACGCAAATTGATAATCGCTTGCACATCCATTTCTTCGAGCTGCTTACCTTTATAAAAAATACTTCGACGCGGTATAATTGGCAAACCGTCAAGTAATTCGTGGGTCTCTTTGCGATTATGCGTTTCGATATAGCCAATCTTAACGTCAATTCCTTTCTTCAACAACGTATGCGCTTCTTGCAACATTCGGTACGTTTTGCCAACACCCGCACTCATCCCAATGTAAACCTTGAACTTTCCTCTGCGCGATTTTTGGATTAAATCGAGAAAGTGCTTTACGTTATTTTCTTTTTCATTGTCCATAATAAACAATTTGGTTCTTAGCATTTAAACCATTAAGATGTTAAAACAACTAACATCTTAATGGCAAATAAATAATTGGTAGCAACTTTCCTCTTAGAGAGAAATGGCAAGAGAGGATGTCAAGAATACATTACTATTGGTTGGATTATTGCTTTTTAAAAAGATATCGTCTTTGCTATTTAATGAACGTGCTTCCAATCGGAACATAATGTTACTAGCTACCAAATAATCAAAATTTGCAGAGAAACCATAGGTCTTAAACCCATTTGACGTTCCTGTTGCTATGATTACCTCATTTTTATCCTGATAATATTCTCCTCTAGCCGCCAACTGAATTTTGTCTGTTGGTTTGCATTGAACGATTACTGATGGATTGTACCAAACATCGTAATCACTACTTCCTTTTGCGGATTGCTGCGCTCCAATATCAAAACCAGCAATTACACTTGTTTTTTCGGACACTTTAAATGTTGCGAAAAAATCGTTAAAATAGCGCCATTTTTTATCGACATCAGGCTGTTCATTTCCAACATAAGTACTCCAATTTAATGATATACTTGCTGATGGTTTAAAAGTCACTTGAGTTCCAAAAGCAGGCGTTTGATTGCCATCAATTTTTTGAATACGTTGCCAACCATTCAAATACATTGCTGCCAAATACCATTTCTCCGATTTCGAAGTGTAGCCTATTTTTACACCCGATTCATAATAAGGTGTATTATCGGCACTCAAACTTCGGGTCAAAGTCATACAATCTTTCCCAATCGCACTTTCAAATCCAATATGCGAAGGCATAATTCCAGCATCAATCCAAAGATTGTGTTCTTTTGAAATTTTCACCCCCACATTCGCTTCAAACACATTTTGCAACAAGTCTTGCTCTGCCGCCATATTGTACTGAGCATAAGTGCCCGCCATTAGGGCAAAATTCGCGCGAACATTCTCTTTCGAATAATTCACTTTGGCCATACCCAAATTCAAATTCACTTCATTTGACCTATTATAATTGTAAATAAATCCCGATTTGGTATGATTCTCGGGTTTCCCAAAATCATAACTATAATACCCTTCTACATAACCCGAAAAGGTAAACGGACTTTTTTCTTTATCTTGAGCTGTAACGAAACCAAAAGCTAACAAAGCTGTAACTACTATTTTATTCACTTGATTCTTATTTTTAATTAGGAGCTAATCCAGCTATTCACTGCAATCTTTAGTGCCAAACCCTGGCACTAAAGGATTTCCGTTACTATCTGGGCTAGGGCATTTCGTATTTTAAGACGTTTTATTTTAATTTATCCAAGGCTACATTCAACTCTAAAACATTTACCGTTGAAGTTCCCATTACCGATGGTTTATTGATGTTAGATTCTACCAAAGCTTTTACCTTTTCTTCAGACAATTTTCTTACTTGGGCAACTCTTTTCACCTGAATCAAAGCACCTTCTGGCGAAATATTGGGGTCCAAACCACTTCCCGAAGCCGTTACCAAATCCGATGGAATCTCCGCTTTTTTCAAATACGGATGTACGATTAAAAACGTGTCGATTCTTTTTTGTACCAAAGCCAGATACTCTGGATTGCTTGGACCTTTGTTGCTTCCCGCACTTCCTGCAGCGTTATAATCTACTGCTGATGGACGACCCCAAAAATAGTTAGCTTCATCAAATTTTTGACCTATTTTTTGATACCCTATTACTTTTCCATTAACCGAAATAGTTTCTCCCTTTCCGTTATTGGGAGCAAATTGTGCAATGCCATAAATAGCCAATGGATAAATTACAGCGAATAAAATTACCATTAATACGGTTAATTTTAGTATTGAAAATATGTTTTTCATTTTTGTTTTTGTTTTTTTAAACCTGACAGGTTTCAAAAACCTGTCAGGTTTGGTTTTACATAAATAACGTTACCACTAAATCGATGGCTTTAATTCCAATAAAAGGCACAATTATCCCGCCCAAACCGTAAATCAAAAGGTTTCTTCTTAAGATAGCTTCTGCACCAATTGGTTTGTAATCCACTCCTCTTAAGGCTAACGGAATCAAAATCGGAATAATAATCGCATTGAAAATCACAGCCGATAAGATAGCACTTTCAGGACTGTGTAGTTGCATAATATTCAACCCTTGCAAGGCAGGAATTGCAGTAATGAACAAAGCAGGAACAATTGCAAAATATTTGGCCACGTCATTCGCAATCGAGAAAGTAGTAAGCGTTCCTCTGGTCATCAATAGTTGTTTTCCAATTTCTATGATTTCGATTAACTTGGTTGGGTCATTGTCTAAATCCACCATATTACCCGCTTCTTTAGCGGCTTGAGTTCCACTGTTCATCGCTACACCAACATTGGCTTGAGCCAAAGCAGGTGCATCATTGGTACCATCACCCATCATCGCTACAAGTTTGCCTTGTTCTTGTTCGTTTTTGATGTAATTCATTTTATCCTCAGGCTTAGCCTCGGCAATAAAATCATCTACACCAGCTGCTTCTGCAATAAATTTGGCTGTCAAAGGATTATCTCCTGTTACCATTACCGTTTTCACACCCATTTTTCTTAAACGTTCAAAACGTTCTTTCATACCCGTTTTGATAATATCTTGCAACTCAATCACCCCTTGAACAGCGTTATTTTTAATAACTACCAATGGTGTTCCTCCTTTTGATGAAATAGTAATAACCGTTTGTGCGATATCCTCAGGAAAAACATTTCCTGCTTGCTGAACAATATTTTTTGCCGCATCTTGAGCCCCTTTTCTAATATTGGTTCCATCTCTTAAAACTACGCCACTGGTTCTGGTTTCGGCAGTAAATTTGATTAAAGTAGCTCCCTCGATAGATAATTTTTGTGCAACTTCATTTCCTGCCAATTCCACAATACTTTTTCCTTCTGGTGTGTCATCTGCCAAAGAACTTAAAACAGCCGATTGAATAAATTCCTCTTGCGAAACTCCTTTTGCAGGATAAAAATTCGTTGCTTTTCTGTTTCCAATGGTGATGGTTCCTGTTTTATCCAAAAGCAATACATCAATATCTCCCGCAGTTTCTACTGCTTTACCTGATTTGGTAATCACATTGGCCCGCAACGCTCTGTCCATACCCGCAATTCCAATAGCAGAAAGTAATCCACCAATAGTCGTTGGAATCAAACAAACGAAAAGCGAAATGAAAGCTGCGATTGTAATAGGTGCATTCGCATAATCGGCAAAAGGTTTTAAGGTCACACAAACAATCACGAAGATTAAAGTAAATGCTGCCAAAAGAATGGTCAAAGCAATTTCGTTTGGTGTTTTCTGACGGCTTGCTCCTTCTACCAAAGCAATCATTTTGTCCAAGAAACTTTCTCCTGGCTCTGAAGTTACAATTACTTTAATTTTATCAGACAATACTTTTGTCCCTCCAGTCACAGATGATTTGTCACCACCTGCTTCACGAATTACAGGAGCACTTTCTCCAGTAATGGCACTTTCATCAATGGTTGCCAATCCTTCGATAATCTCACCATCCGTAGCGATGACATCACCTGCTTCACAGACAAACACATCTCCTTTTTTCAGAGCAGATGAACTTACATTTCTGATTGCTCCACTTTCTAAAAGTTGACGCGCAGGAGTTTCTTCACGCGTTTTTCGCAAACTATCCGCCTGTGCTTTACCTCTTGCTTCCGCAATAGCTTCGGCAAAATTAGCAAACAAAAGTGTTGCTAATAAAATCAAGAATACAATGAGATTGTAAACAAAACTACCTTGATTGGATGCGCCAAATAAAATGGTAAGACACACAACAAACATAATAGCAGTACCAATTTCAACGGTAAACATTACCGGGTTTCTGAACATTGTTTTTGGGTTAAGCTTTACAAAAGACTGCACTAATGCTTCTTTTACTTGCTTACTTTCAAACAATGATTTGGAATTATTTTTAGTCATTTTAAAACGAGTTAAATGTTTAAATGTTATTCGATTATAATTAGTGGTCTTTGTTTTTTTACTTCTAACCTCTAACTTCTAACCTCTAACTTTTTTCTATTTTAATGTAAAATATTCTGCCAATGGTCCTAATGCCAATGCTGGGAAGAAAGATAAGGCTGCAATAATCGCGATTACGGCAAAAATCATCACACCAAAAATGGTAGTATCAGTTTTTAAAGTTCCCGCGCTTTCTGGAATGTGTTTTTTATTAGCCAATAATCCTGCTATAGCCAATGGACCGATAATTGGAAGGAAACGGCTTAACAACAACACTATTCCTGTAGTAATATTCCAAAACGGATTGTTATCTCCTAACCCTTCAAAACCAGACCCATTATTAGCAGCACTCGATGTGAATTCATAAAGCATTTCTGAAAATCCGTGATGACCAGGATTATTTAACCAACCATTAGCATTTCCGCTAAACCAATAGCCCATTGCGGTATCATTCGCCGCAAAATAAGTAGCCAAAGCCGTGCCTGCTAAGATTAACAAAGGATGAAGTATCGCGATAAAAGCAGCAATTTTTACCTCTCTTGCTTCGATTTTCTTTCCTAAGAATTCAGGAGTTCGACCTACCATTAATCCTGAAATAAATACAGCCAAAATGATAAAGATGTAAAAATTCAACCAGCCAACTCCACAACCACCATAAAAGGCATTGACCATCATAGCCAACAATTGCATCGTTCCTGAAACTGGCATCGAACTATCGTGCATACTGTTCACAGAACCTGTAGAAATTACGGTCGTAGCAATACTCCAAAAACCAGAAATAGCAGCACCAAAACGCACTTCCTTACCTTCCATCGCGCCGGTTGTTTGGGTAATTCCCATTTTTCCGATAGCTGGATTTCCGTTGATTTCGCTTATCACTGTTGGAATAACGAGTAGTAAGAAACCTAC
Organism: Flavobacterium polysaccharolyticum; assembly: GCF_038739875.1. NCBI lineage: Bacteria > Pseudomonadati > Bacteroidota > Flavobacteriia > Flavobacteriales > Flavobacteriaceae > Flavobacterium > Flavobacterium polysaccharolyticum. The sequence goes on from NZ_JBCGDP010000003.1 coordinate 58,102, forward strand.
TGTCATTACTCCAAAAACGATATAAGAAAACTTTCTTTTCTTAAGAAAAAAACCTAATGCAAAAATCATTGCAAACGGGATAATTAACTGCGCCCACAATTCAACCACATTAGTCAAATACGTAGGGTTTTCCAAAGGATGAGCCGAATTCGCTCCAAAAAAACCACCTCCGTTTGTACCAATATGTTTGATACCAATAAATGCAGCAGCAGGACCACGAGAAACTTCAACGGTATCTCCTTGCAAGGTCATTATTTTATCTTTTCCTTCAAATGTCATTGGAGTTCCACTAAATACTAGAACTACAGCAACAATAGCAGAAAGAGGCAATAAGATACGAGTACAACTTTTGATGAAAAAATTGTAAAAATTCCCTAGTTTATCTGTGGTTTTTTCTCTCATAGCCACAAATACCATAGCAGCTGCCGCCATTCCTGTTCCCGCAGAAACAAATTGCAAAAACATTAAAAATAGTTGACCCAAGTACGAAAGTCCTGTTTCGCCAGAATAATGTTGTAAATTACAATTCACTACAAATGAAATGGCGGTATTGAATGCCAAATCTGGACACATTGATGGGTTTCCATCTGGGTTTAATGGTAAACTACCTTGGAAGAGTAAAACAAAAAAGCAAAGAAAGAACCAAACCATATTTACACTCAAAAGCGCTTTTAAATGTTGCTTCCAGTTCATTTCTTCAGTAGCATTGATACCACTAATTTTGAAAATAAAGTTTTCAATGGGATTAAAAATTCCGTCAAGCAAAGTTTTATCTCCCAAAAAGACTTTGGCTATATACCTTCCAACAGGAATAGCCAAAACGATAGAGAGGATAAAAATACTGATGACGCCAAAAAATTCTGTGTTCATATTATTTGAGTTGTTAATGGTGAAATGTGAGATGTCAAATGTCAAATGTGAAATGTCAAATGTGAGATGTCAAATGTCAAATGTGAAATGTCAAATGTCAAATGTCAAATGTCAAATGTCAAATGTGAGATGTGAGATGTGAAATTGATATTTCTATAACATTTTACATTTCACAAATCACTTTTTACACATGTTTAAAATTTTTCGGGTTTAATTAGTACATAAACCAAATAACCGAATACGGCAAGTGCGACAATAAATAGTGCTAACATAATTTTAGATTTTTTCAAAAAATTCGACGGATTTAAAACAAAGCGCAAAGAGCAAGGCTGCTAAAGCGAGTAAAAGAATAGTGGTTAACATAAGATTTAAGATTATAGAATTCAGATTTAAGATTAGCGATTAAGAGATAATTGATTATAGAGTTAGTGACTTAATTTTGTCACAAAAAGTGATTCATAGTTTTTAGCCAATTGTCTATATTCTATTATCTTTTTTTAAACTCCAGAAGTATTGATTTGTTTAACGTATTCCGCTTTTAACAAGGGAGGAAAAAAGTTCGAGATACTGCAATGACGCAGTTCCATTTGTTTGTATACATTGGTAATCTGATTTTTCATAACAATGATTTTAATGTTGTGCTGTGCTTATGCCAAAAGTTGTTCCGAAAAAACACCAAACACTCTAAAACATTGTTAACAAAAGGATTGGGATGTATCGCTCAAAATGAAGCATAAAAAAAGCCTATCAAAATGATAAGCTTTTATTGAAATGATAGGATTGTATGGTAGTTACAATATTAAATAAAGGCAGTTTTACAACTTGTATTCTTCAATCTTTCGGTACAAAGTGGCAATTCCAATTTCGAGTAATCTTGCCGCCTCTGCTTTATTGCCTTTAGTGTAAGCTAATACTTTTTGAATATGTCCTTTTTCGATGGTTTGCATCGCCAAAGCCGAAGTAATTTTATTATAATGTTCTTGTTGATATTGAATTTCATAAGGTAAAACGTCTTGCGTCAAGATATCGCCATTGATTAAAATCACGGAACGCTCAATCACATTTTTCAATTCGCGAATATTCCCAGGCCATTGATACTCCTCTAATTTTTGGATAAAATCGGCACCAATATGTAGCTTTTTCTTATTGGTTTTCTCGGCAAACTGTGCCACAAAAAAGGAGGTTAAAACGGCAATATCTTTTACTCTTTCTCGCAATGGCGGAAGGTGGATTTCAAAAATATTCAAACGGAAATACAAATCCGAACGAAAATGATGCGCTTCACTCTCTTGTTTCAAATCGCGATTGGTAGCCGCAATCAGCCTGAAATTGGATTTTCTTGGAGTAGTGTCTCCCAAAGGAATATATTCATTGGTTTCTAGAACCCGTAATAATTTGGCTTGCAACTCGAGTGGCATTTCTCCTATTTCATCCAAAAATAATGTCCCACCATTGGCTTCTTCAATAAATCCTTTTTTGTCTTTTAGTGCGCCAGTAAAAGCCCCTTGTTTGTGACCAAACAACTCACTTTCTAAAATTTCTTTACCAAAAGTACTGCAATTCAACGCAACAAAGGATTTGCCTACTCTCGTACTGTTTTCGTGTATGGCTTGCGCAAAAACTTCTTTCCCAGTTCCCGTTTCACCAGTTAACAAAACGGTAGAATCGGTTTGAGCTACTTTCTTAGCCAAGTCAATAACTTGCTCCAAGGCTTTGGATTTTCCAAGAATCGATTCAAAAGAAAATTGTGCTCCAATACGTTGCTCTAGTTGTTGGACTTTTTTCTGTAGTTCCACTTTTTCTAAGGCTTTGTACAATAGTGGAATAATTTTGTCATTGTCATCACCTTTGACAATATAATCAAAAGCACCGTTTTTCATCGCTTGCACTCCGTCGGCAATATTGCCATATGCGGTTAGCAAAATAACTTCGACTAACGGGTCTGCTTTTTTTAATTGAGGAACAAAATTGACTCCGCTCCCATCGGGTAATTTGACATCGCACAGCACCACATCGATTGTATTTTGCTCTAGTTTTTTCAAACCAGATTTTAAATCACCTGCTTCTAGAACATCAAAATTTTCAGCTTTTATGATGCGAGCGAGTAAACCACGTAGTTTTTCTTCGTCGTCTATAATTAGAATTTTTTTCAAAATAGGTAGTGAATTAAAAAAGCAAAATTACTATATTTACTTTCGTCTTGTATCGATAATCGCTACAATTTTCCATTGTCCATTCTCTCTATACAATGTAAAAACATTGACGCCCGAATGGCTTTTTTTCCCATTGACATAAAATTCATAAGGTGTCCAATCGATAGCCATAGCGCCATCTATATGAATCGTATGGCCTAATAATCGCTCTTCAAACTGCATTGTCGTAGGGATAGAGGCAATCGACTGATAGAATTTTGTAGCCGTTTGTGTTGAAAATTGACTGCCTTTCGTATTCTCAGCTATAGATTGCAAGCCCATCTTATCGGAACACACTTTTTGAATCGCAAGTGAATCTCTAGAATGAAATCCCTTGAAAAAAGTTTCTATGGTTTGTTGTACTTCCTGATTTTGAGCTTGGGTAGTCATTCCGAACAACACCAACATTCCTAGAATAAATTTTCGCATAATTATTTTATTTATAACGTTTTGAATCTCCTATATTCATCTTAAGAGATGAAGATTAAAGGGTAGTAAAATAAGAAAATAAAAAAGGATTTAAGAAATCTACCTCCTTTTAAATAAAGACAGCTTACAAGAAAAAATATAAAACGAATATCGTACTGCTAAACCTTTACAATTTTATTACTTTTGCACCCTAAAATTAAACACAAAGGTATGTCAGTAGCCAAAAAAGATTATAAAAGAATTACGACCAAATCCTTAATTGAGATGAAAGCCAATGGCGAAAAAATCTCAATGCTTACGGCTTATGATTACACTATGGCCAAAATTGTAGATACCGCTGGTATTGATGTTATTTTAGTAGGCGATTCTGCATCCAATGTGATGGCAGGTCACGAAACAACTTTGCCAATTACTCTAGACCAAATGATTTATCACGCTTCATCTGTTGTTAGAGCCGTAGAACGAGCTTTGGTAGTTGTTGATTTACCCTTCGGAAGTTATCAATCCGATCCAAAAGAAGCTTTGCGTTCCTCCATCCGAATTATGAAAGAAAGCGGCGGACACGCTGTAAAATTAGAAGGAGGGAAAGAAATAAAAGAATCGATCAAGAAAATATTGAATGCTGGTATTCCAGTAATGGGACACTTGGGTTTAACTCCACAATCTATTTATAAATTTGGTACTTATACCGTAAGAGCCAAAGAAGAAGAAGAAGCAGAAAAATTAATCGAAGATGCTCAAATGCTTGAAAAATTAGGCTGTTTTGCTTTGGTACTTGAAAAAATACCTGCACACTTAGCTGAAAAAGTAGCCAAAAGTATTTCGATTCCTGTCATTGGGATTGGTGCTGGTGGTGGTGTTGACGGACAAGTATTAGTAATTCACGATATGTTAGGAATGAACAACGAATTCAGTCCACGATTCTTACGTCGTTATTTGAATTTGTATGAGCAAATGACCACAGCTATAAGTAGCTATGTAAGCGATGTAAAATCACAAGATTTCCCTAACGCAAACGAACAGTACTAAGTCCAAATGAAAGTTATCTCTACCAAAAACAATCTTCAAGTCCTTCACGAAGACAATCATTTGATTGTAGTGAACAAACGAGTGGGCGATTTGGTACAAGGAGATAAAACAGGCGACAAACCGCTTTCGGAAGTAGTAAAAGAATACCTTAAAGAAAAATACAACAAACCCGGAGAAGTATTTCTAGGTATTGTACATCGGTTAGACAGACCCACTACAGGAATCGTAGTTTTTGCTAGAACCAGCAAAGCTTTGACCCGAATGAATGAACTGTTTAGTAACCGAGAAACAAAAAAAACCTATTGGGCTGTGGTTAAAAACAAACCCGAAAAACCGCAAGCCCAATTGGTTCATTACCTTAAAAGAAACGAGAAAAACAATACTTCAAAAGCACATAACAAAGAAGTTCCTGATAGCAAATTGGCCAGTTTGGACTATACCATTATCAAAGAACTTACGAACTATTTTGCTTTGGAAATCAATCTACACACTGGAAGACATCACCAAATCAGAGCACAATTAGCCGCTATTGGCTGTCCTATCAAAGGCGATTTGAAATATGGTTTTGACCGAAGCAATCCTGATGGTGGCATTCATTTGCACGCTCGAAAATTAGTCTTTATTCATCCCGTTTCAAAGGAACCGCTATCAATTTTAGCGCCCGTTCCAGACGATGTTATTTGGAAAGCCATTTGATTTTTGTAAAAAAAATTCTTTTTTAAGTTTTTAAAAATTAACTTGCAGTACCTAATTTCATCGCTATAGAAATGAATTATAAAACCAGTTTAGATTTTAGAAAAGATACCTTAATAAAACTACTCAATACCGTTGCCTTACTAGAAGACGAAATCGTAGAAGCATTGTATAAAGATTTCAAAAAACCTGCTTTTGAAGCCGTTTTGACTGAAACCAATTATGTCATTACAGAACTAAAAGACACCATAAAAAACCTTAATAAATGGGCTAAACCAGAAAGGGTATGGCCTTCTATTTTAAATTTTCCTTCCACTGATTATATTTTAAGAGAACCTTACGGAAAAGTTTTAATTATTGCTCCTTGGAACTATCCTTTTCAATTAGCACTTTGTCCATTAGTATCTGCTGTTGCCGCCGGTAATCAGGTGGTTTTAAAACCTTCAGAGCTAACGCCAAATACGGCAGCAATAATTAAAAAAATAATTGAAAAAGTTTTTCACGTAAGTCACGTAAAAATAGAGAACGGTGGTGTTGAAGTCGCTCAAAAATTGCTATCACAACGCTGGGATTATATCTTTTTTACTGGTAGTGTACCTGTAGGTAAAGTGGTAGCCAAAGCTGCCGCTGAACATTTGACTCCAGTAACTTTAGAATTAGGTGGAAAAAACCCTTGTATTATTGACGAAACTGCCAATTTAAAACTTGCAGCTAGACGAATTGTTTGGGGCAAATTCATCAATGCAGGACAAACTTGTATTGCTCCAGATTATATTTTGATACAAAAAGACATGAAAAGTCATTTTGTTGACTATTTGAAAAATGAAATTCAAAAAGCTTACGGAGATGACCCGCAAAAATCTCCAGATTTAGCACGAATTGTAAATGAAAAAAATTGGCTCCGATTGATCAACATGATCGACCCACAAAAAGTCCTTATCGGTGGCGAATCAAATATTGAAGATTGTTACATTGCTCCCACACTCATTGAAGAAACCGTATTAGATAGTTTGGTAATGCAAGATGAAATCTTTGGTCCTTTACTTCCCTTGTTAACCTATGATGATCCCAAAGAAATTGAAACCATAATTACTCGATATGAAAAGCCTCTAGCACTTTATGTGTTTACGGAGGACAAAGTATTTGGAAAAGAAATCATGAAAAAATATTCTTTTGGTGGCGGATGCATCAATGATACTGTGGTGCATTTTTCTAACCAAAGATTACCTTTTGGAGGTGTAGGGCATAGTGGTATTGGAGCTTATCATGGTCGATTAAGTTTTGATGTTTTTTCACATAAAAAAGGAATTGTAAAAAAAGCAAATTGGCTAGATTTACCTATGCGATATGCTCCATACAAAAACAAATTACAATCTATAAAAAAACTATTACAATGGCTTTAGAAAAAACAGTAAGTGAGGCAATCCAATACCGAAGATCTGTTCGCGTTTTTAAAAATGAAGCTATTGATGATGAAAAAGTAAAACAATGTCTAAGCCTAGCCACCTTAGCTCCCACAAGCAGTAATATGCAACTTTGGGAGTTTTACCATATTGTAGATTCCGATAAAATTCAACAAATAGCAAAAGCTAGTTTTGATCAAAATGCAGCAAAATCAGCCAACCAGTTGGTAGTTGTCGTAGCTAGAAAAGATTTATGGAAAAAAAGAAAAGAAGCTAATATCTCCTTTTTAAAAGCACAATTCGGAAACAAAAAAGAATCTGAGTATAGCAAAAGAGAGAAATTTGCCTTGAATTATTATCAAAAAATCATCCCAACGATTTACACAGATTTTTGGGGAATTCTTGGTAGAATAAAATACTTAGCTTTTCAATGTATTGGTTTGTTCAAACCCATTTACAGACAAGCACGACAAAGCGATATGCGAATCGTAGCGCACAAAAGTGCCGCTCTGGCTGCTCAAAACTTTATGATTAGCATGGCAGCTATCAACTATGATACTTGTCCCATGGAAGGATTTGATTCCTTAAGAGTAAAACAAATTATTGGTTTACCGAACAGCTGTGAAATCAATATGATTATAGGCTGTGGTATTCGTGATGAAAATGGTATTTACGGTGAACGCTTTAGAGTACCATTCGAACAAGTCTATTTTAAACTATAATTAACCTACAAAAACATAACTTATGCTTACTCAAAAACCAACTGAAACCAATAAATACAATAACACTTTAGATTTCGAAACAGTATTAAATCATTCTTTTGCCAATTATAAAAAAATAGCTTTGTATGCAGGATCGGCACTTTTAGTTTTCCTGTTTTTCTATGCTATCTTTTTAAGTGCTGTATCAATAAGTATTGTTGGAGCTGAAAATATTAGTAAAAAATCCATAGAAAACTTTCAGAAATTATTACTTACCAAACCATATGTTTGGTACTATACTGGATTTTCCATTCTAACATCTTGTTTATTAAGCCCATTCATGGCAAGTTTTTACAAAATGGCCGATGCTGCCGAAAAAGACACTTCTTTTGGTGTGTCTGGTTTGTTTTCAATGTACACTTCACCATTATTTGTACCTATCTTTTCCGTAACTTTTCTCATCGGTTTAGCCACCAATGGCCTCAGTCTAGTTTTTGACGAAATCGGACTTTCATTTGTTGGAATCCTATTGATCTTAATCATTAGTTTCTTCACCATTTTAACCATTCCATTAATTGTTTTAGGGAATTATTCTACTATTGAATCAATAAAAACGAGTATAGCAATTGTTACAAAACAACCAATTGTAATCTTAATGCTAGTTATTATAGCTATTCTTGGTGTTTGCCTAGGTCTATTTGCTTTCTGTATTGGTGCGTTTTTTACTTATCCTTTTTTAATTTCTGTAGTATATACTATATACAATCAAGCAACTTCTAAAGAAAAACTAGAATAAATACTAAAAAAAAATATCTTTTACACATTTTTAACTATTTTAGTAAACATTTAATTTAAATTACTATTTTTCATACTAACATAAGTACCACACATCAAATCATAGTATAGCATTGCCAACCAATCTATTATATACTATTTTCAATTTACCAACATTAAACAGTTGGTCGTTATTTTTATTGGAGAAAAATTACATCAAAATATTCAGTTATCACCAATTTACTCTCTTTCAAATTGGTATTTTGATTTTTACTATTTGCTTATTTGTGTATATCTATTTCTTTGACAAACGAATTAGACAATCTCCTAACTATAGAATTTCAAAAACTATTGAAAAAGAGTACCAATTATATCTGCTTTTTTTTAGTGCAATAATTATTACAATGGAATTGGTATTTGATGTATTTCAAATGCGAAGCAAAAGTATATTGGTCGAAAAAACAGCTATAACTATTCTTTTAATTTTTATTTTTTTCTTAAGTAACAAAATAAAATTATTAAGAAAAAATATTGATTCATTTTTTACTTTATTTTACTTATTGTATTTTTTTGTAATAGCTAATAATATAGTTAACAACCCCAATGATACTATATCAAAACTGACTTTTGTAATAATGCTGTTTTTGGCTTATGATGCATTAAAAACCAACAAAAAATACACTTATTTCCTTTACTTTTTATTCATATTTTTAATCACTTTAACCTATTTTGATAGAATTTCTAGAAAAACTGGAGTATTGATTATCAGCTATTCTTGCGTTGTAGTTTTATTGAATTATATCAGAAAATTAATAGAAAACTCACTCTCCAAAGAAAGTAATTTCATCAAAGAAATCATCAATAAAGGAAATTCACTTACCATTGCTTGCAATTACAATGGTGAAGTAATTTATTGTAGCGAAACCATTGCATCAATCCTAGGCTATACACATCAAGAAGTGATGGGGTACGAGTTTTGGAGATTAACCGAAGATCCTGATTTTATAGGATTACCCTATCACGATGTATTTGTTGATGGTCAAATTTATACCCGGAAATTAAAATGTAAAGATGGATCTTATAAATTCATACAATGGACAGATAAAAAGTTTGCTGACAATATCATTGTAGGCATTGGACAAGATGTAACAGAACAAAGAAACTTAAATAACAAATACGAAGACATTATACAAAATGCCAATGATTTAATTTTTGAAGCGAGTCCAAGAGGAAACTTTACTTTTATCAACGACTTTTCAGTAAAAACTCTTCAATACGATAAAGATGAGCTTTTAGGTAAAAATTTCATTTCAATAATTCGAGATGATTATTTTGAAGAAATAAGAACATTATTTATCAGGAATACCGATTACCCGTTGGTGGAGTTCCCAATTAACACCAAATTTAACGAAAGCATTTGGATCTCATTAAAAGTGATTATTAGAAAAGACGAAAGCGGAAAAATTATTGGGTATTCCGGAATTGGTCGTGACATTACAAAACTCAAAACCAATGAAATAAAAAACAATCAAAGACAACAAAAAATTGAGTTATATAATTCGACAATAAAGAATTTATTCACCATCAATTTTAGAGACTTTGAACAAATAGAAAGCATCGTAAAACTAATCATTGAGAACGCAGGTACTATTTCTAAATGTGATCGCGTGAGTTACTGGAAATATCGTGAAAAAACTATTATTTGTGAATGTATTTATTTCCTTAGTTCCAATTCATTTGGCAAAAAAATTATCCTAAAAAAAGATAATTATCCTGTTCATACACAAAAGATACAACAAGGCATTCAATTACATAAAAATGATATCAATGTAAATATCGAAAATAATGAATTTTACGAATCGTACTATCGAGTTTATAACATTAAATCAGCAATAGATACTCCTATCCTACTTAATGGCGAATTACTGGGTGTACTCTCTTTCGAAACAACTTCTTTACAACGAAATTGGGATCAAGAAGACCTCACTTTTGCAAGAACTATAGCAGATATACTATCACTTGCCATTGCCACTCAAAAACAATTTGAAGCCGAAAAAAAATTACAAAAAAAGAGTGACTTATTGGCTGAAATGGCACTTTGTACCGAAAAATTTTTATTGAGCAAAAGCTTGAATGAGATGTTTACTGACACCTTTGAAATCATGGGAAATGCGACTCAAGTTGATCATTTATTTTATTACGAAAAAGATACAAAAACCCAATTAATCAGTCAGAAATTCAAATGGGCAAGAAAAGGAATTCCATTACAAATAACCAAACTACAAGAATTCTCAGAAGAGCATCTAGAAGAAATTGTTACAAAAGCCAACAAAAAAAAACTATTCAAAACCAAAACGAGTAAACTAAAAAAATCCTTTTTTAAGCTATTACTCATTAATAACGAAATCAAGTCTATTTTGATTGTTCCTATCTATTACAACGATGAATTTAGTGGATTCATTGGAATGGATGACTGTACTTTTGAAAGAAACTGGTCAAAAGAAGAGAGTTTTATCCTAAAAACATTAGCCAGTAATATCTCTTACGCTTTAGAACGAGATAAAAATGAAAAACTAATTCACAAAAGTGAAGAAAAATTCAAACTTATCGCCAATAATATTCCAGGAACAGTTTATCTCTCAAAATTTGATGAATATGCCTCAAAAGTATACTTAAACGATTCTATAGAAAAACTAACTGGCTATTCAAAATCAGATTTCTTACAACAAAAAATCTCTTTAATTAACTTATTACATCCCGAAGACAAAGATCTTGTAGTCGAACATCAAAATAGAAACTTTAATAATGGCAAACCGTATCACGATCGTTACCGAATCAGAAAAAAATCAGGACAATATATTTGGATAGAAGAATTTAGCGACGCTATTAAAAAAGATAATACTATAGAATACATTGGAGGCATTTTGTTCGACATTACCAATCAAATCGAAACCGAAGCCATTCTAAAAGAAAAAGAACTGGCTGAAGCTGCCAACAAAGCAAAATCGGATTTTTTGGCCAATATGAGTCACGAAATTAGAACACCGTTGAATGGAATCATTGGTTTTACTGATTTGCTCATGAAAACCCACCTTAATCGTACGCAAGAAAAATACATGACTACGATTAATCAATCGGCGCTCTCGCTCTTAGACATCATCAACGATATCTTGGATTTTTCTAAAATAGAAGCAGGAAAACTCGACCTTTTTATAGAGAAACAGGAACTATCCGAAATTTTAAACCAAACCATCGATCTTATTTTTTATGAATCCAATCAAAAAAAATTAGATTTATTCTTAAAAATTGCTCCTGAAGTTCCCAAATTCGTATGGGTAGATTCAGTTCGTTTGAAACAAATTTTGATCAATCTACTGGCCAATGCCGTAAAATTTACCGAAAAAGGAAGCATCACGCTAGAGGTTGGTGTAATTGCCCAAAATAGCGAGTCGCAACAAAGCCTGCGTTTTGCTATCATCGATACCGGAATTGGAATTCTAGAAAAAAATAAGAAAAAAATATTTTATGCCTTCTCTCAAGAAGACAGCTCAACCTCCAAAAAATTCGGAGGAACAGGTCTTGGACTCACCATTTCGAATCAATTATTAAGTTTAATGAATAGCCAACTCCGACTGGAGAGCCAAATCAACAAAGGAAGTACTTTTTACTTCGATATAGATTTAGAAACTTCAAACGAAACAAATTCATCAGAAACCGAATCCAATACCTCACAACTCACCACAATTGCTTCAAATAAAATAAAACACGAGTACCCTAATCTCAAAATAATGATTGTTGAAGACAACAAAATCAACATGTTATTACTCAAAACAATCATCAAAAACCTTTTCCTTGATGTAGAAATCTTTGAATTCTTAAATGGGAAAGAAGCCATAGAACAATTTGAATTCCTAAAACCAACCCTAGTATTTATGGATATTCAAATGCCTATTATGAACGGATACGAAACGAGCAAAGCAATAAGAAATCTCAAAAACGGAAAAGACATTCCAATTATAGCCATCACCGCTGGAACTGAAAAAGAAGAACGCAAAAAGTGTCTAAAAGTCGGAATGAATGATTACATCCCAAAACCTATTATAAAAGGAGTTATTGAAGAAGTAATATTGAGATGCATTAAAAAAATTTAATTAAATTTATTACTAACAAAAAATAAGAACAATATGAAATGGCAAGGAAGAAGACAAAGCGATAACATGGAAGATCGCCGTGGCATGTCTACTGGAGGAAAATCAATCGTAGGCGGAGGCATCATAGGTATTATCATTTTATTAGTCAATATTTTTGGTGGCGAAAATGCTCAGATGATAACTCCTATTTTAGAACAATTCAACAACCAATCACAAAGTGCACCCACAGAACAAAGAGCCTTAACCGCTAGCGAAAAAGAAGAAGGAAGATTTGTAAACGCAATATTGGTAGACAACGAAGATGTTTGGAGTAAAATTTTTCAAGAAAATAATCTTCAATTTGAAGCTGCAAAAATTGTTCTTTTTAGCGGACAAGTAGAAACCGCCTGTGGTGGAGCCAGCTCCGCCTCTGGACCTTTTTATTGCCCTGGCGACAAAAAAATCTATATGGACATGTCATTTTTCGAGGAATTGAGAACTAAATTTGGGGCACAAGGTGGCGACTTTGCCGTAGCTTATGTCATTGGTCATGAATACGGACACCACATTCAGAATCTATTGGGGACTTCAACCAAAATGCGTCAACTACAGCAAGGAAAAAGTGAAGCCGAAGCCAACAAACTCTCCGTAGCTCTTGAACTTCAAGCCGATTTCTATGCGGGTCTTTGGACAAATTACAACGAAAAAACAAACGCTATGTTAGAACCTGGTGATATAGAAGAAGCACTAAGTGCAGCCCAAGCCGTGGGTGACGACGCCATTCAAAAGAAAATGCAAGGTCAAGTCGTACCCGATTCCTTTACTCACGGTACCTCAGAGCAGCGGATGTACTGGTTTCAAAAAGGATTGCAATCCGGAGATATCAAACAAGGCAATACCTTCAATTACATCCAGTAACTCTTAAAAAACGAAAAGAGCTATTTATCCTCAATAAGTAGCTCTTTTTTTTTGAAGCGGCATCAATAGGCATTCTTGTAAAGAGGGCACCCGTTCTCCGCTGCAATCTTTGCAGCCGAACACCGGCAACAAAGGATTTCCACTACGATCGGGGCTAAAAGGAAACAATTTGACTTATCAGTAATCATCTAAAAAACTACCCCAACCAACCTTCTCTATCCAAACTACGGTATTGTATCGCTTCCGCTATGTGCGAGGCCATTACGTTGTGAGACGCTTCAAGGTCAGCAATAGTTCTAGAAACTTTCAAAATTCTATCATAAGCTCTAGCCGAGAGATTCAATCGCTCCATAGCAGTTTTCAACAACTCTTTTGAAGCATCATCCAAAGCACAAAACTCCCGAATATGTTTCGTGTTCATTTGAGCATTGTAATGAATATTTTCTAACGATGCAAAACGTTGACTTTGCAATTCTCTAGCAGCCGTCACACGTTGTCTAATATCCACACTACTTTCAGCTTTTCTATCATCCGACAATTTCTCAAAAGGAACCGGAGTTACTTCAATATGAATATCAATTCTATCCAAAAGTGGCCCCGAAATTTTGCTCAAATACCGCTGCATTTCATGAGGAGAAGAGGTTTGAGGGGCACTAGGATCATTAAAAAAACCACTCGGACTCGGATTCATACTCGCTACCAACATAAACGAGGAAGGATAAGTCACCGTAAACTTCGCTCTAGAAATCGTTACCTCTCTATCTTCTAAAGGCTGACGCATCACTTCCAAAACATCCCGCTTGAACTCGGGCAATTCATCCAAAAACAACACCCCATTATGCGCCATCGAAATCTCACCCGGCTGAGGATAACTCCCACCACCTACCAAAGCTACATTCGAAATAGTATGATGCGGGCTCCTAAAAGGCCTTTGATTCATTAGTCCTATTTCTTTCAATTTACCTGCAACACTATGAATTTTAGTGGTTTCAAGTGCTTCGCGTAGTGTCATCGGAGGCAAAATACTAGGCAAGCGTTTTGCTAACATCGTTTTTCCCGCCCCTGGAGGTCCAATCAAAATAATATTATGCCCACCAGCAGCAGCGATTTCCATACAACGCTTAATACTTTCTTGCCCCTTTACATCCGAAAAATCAAATTCAGGAAAATCTAAAGTCTTATAAAATTCAGCTCTTGTATCAATTCTAGTGGGTTCAAGAGTTCCTTTCCCCTCCAAAAAATCAATAACTTCTTGCACATTTTCAACACCATAGACATCCAAACCTGCAACTATGGCGGCTTCTTTCACATTTTGTTTCGGCAGAAAAAAACCTTTAAATCCTTCTTCTTTGGCTTTTATAGCAATGGGCAATGCTCCTTTTATGGGTTGTAAACTTCCATCCAAAGACAATTCACCCATTATAATGTATTCCTCTAAAACTGTAGTCGAAATCTGAGAAGAAGCTACTAAAATTCCCACCGCCAAAGTCAAATCGTAAGCAGAACCTTCTTTTCGTAAATCGGCAGGAGCCATATTGATGGTAATCTTTTTTCCGGGCAAGGCATACCCATTATTTTTGAGTGCAGCCGCAATGCGATAACTACTTTCTTTGATAGCATTATCAGGCAACCCTACCAAATGGTACCCTACCCCATTATCAATATTAACCTCTACCGTAATAGTGGTGGCTTCCACCCCAAAAACGGCACTTCCAAAAACTTTAACAAGCATATAAATATTCTTTTAAATAAAAGTAAAATAAAATCCGACACTATAACAGTAATCAACTTGTTAAATTTAAAAATTATTCACAATAACTTCAAAAAATAACCTCAAAAAAAGTAAAATTTTAGTAAAAAAAAGCATCCAACCCTAAAACGAAAGTTAAAATTAAAATAGCAATACTTAGTGTAATTAATTTTAGTAATTTTAAAAAAATTAACTAACCCATTATGAAAAAACTTATAATCCTACTCTTTTTTGGTGTTTTTATAGCGAAAACACAAGCACAAGAATACTTTCCGAATAACGAAAGTATTCCAAACAAAAACAACTATTACACTGCGTTTACCAACGTAAAAATCTATGTTACCCCTACTCAAATCATTGAAAAAGGAACATTACTAATCCAAAACGGTAAAGTTCTAGCATCAGGAGCCACAGTAGCAATCCCAAAAAATGCTATGATTATAGATGCAGAGGGAAAATCTATTTATCCTTCATTCATCGATATGTATACTAGTTTTGGTGCCGAAAAACCTAAAAGAGCGGCATCTGGCGAAAGAGGTTCTTCTTATGACACCAAACGAGCAGGCTATTACTGGAACGAAAATATTCGCTCAGAGATCAATGCATACGAAACTTTCTCTTATGACGAAACCAAAGCTGAGGAATTATTAAAAGCAGGATTTGGTGTAGTAGGCACTCACATTCAAGATGGAATTGCCCGAGGAACTGGAGCTATTGTGGCATTGAACAACAGCGATAAAACCAATCGAATTTTGAGCAACAAAGCCACTCAACACTTTGGTTTTACTCGTAGTGTGACCACCAATCAATCCTACCCTTCTTCACTGATGGGAATGATGGCTTTGCTTCGTCAAATGTATCACGATAAAGAATGGTATAAAAATGGTAACGCCACAAACAAAGACTTATCCTTAGAAGCTTTGATTGCTAACGAAAAACTAGTTCAAGTTTTTACTGCTGAGGACAAACTTAATAGTTTAAGAGCTTCAAAAATTGCAAAAGAATTTGGATTGAATTATATCCTAAAAGGAGCTGGAAACGAATTTGAACGCATTCAAGAAATCAAAAAAACGAATGCTAGTTTTATCATCCCGATTAACTTCCCAGAAGCTTACGATGTTTCAAATCCGTTCAATGCGAACCAAATGGAGTTGGCCGATTTGCGTTTTTGGAATCAAGCACCTAGCAACTTAAAAGTACTATCTGAAAACGGAATTACTTTCGCATTAACTACAGACAAATTAAAAAAGATAGAGGACTTTAGAGGGAATTTATTAAAAGCCATTCAATTTGGTTTTGACCCGACCAAAGCGTTAGAAGCTTTGACTACTACTCCAGCTGCTTTACTTGGAAAAAGCAATGAAATTGGAAGTTTAAAAACAGGAAGTTATGCCAACTTCATCATTACCTCAGGTGCTATTTTTGACGAAAAAACCATCGTTTTCGAAAACTGGGTACAAGGCAATAAATATGTGATTAACGATTGGACTGTAAAAGATATTCGAGGAGAATATGATTTGACCGTTAGTAATGAAACCTATAAATTAAAAATTGAAGGAGAAGTTGCCAAACCAAAATCAGATATTACTACGGCTGATAAAAAGAAAGTAAAATCGAATTTGACTTTTGCTAATCAATGGGTAACGTTATTAATTAAACCTAATGACGATGTAAAAACGAGTTTTACAAGATTGAATGGTTTAGTAGACAATACCGAAAATCTTTCAGGCAAAGCTATTCTAAACAATGGATCAGAAGTGACATGGTACGCTAAAAAAACAGCACCATTCAAGATAGCAAAAGACTCAAGCGCTGTTGAAAAGCCATTCGCAGTTCAGCCAATTACTTATCCAAACCTTGCTTACGGAAATACTGAAGTCCCAAAAGCACAAACGCTATTGTTCAAAAATGCAACGGTTTGGACCAACGAAAAAGACGGAATTTTAGAACAAACCGATGTCTTAATTAAAAACGGAAAAATTGCTGCAATCGGAAAAAATCTTTCAGATGGTGGGGCAACTATCATTGACGCCAAAGGAAAACACTTGACTAGCGGTATCATTGACGAACACTCTCACATTGCTATTTCTAATGGTGTAAATGAAGGAGGACATAACTCAAGTGCCGAAGTAACTATCGAAGACGTAGTGAACTCCGAAGACATTAATATTTACAGAGATTTAGCGGGTGGTGTTACTACATCACAATTACTACACGGTTCTGCTAACCCAATCGGTGGTCGTTCGGCTATCGTAAAATGGAAATGGGGAATGGAACCAGAAGAATTGTTATACAAAAATCAACCCAAATTCATCAAATTTGCCTTAGGTGAAAACGTAAAACAATCCAACTGGGGTAACGCGAATCCAACACGTTTTCCTCAAACTCGTATGGGAGTAGAACAAGTATTTACGGATTACTTTCAAAGAGCCAAAGAATATGACTTAGCTTGGAAAACATACAATGCAAGCAGTAAAAAAGACAAAGCAAAAGCGCCAAGAACCGATTTGGAATTACAAACTTTAGCTGAAATTTTAAACAACAAACGATTCATAAGTTGTCATTCTTATGTGCAATCAGAAATCTTGATGTTAATGAATGTGGCGGACAAAATGGGCTTCAAAGTAAACACCTATACCCACATTCTTGAAGGATACAAAGTGGCTGACAAAATGAAAGAACACGGTGTAGGAGCCTCCACTTTCTCTGACTGGTGGGCTTATAAATTCGAAGTAAACGATGCTATTCCACAAAACGGTCCGATCATGCACAACCACGGGTTATTGGTAGCCTACAATTCAGATGATGCCGAAATGTCAAGAAGATTGAATCAAGAAGCTGCAAAAGCAGTAAAATATGGTAATCTTTCTGAAGAAGAAGCTTGGAAATTCGTGACTTTAAATCCTGCAAAATTATTACATATAGATGACAAAGTAGGAAGTATAAAAGTAGGCAAAGATGCCGATGTAGTACTTTGGAACAACAATCCCTTGTCTATTTATGCCAAAGCAGAAAAAACGTTAATCGAAGGTGTAGTTTATTTTGATAGCCAATTAGACGAAGCCAAAAGAGCAGCAAATGCTAAAGAAAGAGCTCAATTGATTGGTCAATTATTGTTAGAAAAAAACAAAGGAATGACTACGCAAGCTCCTAAAAAATCAATCAAACCTGAGTACGAATGCGATACGATGGAAGAATTGTAATCCAATTTAGTATGCACTACAAACACCAAATTTTAAAAAAGATGAACATAAAAATAGCACTTTTATTGGCCACTCTAGGTTTTTCAACACTTAGTCAAGCCCAACAAATACCTGCGCCACCACAATCTCAATCGATACTTATCCTTAATGCAACAGCACATTTAGGAACAGGTGAAGTAATAGAAAACGCAGCCATTGGTTTTAAAGACGGAAAAATCACTTTGGTAGCCAATGCCCAACAAATAAAATTAGCCAAAGATGCCTACAACACTACAATAGATGCCACGGGGAAACACGTATATCCTGGATTCATTGTACCCAATTCTACTTTAGGATTGGTAGAAATTGACGCGGTAAAATCTTCGGATGATGAGGAAGAAATCGGAACTTTTAACCCAAACGTAAGAAGTATTGTGGCTTACACTGCCGATTCAAAAGTGATTGAAACGGTTCGTCCTAACGGAATTTTGATGGCTCAAATTACGCCAAGAGGAGGAAGAGTTTCTGGTAGTTCTTCTATTGTACAATTAGATGCTTGGCACTGGAAAGAGGCTTTGATCAAAGAGAATGACGGTATCCACATCAATCTCCCTGCTACTTTTAGAAGAGGAGGCTGGTGGGCAGAACCAGGTTCAATCGAGCCTAATAAAGAGTACAACAAACAACTTCAAGAATTAAATGTTTTTTTCAAAAGTGCCAAAGCTTATTTAGGCGGTACATCAGACAGCAGAAATTTAGTTACTGAAGCTACCAAAGGCCTATTCGACGGCACACAAACCTTGTTCATTCATGCCGATGAAGAAAAACAAATAACGGATGGCATTCAATTGGCTTTAGAGAACGGAATTAAAAAAATGGTCATTGTTGGCGGATTCGAAGCCTATAAAGTAGCGCCACTTTTGCAAAAAAACAATATCGGTGTGTTTTTGAGAAGAGTACACGATATGCCTACTAACGACGACCAAGATATCGATTTACCGTATAAAATGGCCAAAATACTAACAGACAAAGGAATTCTAGTAGCCTTAGAAAATAGCGGAAGCAAAGAGCGTATGAGCTCAAGAAATCTTCCATTTTTAGCAGGAACTTGTGTCGCTTACGGTTTAGACAAAGAAAAAGCCCTACAGCTGATCACCTTGAATACTGCTAAATTATTAGGCATTGACCAACAATGTGGCTCCTTAGAAGAAGGAAAAGACGCTACTCTTTTCATATCAGAAGGCGATGCTTTAGACATGAGAACCAACAAACTTACCCATGCCTTTATCCAAGGGAGAATGATCAGTTTAGCTACGCATCAAACAAAACTTAGCGATAAATACAAAGCAAAATACAATCAAAAATAAACAACTATGGGACTATTCAATGCCATTTTAGGAAACGCCTCAGAAGTAACTCTCGAAAGTGCTTCTAAAGAATTCGAACCAATATTAATTGAAGGCGAAGTCATCGAAAAAGCCTTTCGATTAATAAAAGATATGTTTGTATTTACTAACAAAAGACTAATCTTGGTTGAAAAACAATTAGTAGGTTCAAAAGTTGACTACTTATCCATTCCATACAAAAACATCAAAAAATTCTCAAAAGAAAGTGCAGGAATACTTGATTTGGATGCCGATTTAAAAATTTGGTTGAACAATGAAAATGAACCCATTTCAAAACAATTTGGAAAAGGAAGCAATAACATCAATGAGGTGTATCGTATTTTAAGTAAACATACCTTAAAATAAAAACATTTTTTTAATTTAAAAAAAGGAGGCGTTTCAAAAAAACGTCTCCTTTTCTTTTTTTAATCCAAAAAAGAAAAACATAGTTAAGGGCTAGAACGACTCAAATTTTTACTTTTATTAAAGTAATCCCCAAAAAAACACATTAACAAAATGTAAAATAAAGAACAATAATTAGCAAATACCCTCAAAATTGATAGGGGTAAAATATCAAATTAATAAAAATTAATTTTTAATTATGATTTTTTATAGGGGTTTGAAATCATTTTATATTTTTAACCCATATTTAACTAAAACTAAAAAACTATGCGAAAGATTATTTTGAGTGTGATACTGATCACAATTTTGGTATTATCCGTTTTTTCAATTTATTTCCAAAGCGAAGCTGCTACTCTTGGCGCACATGTTGTAGCCTTAAAACTAGATACAGGTGACACAGCTTGGATGATTGTGGCTTCTGCCTTAGTATTAATTATGACTCCAGGTCTTGGTTTTTTCTATGGAGGTATGGTTGGAAAAAAGAATGTAATTAGTACCATGTTACAAAGTTTTATGGCTATGGTCATCGTAACTGTATTATGGGTAGTAGTTGGATTCGGATTATGCTTCGGTCCTTCTATTGGAGGAATTATTGGAGATCCATCAAGCAATTTCTTATTTCAAGGGGTAAATTCAACAACCGCATGGGAATTGGCACCAACCATTCCATTTATATTATTTGCCTTCTTTCAAGCAAAATTTGCGATTATCACACCAGCATTAATTACTGGAGCTTTTGCGGAACGTGTTCGTTTCTGGGCTTACTTGTTATTTATGGTGTTGTTCATTTTATTTATTTACGCTCCTTTATGTCATATGACTTGGCATCCTGATGGATTATTCTTCGGATGGGGAGTACTAGATTTTGCTGGAGGAACTGTAGTTCACATGAGTGCAGGTTGGGCTGCTTTGGCAGGAGCAATGTTCTTAGGCAAAAGAAAAGTACAAAAAGTAAACCCAGCTCGTATTACTTATGTATTATTAGGTACAGGTTTATTATGGTTCGGATGGTTCGGATTCAATGCAGGTTCTGCTGTTGGAGCTAGCGGTTTAGCTGCTCAAGCTTTAGGAACAACAACTGTAGCTGCTGCTGCTGCTGCAATGGCTTGGGTTTTCTTAGATAAAATATTAGGTCATAAATTATCAGCAATGGGTGCTTGTATTGGTGCAGTTGTAGGATTAGTTGCTATCACGCCAGCGGCTGGTTTTGTTACTATTCCTCACGCAGTTGCTATAGGTATCATTGCTAGTATTGTGAGTAACTTTGTATGCAGCAAATTCCCTAAAGGAAAAATTGACGATGCTTTGGATGTATTTGCTTGTCATGGTGTAGGCGGTATGGTAGGAATGTTATTAACAGGTGTTTTTGCTTCAAAATCTGTGAACTCAATTGTTGGTGATAACCAAGGATTAATCTACGGTGACGCAACCCTATTCTTAATCCAATTGAAAGCTTTAGTATTGGTTTCTATCTTTGCTTTTGCTGCTTCTTATGCTTTATTCTTTATTGTAAACAAAATCACTCCTTTGCGTGTAAGTGAAGATAAAGAAGAATTAGGATTAGATATTACGCAACACGGAGAATACTTATAAAAAATACCCGCCCCAAATTAAAAAATGGCTGTTTCTTTTTGAGACAGCCATTTTTTTGTAAAAGATACTAAAGTTTAAAATAAATACAACATTTCACTATTCATTTTGAGACGTAAATTATATCCTATTCTTTATGACAACTATTCCATAGAACAATAAATATTGAAGCTTATGGTAATATTTGGCAGCGTTTCATAACTATCAATTAAAGACATATTGGTAGCTGACACATGCCCCTTATTACCATTTTTTGTATAGGCAACTACACTGTTGGGACCATTTACAAAAGTACCTTTTTCAGTAACAAACGTTATTACAACAAAATTTACCTGATTTTCACCATTTGAATAAATGTAATTTCCAGTATTTACATTTCCGTTAAAGGCGCCTAAGTTAACTGTTAACGAATAATCGATATCATTATTCACCGCTTTGAAAGTTAAAATATTTAGGTTGTCGTTTGTTTGAAGAATACATGGGTCTGCTGACAGATTGTATTTTTTATCATTAATAGTAATATAACTTTCATTCTCATTAATACTTTTTTTATTAAAACTAGCTCCTTGGACTTTATTAATTACTGTATTTTGGTTGTCTTTATTTATGAAATCAATTAACAATATGACACTTAATAGATTTATTAAAATTAATATATGAGTTTTCATAGGTTTGGATATAAGAAACTTTAGATATCAAATTTAAATCAAAAAGTAACCCCAAAAACATTGCTATATAATAAATACATTAAAAAGAAATAAAATTTTATAATCTCTTCAATTAACACGAAACAACCATTCATTTTTATCATAAAAAAACCTCCAAACTAGTTTGGAGGTAATTACAAATGAGAGAATTCATTCTTTATTTTAAAACGGTAAATTCAATAGCTGAGTCTGAATACACACGATGGGTTTGTTTTTTGAAATCTTCTGGCTTAGCATAAAATATGTTCGGCACAAAAGTTTGAGGATTCAAATCAATCAAAGGAAACCAAGTACTTTGCACTTGAATTTGAATTTTATGTCCTTTTTTGAAGGTGTGAAAAACATCTTGCAATTTTACATTTACTGGAGTTTTCTCATTGACCACAAAAGGCTGTGGATTCACAAAACTATTGCGAAAACGACCTCTCATTACCTCACTGCGCACCATCATATGATAATTACTCATTTTTAAATACGGTTGCACTTCTTTTGTTTCAGGTTCGTCATTCGGGAAAACATCTACTACTTTAACTACCCAATCCGCATCGGTTCCTGTGGTAGCAACTTGCAATTTGGCTAAAATATCCCCAGCCAAAGTAACATCTTCTGCTAAAACATCTGTCTCAAAAACCAAAACATCAGGTCTTCTAGCCGCAAATCGTTGGTCATCGGTCATATATTTTCTTGGAGTCAAACCTTGTTGTTTGATATCTTCAGAGTGCGGTACTGGTTTCTTTGGGTCACTGATAAATTCCTCAAAAGACACTGCTCCTGCATTATTAGTTAACTTCTGTTGCGGTTGCAAGTAGAATTGTTGTTTCTCTGTGTTTTTTGGTGGCCAAGTATCGTAGGTTTTCCATTCTTTTCTTCCTGTATCAAAAACATACGCTTCGGGTAATTTGTTTTCCCCTTTCCCATTATTTTTCAAGAAATGACGGAAAAAATTAGCCTCAATATTCTTTTGATAAAAACCAGAAATACTGTCACCAAAATTAATATTCCCTATGATTTGTTTTTCTGAATTTCTAGCCCAATCGCCGTGGCTCCAAGGCCCCATAACAATAGTGTTGTAATTTTTACTGCTTTTTTCTATGGTTGAATACGTATTCAATGGACCATACAAATCTTCAGCATCGAACCAACCACCAACAATCATTACAGCAGGTTTGATGTTTTTTAAATGCTGCAACAAACCTCTTTTTTGCCAGAATTCATCATAGCTTGAATGTTCCTTAAGTTGTTGCCAAAATTCATTGGATGAATCGTAGTATTTATCCAAATTCACTAACGGTCCAGCATTCAAAAAGAACTGATAATCGTCATTGGTACCTACATTTGGGAACTTAAACCAAGCTTCTGTAGTTGGCTTTGTTTTTTGAGGACCAAAAAGTGGCGTCACCTTCCAATAGCTTAACAAATAAGCTCCATTATGATGGAAGTCATCAAAGAAGAAATCACTAATACAAGCTTGTGGAGAAACTGCTTTTAAGGCAGGATGCCCGCTCAACAAAGAATAAGAAGCATAATAACCTGGATATGAAATCCCCCAAGTCCCCACATTTCCATTGTTATTGGCCACATTTTTCACCAACCAATCAATAGTATCGTAGGTATCTGAAGCTTCATCAACCTCTGTTTTTTCTTTTTTATTTGGAATATATCCTCTCATATTGTCATATAATCCATCGCTCATATAGCGCCCTCTCACATCTTGATACACTACGATGTATCCTTCTTTCATCATCGTTTCGTTGGGGGCAATGCTTCTTTTAAATTGGTCTGGTCCGTAAGGAGCACAATTGTATGGAGTACGCTGCATTACAATAGGATACTTTTTAGAAGTATCTTTTGGGGAATAAATAGCTGTAAATAATTCTAAGCCATCACGCATTTTGATTCGCACTTCCTGCTTGGTATAATTTTCAGCTACATAGTTGGGTTTCTTTTCTTGTCCTAATGCCGAAAGACACAAAAACAAAAAAGGGAGCATTAGTAATTTTTTCATATTGGTTGGTTTATTGATAATTCGTAAAAATAAGAAATCCCATCGGTTTTCACAGATGGGATTTCAAAAAACCTAGTTTTGTTTAAAACTTTGCTATACCAGACTTTAACCAAGCTTCGTACTCTTCTACGCCAACATAACTTATCGTAGGCTGTGCTGCATTCAAACTTTTTCCTTCTAAATCTGTCAAGACGTACAAAGGCTGGGTGTTTGTTTTATATCGAGTAATCATAAAATCGGTCCATTTATCGCCAATAGTTTCAATTTCAGAATCGGTTGCTTTGGAGAAGAATTGTTCGTTTTTTGGCAATTCTCTTTTATCATCCACATACAATGAAATCACAACCACCTTCTCTTTTAAAATAGACAACACATTAGGATTGGACCAAACATTGTTTTCCATTTTACGACAATTTACACAAGCGAAACCTGTAAAATCGAGCATAATGGGTTTGTTTACTTTTTTGGCATAAGCCAACCCTTCTTCATAATCATCAAAAATAACAATCCCGTGAGGACCACTTTTAGCTCCCTCTGGTAGCATCGCTGTGGTTGCAGATTTTGAAGAACCGCCAAATCCCATTGGGCTTTCACTATATTCCATTGGCGGAGGAAAAGCATTGATAAATTTCAATGGCGCACCCCATAATCCTGGAATTAAATAAAAGGTAAATATCAATGAAAGTAATCCCATATACAGTCTACCCACAGAAATGTGTCCTACTGGACTATCGTGTGGCAGTGTAATTTTCCCAAAAAGATACAACGATAACGCTCCAAAAATAGCAATCCAAATGGCGATAAAAACTTCACGTTCTAGCAAATGCAATTGCAATACCAAATCTGCATTGGATAAAAATTTGAAAGCCAAAGCCAATTCTAAAAATCCAAGAACAACCTTTACAGTATTCAACCAACCTCCAGATTTTGGTAAAGAATTCAACCATCCTGGAAACATTGCGAACAACATAAAAGGTAAGGCTAATGCCAATGAAAAGCCTAACATCCCAACTACTGGTGCGATTCCGCCTTTAGAAGCGGCTTCTACCAATAAAGTTCCAACAATAGGACCAGTACAAGAAAAAGACACAATGGCTAATGCCAATGCCATAAACAAAATACCTATGATTCCACCGCGGTCGGCTTGGCTGTCTACTTTGTTTGCCCAAGAATTCGGCAACATAATTTCGAATGCGCCTAAAAAAGATGTGGCGAAAACAATCAATAAAACGAAGAAAATAAGGTTAAACCAAACATTGGTAGACAAGGCATTCAACGCATCAGCACCGAAAACCCAAGTAACCAATAAGCCCAAACCTACATAAATAACAATTATAGAAATTCCGTAGATAATGGCATTTCTGATTCCTGCTGCTTTATTTTTACTTTGCTTGGTAAAGAAACTTACCGTCATTGGAATCATTGGAAAAACACAAGGCGTTAACAATGCCGCAAAACCAGATAAAAAAGCAATAAAGAAAATTGCCCACAACCCGTGTTCTGTTGTTGCGCTTTTTGCTGGAGCTATTTGAGAAGCATCTGTAGTATCTGAATCTTTTACAGTATCAGTGATAGCTGTTGTTGCAGAATCTATTGTCTGCGCAGTCGTATCTTTTACTAAATCATTAATTGGAGTAGTTGGAGATGCTGTTGTAGCAGCGTTTTTCAACTCAGGAATGGCAATGCTAAATTTCTTTTCGAGATTGATACAAACTTCTTTGCAAGCTTGAAAATTCAGCTCTACTTCTATGGTCTTAACGCCTTTATTTACGAGACTTATTTTTTGAGTAATTTGTGCTTTTTTCTCAAAAAAAGTTTCATTTACTTCAAAAATATCATTGTAAGCGGTTCTTGTTTTACTCTCTTTGGCTTTGCCTAATAAAGTGTAATTCCCTTTTTGATTTTTGAAATTAACTTCTAAAGGCAGTGGACCACCATCAGGAGTAAACTGCGAATATACGTGCCATTCGTTTTCGATGGTCGCATTGAATGTAACTATAAAATTGGTTGCTGTTTTTTGCTCGATTTTGGTTGTCCATTTTACTGGATCCAAAATTTGGGCGTTACCCAAACTACAAAAGAAAACTAAAAGTCCTAAAAGAAGGTGTTTTTTCATTACTATAACTTATATTAATTCTATTTTTATAATTGTGTTGGTGGTGTGTTCTACTTTAAATCGTTCGTCAGCTCGCATTCCTATTACCCAAACGATGGCCTCATTGGAACACAAAAGCCAAGTATTTTCTTTGTCTAAAAGTGAAATTTTTTCATCTTTAAAAAACTTACTTACTTTCTTGCTTTTGCCGTTCATTCCCAAAGGATAAAAGAAGTCGCCTTCTTGCCATTTTCTGAGCACCAAAGGATAGGCTAACTTTGATTCATCGACAAAGATAGCACTTGAATCTGCTTTGTAAATGTCTGTCACTTTACAAAACTGGAGTTTTAAGGGAATCTTAACTTTATCTTGATTTTTTTCGATGAAAAATATCTCCTTTTCAGGTTCTTGTATTGGACTCAAAATAAAAAAATCGCGGTCTTTTAGCAATCGGTAATCTGCTGAAAAAACTTGTTTTCCTGATTGGCTATCGACCAAATTGTAAATGTCATCCCAAGCCGAAAAGCCATATTCTTTAAGCCATTGGTACAAATAAGAGGCATAATTTGGCAAGCGCATTAATTGCTTTAAATCAAAATAGATGGTATCCCCGTCTTCTCTTGCTACTTGTTGATAAACCATACTAGCCGCATCTGAAACCAATTCTTGTGCTTGTTGCAAATACTCTTGAGTCATTCCAAAAGCTTTTAAAAAATCAGGATTCAGTTCTTTGAGCATTGGAACTAAATGATGGCGAATTTGGTTACGCAAATATTTATCCGAGGCATTACTGCTGTCTTCGCGCCACTGTAAATTATTAACTTTGGCATATTCCTCAATTGCTGTTCTAGAAAAAGGCAACAATGGTCGAATTACCGCCTCGTTTTGAGCAGGTATACCCGACAAACCGTCTAAACCTGTGCCTCTTGAGAGATTGATTAAAAAAGTTTCCAGATTATCATCGGCGTGATGGGCTGTTAAAACAAAGTCGAATTGATGGAGCTCTAGTTGTTCGTAGAACCAATCGTATCGCAGTTCTCTTGCGGCTACTTGTGTCGAAAGTTTATAATCATTGGCAAATGCCTGAGTATCGAATTGAGTGCAAAAAAAAGGAATTTGATGTTGAAGCGCATACTCTTGAACAAAACTTTGGTCTTCAAAACTTTCAATACCACGGAGTTGAAAATTACAATGAGCAATGGCAATGGTGCATGGCAATTGCTCCAATAAATGCAAAAGTACCATGCTGTCTAAACCACCGCTTACAGCCAACAATAATTTTTTGTTTTCGAGAAACGGAAATTGCGTTTGTAGATGTTGGTAAAAGAGGTTTTGCATACTCAAATTTACTTTTTTTTAATTAGATGCTTTTTTTGTCTCCAAAAATAGACAATTGTTACTCATTAGCCCAGATAGTAGCGGCATCCTCTTGTATGGCGGAAGCCAATACAATAGATATAGCGGATAGCTGGAAACCCTCTTGGCAAAAAATCCTATTGTTAGCGCTCCTAAAAATAGTTTCTGTTTTAAAAACTTTATTCTAATACGCTCTTCATTGCTTTGGCTTTGAGCAAACATTCTTCGTATTCTTGCTCTGGCACCGATAAGGCTGTGATGGCACTTCCGACCGAAAAAGAAAGGTATTGCTTCTTTTGATTGTACAAAATACTGCGAATTACGACATTGAAATCGAAATCGCCTTCGGGTGTGAAATAACCTACTGCCCCGCTGTACAAGCCTCTTTTGGTGACTTCTAATTCTTCGATAATTTTCATAGCCGAAATTTTGGGAGCTCCCGTCATACTTCCCATAGGAAATGTGAGGCGTAAAACATCAATTACAGAATATTTTTCGTCCATTTTTGAGGTGATGGTTGAAATCATTTGATGGACTTGCATAAAAGAATAAATGCCGCAAAGTTCTTCTACTTGCACCGAACCTTTTTGGGCGGTTCGCGATAAATCATTGCGAACCAAATCGGTAATCATAATATTTTCAGCGCGTTCTTTTGGATTGGCAGCTAAATCTTCTTTTGCTTTTTCGTCGGCCACAGGGTCTTCATAGCGTTTTGCGGTTCCTTTTATGGGTTGCGAAATCAAATCTTCTCCTTCTTTTCTCAAATAGCGTTCTGGCGTGGCAGACAACAAGTACTGTTGGTTGTTTTTTAAGAAAACCGCAAAGGGTGGTTGCGAAATTGAATTTAACTTTTGAAACTTTTCGAGCGGTTGAATGGTTGCGTTTTCTGCATAAAATTCCATACAAAAATTGGCTTCATAAATGTCCCCTTTATGAATGTATTCCTGCATTTTTTGTACTTGTTCGATGTATTTTTTTTGGTCTATTCTAGCTTGTACTTCAACAGATTCCAAAGCGGTATTTTGTTGAGGAACAATAGTCGTGATATCTTGATAATCTTCTTGTAACTCGTCATCACATAGGTGTAAATACCTTGTTTCAAGCTGATTACCTTTTAGCAAAAAAATCTTTTTAGGCTGAAAAAAGAATAAATCTGGAAAATCTAATCCATCAAAATTATTGGATTGCAAGCGCTCGCTATCGTTTTTTAAATCATAAGACAAATAGCCAAACAGCCAGTCCTTAGTGGTTTGCTGATATTGCTTTAAATCCTCAAAAGCATTATGATAATCGGTTTGAAGCAAAGTGAAAGCGTCTACAGCCAACAAACAATCATAACTAGAATACGCTTGTGGATAATTATTGCTATCCAAAAAAGCTACTTCACGAAACTGCTGTGCCCAATGCAAAAGTTGTTCCTTAAAAAGTGAAGGATTGTCTATAGTATAAAATTCAGAGACTCTCAATAATAATTATTTTAAGCTCCAAAATTACGACAAAAAATTCCCTTCTGCCTTCTTCCTCAAAAAAATTGGCACACTTTTTAATAGGTAAAAAAAGTACTACTTCACTAAATAAAATTTAAGTATTGATTAAAAAACTACGCTTACTCCATTTTGGAACATTTATTTGAATTTTAACCCTTTTTTAATCTATTAAACTATTTTATTTATGAAAACAATTGCAAAAGCAGGCATCCTAGCCGTAATCATCGCAGTAGCACTATTTTCGTGCAAAAAAGCCGAGGTTCCGGCAGAAGAAACCGCAGATTATGCCACAGCTGTTGCCGATAGTGCAACCGTAAGCAACACCCAAGAAAAAACCACCGAAACTCCAAAAACAGTAGAAAAAAGGAAGCTCATTCGAACAGCAGATATCAAATTCAAAGTAAAAAGTGTCGTCCAATCGACCAACTTGATTGAGAATACCACTAAAAAATGGGGTGGTTTGGTTACCTACTCCAACCTCCAAAGTACCATAAATGACAAAATAAGTACTAAAGTTAGTCAGGATAGCACCCTAGAAACCACAAAATACAAAGTTGAAAACACCATCACCCTTCGTGTACCTCAACAAAATATGGATACTGTGGTAAAAGAAATTGCCAAAGAAATTGATTATTTAGACTACCGATTAATCAAAGCTGATGATGTAGCGTTACGATTATTGTCCAATGAGTTGTTACAAAAGAGAAGCGCTACCAATGAAAAAAGAATCGCTAATGCCATTGATACAAAAGGTAAAAAAATCAATGACATTATGAATGCCGAAACGCAACTTGAAAATAAAAAAGCGCAAAGCGACAGTAGTGCTATTGAAAACTTATCCCTTCAAGACCAAATCAATTATAGCACCATTACCCTTCAGTTGTATCAAAGAGAAGTGGTCAAACAAGAATTGGTAGCCAATGAAAAACAAGGGTATTATTTTGAACCCTCCATTGGAATTCAAATCTTGGATGCGTTACAATCTGGTTGGTTTCATTTGCTGTCGTTGGTAGTTTTACTTTTGAAATTATGGTGGCTAGCCCTAATTGGTTTAGTAATATATTGGATATTCAAGAAAGTCCCTTTCATAAAAAACATAAAATAAGTTTTCTAAATCCTTTTTTTTCTTCCCACTACAAAATCAAAATCCGAAAAACAAGACTTTCAATTCATTACATATCAATAAATTACCTAAATTTGATAAGCGATTAAACATTTCCTAAAAAACTATAATTTTAGATGTACAACCCAAACTAAGAAATGATTAGTTGTTAATTTCAAAAAAAGTAACCCCTAAAATTTATTATAAATATGAAAATAGCCA
Source organism: Flavobacterium polysaccharolyticum (assembly GCF_038739875.1). Taxonomy (NCBI): domain Bacteria; kingdom Pseudomonadati; phylum Bacteroidota; class Flavobacteriia; order Flavobacteriales; family Flavobacteriaceae; genus Flavobacterium; species Flavobacterium polysaccharolyticum. Next base: position 88,524 of record NZ_JBCGDP010000003.1, read on the forward strand.
CTACCATTATTCGGATTTTGATTGGACTACTATTACTGTTCGCTTCAATCAGTTATTTTTTTCATTTAATGCCTGAACCTGAAACAACAGGAAATTTTAAAGCATTCAATGTAGGACTTGTAGCCGCTACCTATCTTATGCCTCTAGCCAAAGCAATTGAACTCCTTTGTGGATTAGCTTTTGTGAGCAATCGTTTTGTGACGTTAGCCAATATTTTGATTCTTCCCATCACAATAAACATTTTGTTCATCAATATCTTTTTAGCTCCCGAAGGCATCCCGATTGCAGTAGCCTTATTCTTGGGGAATTTATTTTTGATTTATCGTTATTGGGATAATTACAAAAGTGTTTTTACTCCTTGATTTAACGCAGATTCCGCATTAGAAATCTGGTTTTAAACAACAAAACCCGTCTCATAATCACGAGACGGGTTTCTTATTTTTGAAAGCTACGCTTTTATACGTGTAACGCTCTATTATCAGTGGCAGCTAATGCCGCTTCTTTGATTGCTTCCGCAAAAGTAGGATGTGCGTGTGACATTCTAGAAATATCTTCGGCTGAAGCTTTAAATTCCATAGCAGTAACTGCTTCTGCAATCAAATCAGCTGTTCTAGCTCCAATCATATGAACACCAAGAACTTCATCCGTTTTTGCATCAGCAAGGATTTTTACGAAACCGTCTAAATCTGCACTAGCGCGTGCACGACCCAAGGCTTTGAAAGGAAAATTACCCACTTTGTATGAAACACCTGCCGCTTTTAATTGCTCCTCTGTTTGTCCAACAGCTGCAACTTCTGGCCAAGTATACACTACACCAGGAATTAAATTATAATCGATATGTGGTTTTTGACCTGCTATAATTTCAGCAACCATCGTACCTTCTTCCTCAGCTTTGTGAGCCAACATTGCGCCACGAACCACATCACCAATAGCGTAGATGTTTGGAGTAGACGTTTGCAAGTGGTCATTCACTTCAATTTGACCTCTATCAGAGATTTTTACACCTGCTTTATCTGCATTCAATCCATCAGTATAAGGACGACGACCTACAGAAACTAAAGAGTAATCTCCTTCTAAAGTAATGATTTCACCTTTAGCATTTTCAGCTTTCACGGTTACTACATCACCAGCTCTTTCTACTGACTGTACTTTGTGAGAAGTGTAAAACTTCATTCCTTGTTTTTTAAGGACTTTGGTCAATTCTTTAGACAAAGAAGCATCCATTCCTGGAATGATTCTGTCCATAAATTCCACAACAGATACTTGTGCACCAAGACGTAAATACACTTGTCCTAATTCAATTCCAATTACACCTCCACCAATAATTACAAGGTGCTTAGGCACTTCTTTTAATTTTAAGGCTTCAGTAGAGGTAATAATTCTTTCTTTATCGATTGAGATAAAAGGTAAAGAAGAAGGTTTTGAACCTGTTGCGATGATGATATTTTTAGCTTCAATAGTTTCAGAAGTCCCGTCAGCTTTGGCAACAGTAACGTGAGTCGCGTCTGCAAAAGAACCCAAACCGTTAAAAACCGTGATTTTATTTTTATCCATCAAAAACTGAACACCTCCAGATGTTTGATCAACAACGGCTTGTTTACGAGCAATCATTTTCTCTAAATTCACCTTAACCTCACCAGAAAGTTCAATTCCGTGATCGGCAAAATGTTTAATTTCATCGTAATGATGTGAAGAAGCTAGAAGCGCTTTGGATGGAATACATCCTACGTTTAAACAGGTTCCTCCAAGTGTGGAGTATTTCTCGATAATTGCGGTTTTGAAACCTAATTGTGCGCAACGAATAGCCGACACATATCCTCCAGGACCAGAACCTATAATGACTACGTCAAATGAACTCATAGTGTGTTGATTTATTTTTTTTGAATGACAAAATTAAGGAATAAAGTTTTGTTTAAACGCTAATTTTTAAGGTTTTTTGTGTGAATTTCTTGAGGTATGAAATACAGAATGAACAACAACTTCATTTTGACTTATCAAGTTACTTACATAAAAACACTCAGATTTATAGTAAATACAAGGATATGGAAAAGATATTTCAGGATGAAAACATTTTAGAGTTCATTAATTCTTTCCCTGACAAACAAAATAGTCATGTACTAAAGCAAGTGATAATAAAAACATAGCTATGAACGTAAACATTGTGCGATAACATAAAGCATATTTATTTTTAAACCCAAATTCCATATTAGACTTCGTGACGAAACTGATTTGCTAATAAAACAAGAGCTCAAGGACTATTTTAAAAATACAATATTTTGTGTATTGAATTTAAAAACGGATGTAAGCTCTTGTTTTTGAAGAATAGCTCTGTTGTTATAAATTTCTAATGTAGAATTTGGGTTAAAAATAATGGTTAGTTAATTAGGAATTATTTCTTAATAATTTTTTTTATTGTAACACTATTTTCAGTGTGTACTTTTACCAAATAGGTTCCATTGGCAAGATTACTCATATCAATACTTGTATTACTTCCTTGATATGTATTTACTATTGATCCAGTTAAATTATAAACTTCGACTTTTTGAATTGCTTCATCTGAATCAATATTCAAGTCACTAGAAACTGGATTTGGATACAAGGTCAGTTTTGTAGAAACCACATCTTTTTCTAATAAACTATTAGTAGACTCTCGCGCTAAAGTATTAAAAGTCGTACTGATGTAATACAGATTTGCAACAGAACCTTTTGTTATTGTATTTGCTCCTGCTGGAAGCGATACCGTAACAACTCCAGAAACAGCAGTATAAGATACATTATTCACTTTTATTGTTCCTGTAAAATTAGAATCAAATACCAATGTTAATGTCGAAGCCGCAGTTGTATTGTATGTTATAGATGTATTGGACTCCATTTTTAAACGGGCTGTTAATGTTAGTCCAGCATATGTTACAGAACCCGCAGTCGAATTCATATTCCCTGTAATGCTGTAAAATGTACTTGTTTTTCCGGATGTTGTAAAATTATGAATCTGGTTTCCTGTAGCTGTACCAGCAACTGTAATCGTTCCTGATCTTGTAGCCGCTGTTCCGCTTCCAGTTGTAACAATAGAATAAGAAACCGTTGCCGTTGGTGTTCCAGTAATCGTAATGGTTTTAGAAGTGGTGTTTTTTACAAAACTAATACCTGAGGCTGGCAATCCTGTTACCGTAGCATCTGTTGCACTTCCTCCCCAAGTGAAAACAATTGAACTAATTGCTGTTCCACTGCTAACCGTTTGATTATTGTTTGTCGTTGAAGTAAGTGTTTGAGCGCTTACCGTTGTTACTGTAATCGTTCCAGATCCAGTCGCAGCTGTACCAGTGCCTGTAGTAGCAATAGAATAAGAAACTGTTGCCGTTGGTGTTCCTGTAATCGTAATGGTTTTAGCTGTGGTGTTTTTTACAAAAGAAATACCTGAGGCTGGTAATCCTGTTACTGTAGCATCTGTTGCACTTCCCCCCCAAGTGAAAACAATTGAACCAATAGACGTTCCGCTTGTTACAGTTTGATTATTGTTAGTAGTTGAAGAAAGAGTCTGATTACTTACCACATTTGTTTCACCTTGTACTGAAACTAATGTTCCTACATAATTAGTAAGAGCTGATTTTAATGCTGTAATTACTGTAGAAGACACATCATCGACTGAGTTATTAAAGGTCCATTTTAAGTCACCTCCAGAAACACGACCGGAATATTGAACTACCTTACTTTGCGCCACTGCAGGCTGATCGATAACCAGATTTTTAACATAAAACGCTGCATTGGTATCAAAGTTATTATAACTATTAGCTCCTAGCTTTGATTTAATACTACTGCTGATAATTTCTCCTCTAGTTGCAACTTCAACAGCATCAAACTCTATAGGATAATTTGTAGCATTATACGAGACATAACGTGTCTGACCAGTCATAGCATTATTGAACGCTTTGATAGATCCGCCTGCTTCTCCAGAAAAAGTACCTGCAGAATCATAAAAAATATCTGTTCCCTGCTTTGAAGTCAGCATTGGAAATTTACAATTTCGGAAAACATTTCCTTCTATAAATAAAGATGAACCTAATGTAGAACCAGCTCCATATTTTGAATTTCCATCATAATAATTGTTATAAATATGTGCCGAATAATAACGAACCCTTGGATGACGAGAATCAGAATGATCAAACCAGTTGTGATGATAGGTAATATACAAACCCGTTGTTGTTCCTTCACTCAATCCTAAAAGACTGGCTTTTCCACTATCCCAAAAGTGATTGTAGGACAATGTAATATAAGTAGATGATTTATTGTCTAATGCACCATCCCCTTTTATTTGATCCGCATCGCTTCCTGCATCACCATAAAAAAGATCACAATTATGAACCCAAATATGATCGTTATCCTGCTGCATCCCTATGTTATCTCCAGCAGTACTATTACAATTCATAAATCCTATATTCCTAACTTCGATATTTGAAGCCGATTTAAGACGAACCCCCCAGCCATTAGCAACTGCATCATCACCAACACCTTCAAAAGTGACATAACTTGAGGCATTATTGTCATTTTCAATAACGACATCACCCCCTTCCATAACAGTCATATCTGTAATATTTCCTATCAGACGAATAATGAACGGACGAGTATCCATTCCTTTTTTAATGGCATACAAAATATTTTGCAAACCAACACATGGGTTAGCACTTGCCCCGGTAATATTCATTGAAATAGTGTTTTTAGTATTCTGAGAGATATAAAGGATTACGGCATTATCCTTTGGAGTTCCATCAGCCTTATATGCTCCCGGAATACGACCACCATCAAAGGCAAAGCCATTACGATCATGAGCTAAAACAGTTAGAGTACCTGTTGTAGTACCCGTTCCTTCAACGCCTGAAATAACTGGTTTAACTTTTACAGTATAAGTTCCTGCCTTAAGCCCCAGAATATCGGCGCGAAAGTAAGAACCATAACTGCGGATCAACTGATTATCAATTTTTTGGTCTGTAAAACCATTTCCGGTATAATAAACATTATATGTTTGAGCATTACTCAAGGGCTGCCATTTTACAAAAGCGGATTCCAGCCAGCCAGCTGCCTCATTAATTTGCTGTGACCATGTTTGCATTGAAACAAACAAAACGATCAATAAAAATAGTTTTTTTCTCATTTGTAGTTTGGGTTAATTAATAGTTATTTAAAGTGTTTTTTGTTTTTTTATCAATACAAAAAATGTAATCGATTACATAAAAATAAACATTATTTTGATATTCATAATATTTTAAAACTAAAAAAACATATTTAACAAAAAAATATCTTATAAATATCAGATATGTAATTTATCACACAATACTATAAGTAACTACATATACATAAAAATCTTATTACACCTGACCTCATGAGTTTTCAAAAATCGATATTTAAAAAAATAACTAAAACTTATTATTTTGTTCAAAAAAATTCGATTTACTTTTGAAAGAAAATAATATAAGAAAAAACTTAATCAAGCGATTAAGTTTTTTCAAAATCAAAAAAAATTACATTAGGAGCCAAACTACCGATGTGTTGCACTAACAGATAATGAAAAGACAGAAAGAAGTTACACAAATGTCATTGATGATTATTCTACAAAGTAAATAAGACTCTAATTAGAAAAGTATGTAAGTTAAGGATGTGAATGTCAAAAAATAACCAATGGACTGCTAACAAAATAATTGCAAAAACCTATAACATCACCCAAGAAAAAAGCGTGTCTGAGATTTTGACAATATATCCGAAAGATTGACTTCAAACTTGCATCGGGATCGAAAACAAATACTTGTTATTAAGTAACTCAATAACATTTAACCCTCCAAAGGAGTTGATGTTTTCTAAAGCTATTGTAATTTATGCTTTGAGAAATTTCAGGGTAGAAAAAAACTTTCACTTATTATCTATTTGGCTTTTACTCTTCCTATAAATAGCGTTGACATATTTAAGGAAATGCAATTATGAATCAAAAACCAATTACAGTTGTGTTTTTTACTTCGCTAATCATAAAGGTGCTTTGTGTACTTCCAATGTGTTGAAGCGTGGTGAGTTTGGTCACCAAAAACTCGCGATAGGCTTCCATATCTTTTACTAAAACTTTGAGAATATAATCATAATCACCACTCACGTGATGGCATTCTAGGACTTCGTCTAGTTGTATCACTTCGTTTTCGAATCGGGTGAGGAATTCCTTGGTGTGTTGTACTAATTTTAAATGACAAAAAACAACAAATCCTTTTTCTACTTTGGATTTATCTACTAAAGCAACATACTTACTAATGACACCCTCTCGCTCTAACTTCTTGATGCGCTCATAGACTGCGGTTACCGAAAGATTAAGTTTTAAAGACAATTCTTTGGTTGTTTTCTTACTATCGGTTTGGAGTAAAATCAAGAGTTTTTTATCAATAGCATCTAAGGTCATAGCTTTATTAAGGGTTGAAGGGTTTGTGGTTTATCGTTTGTTGTTTAGAGTTTAGAGTTTAAAAGTTTTGGGATTTGGTTTTTGGGATTTAGAGTTGTTTCTGTTGTGAAAAAAAATCTATCTATACAGTATTTGAATGACAAAAATAGAAATATAATCTATATTAATAATTAATTAAAGATTTAAAAACTATAATTAAATCATGCTATTGATTAATAATCTACCTATTTGTTATTTTGGTGTGGTTCTCAACAAAAAAGCCTAGCCCCGATAGCAGCGGCATCCTTTGCCTTTTTCCTTTAAAAAGGCAAAGATATAGCGGATAGCGGGAGGAGCTCCTAATAAAAACAATAACTAAACAAAATATCGACTATGAAAAATAACGATTTTAACCCAGCAGATAATATTCAGGATTTACAGTATTTTGGGGAATTTGGAGGCGTAAATCCTTCAATATCTGACTCTTCTACCTACACTTTTTTATCTGCCAAAACGATGTTTGACACCTTTGAGGGCAATATGGAAGGTTGTTATTTGTATTCTCGTCATTCCTCCCCTAGTAACTTGTATTTAGACCAAGCGCTAGCAGCTATGGAAGGAACGGAAGCGGCCAATGTTTCGGCTTCGGGAATGGGAGCCATTACGCCAACACTTTTGCAATTATGTGGTGTGGGCGACCATATTGTATCAAGCCGCACGATTTATGGTGGAACCTATGCTTTTCTAAAAAATTTTACGCCGCGTTTAGGCATTGAAACGACCTTTGTGGACATCACAAAACTAGAGGTTGTAGAAGCGGCGATTACGCCAAAAACCAAAGTATTGTATTGCGAAACGGTAAGTAACCCGTTGCTAGAAGTAGCCGATATTGCGGGATTGTCAGCAGTCGCCAAAAAACACAACTTAACTTTGGTAGTCGATAATACTTTTTCACCACTTTCAGTTTCTCCTGCCCGTTTGGGAGCTGATGTTGTGATTCATAGTTTGACCAAATACATCAATGGAAGTAGCGATACCGTTGGCGGTGTAACTTGTGCAAGTCGCGAATTTATCAATAGTTTGAAAAATGTAAATACAGGAGCAAGTATGCTTTTGGGACCTACAATGGACAGTCTTCGCTCGGCTAGTGTGATGAAAAATCTTCGAACACTTCATATTAGAATGAAGCAACACAGCTACAATGCACAATATTTGGCTGAACGATTTGAAAGAGACGGTTTAAAAACAGTTTATCCTGGTTTAGCCAGTCATCCGAGTCATCAACTCTACAAAAATATGATCAATCCTGAATACGGCTTTGGCGGAATGATGACTATTGATGTTGGAAATTTAGCAACTGCTAATACCTTAATGGAGTTGATGCAAGAACGTAATCTAGGGTATTTGGCTGTGAGTTTAGGCTTTTATAAAACCTTGTTTAGCGCACCTGGCACCTCAACATCAAGCGAAATTCCATTGGAAGAACAAACCGAAATGGGACTTACAGATGGTTTGATTCGTTTTTCAATTGGACTAGACAACGACATTGAAAGAACTTACCAAAGTATGAAACAATGTATGCGAGAATTGAATGTTTTATAATACTCTCGATAACTTTTATACATCCGTTACTTCACTGTAACGGATTTTTTTTGATAAAAATTCTCTTTTGAAAGAAGAATGATTTCCACAAAAAATCAGAATCCCAAAAAGAAAGAATATTTTTGTAGTCTATTTAGACGATACATTATGCACCAAGAAAAGTTTATTTTCTGCCTCGAAGGAGTTCCTGATGCAGCAATTGAGCAACAAACAGCGGTAATCAAAAACCTTGAAAGAATGGCTTTCGAACAAGGTTTAACGAGTATTTACAAAACTTGTGACACGATTGAAGGCCTTGAAGAAAGTTTGAGTACCTTACTTTATGACGATAACAATTTTCAGGCATATGAAATCATTTACTTGGTGATGCCTGGAGAAGCCAACAGCATTTGCTTGAACGATTACTTTTATAGTTTGGAAGAAATTGCAGAACTATTTGAAGGCAAAATGAAAGGTAAAATCATTCACTTTGCCAATGCAAAAGCACTAGACTTAGACGAAGAAGAAGCCCAATACTTTTTGGATATTACAGGAGCTCGAGCTGTTTCGGGCTACGGTTTAGCCTCAACCCAAATAAGCAGCCATTTACTCGACAAAACTTTTTTTGATTTGTGCCAAAAAGAAGACGACATCACGGACGTAGTAGAAAGACTGTTCGAAAAACAATACGCTTTGTGTCAGCTTTTGGATTTTAGGTTGTACTATTAAGAGGTTTCTTTTGAGGCTTTCTTTTTTTGTAGTTTTTGCTTGTAATGCACTTTGCTACTGATGTAAATAGTTTTCTCTAACTCTGTAAAAACTTCTTGATTGGCATTGGTAATCATCAGTTGTTTGACGTAGTTCACCTCATTTTCTTCAGCAACTTTTTGTTGAATTTCGGCAATTTCATCACTGGTGAAATGAAAGTCAGCATAGGCCACACTAAAAGCAGGTTTTCGGAATCGAATAACAGAAGCTTTATCCCAAACCACATAGTCTTTTCCTAAAATTTGCATAAGTTGAATCATATAAATTGGATCGGTTGCTGCGAACAAACTTCCTCCAAAAATGGAACCAACATAATTTTTGTTTTTATAACTCAAAGGAATCTTGACACGAACCGTATGCAAATCTTTTGAAACATGAATAATTTTTCCGCAACTTCTTCGGTACATTGGCGACCAGTTGAATAAAACCTTGAACAAGGTTGCCTTTTCTACAAATTGATTAAGAGTTAAATAAATCTTTTCGTACATACTAACCAACCAATTTTTGAACAATCTGTTGCACTGGTAAAATAGCAGTTGTATCTTCTATACTAGGTCCAGCAACCCAAACGGTTTTGTAAGTTACTTGAGTCGCTGCTTTTTCGGTGGCTTTCATCCCGATATAAAAACGAATCATTTTTACCCATTTTTTTAAGCTCTTATTTTTATTTAAAAGTGTTTCAATCCAAGTTTGCTTTGTACCCACTTTTTGCACATAAGGCGTATTAATCACTGTACACGGAGTACCCGAAATACGTTCTGTCATAATAATATCTTTGGCACCATAATCCACACAAGCTTGTTTGTATTCTTGAGAAACTCCAGCTTCGTTTGAGGCTATAAATGGGCTACCAACAGAAACACCAACTGCACCATAGCCAAGCATTTTATCTAAATCTGCTTTGCTTCCTACTCCACCAGCAGAAATTACAGGCAAATTGGTTTGCTCATTCAATAATTTAATTAATGCTTCTGGATCTATATTTCCACGGTGTCCGCCTGCTTGATTATTTACTGCAATAATCGCATCGGCACCAAGACTCTCTACTTTTTTGGCAAAAGCTAAATCAGTAACATCACAAAAAACCTTGATACCAACTTTGTGAGCTTCAGCAATTGTTTCCTCAGGTGAACCCAAAGAAGTAATAATAAAATCTACGCCTTCTTCACACAAAACACGCAATTGTTCTTTGTATTTTACATTTGATTTATTGACAATCAAATTATATCCAAAACTACCACCTGAAACTTTGGCTTGCTTTAACTCAATGATAGAAGTTCGCAACTCCTCGAGCGTACGATAATTCAATGCGGGAATGCAAGCTGCAATTCCACTCTTCATTCCTTCGATTACCATTTTTGTATTGGATACCAAAAACATAGGAGCCATAATCACTGGATGAGTGATTTGCAAAAGTGATTGTAAAGACTGTTTTTCCATACTATAGATTTTTATTGGAATCAAAAATAGAAAAAGAAAACGATATATTATGCATGCATATAAAATAAATGAAATCGTTTTCGTATACCTTGCATCAAAACAGAAAAAATAAAAAAAATCAATTCACTATTTGATGTCAAAATAACACAAAACTATCATATTTATATGTGATTTTTAGAATTTTAAAAACAATACTTCAACAAAAAAATAAAATTAAAAACAGATATGCAGTAGCATAAAATTGATTTCAATTTGAGCACTAAATATTAAGCCAGATAAACAATAATTTTTTCAAAAAAAATTAGTTTATTTGCGCGATTATACGTAAATACTCAATACCACTATAAACCAAGCAAATACAAATTTAATATGAAGAAAATTTTACTAGTTGTTTCATTTTTAATCATCACCTCATTTTCGCAAGCACAGACTTTAACCGATTTCTTCGAACAAACCAATGAATTTTTGAAGAAAAATGTTTCTCCAGAGGGAAAAGTAAATTACGCTCAACTAAAGAAAAGTCCAGGAGAATTAATTTATATTTTGGAAAATATTTCTAAATTAAAAACAGAATTTAAAACCAAAGAAGAAGCTAAAGCATTTTGGATAAACGCATACAACTTATTAGTCATCAAAGCAGTGGTTGAGAAACTTCCAATTGTATCTGTAAATACAATTCCTGGTTTTTTCAACGAAAAAACATTTATAGTAGCCAAACAAGAATTGACTCTTGACGACATTGAAAACACGATTTTAAGAGAAATCATTGCTGATGCTGGAGTTCATTTTGTGTTATGCAAAGGGACAAACGGCGATGCTCCACTTTTAAACGCTGCCTATACTCCGGAACAAGTAAACGATCAAATAAAACAACGTGCTAAGTTTTATATAAACGATAAAGATTTTTACAGAATTTTCAAAAACACCAATTCTATTGAATTACCTAAAATGTTCGAAAGATACAAAGGTGATTTTGTAACCGGGTATTTTAACGAAATTGACTTCATCAATATCTTTTTGGAAAAAAAAATAGAAACTACCTATAAAGTAATGACTCGTGCATATGATTGGTCATTGAATGGAAAATAATTTCTAATTCAAAAACAGAAAAAGGGCAGTTCATGTGAACTGCCCTTTTTTATTTAAAACCCTTGATTAATTAGACACAAAACTATCTTGTATAAGGAAAATAAGCTACCAAAGCCCTAAAACCAGCTGTTTTTTGAATTTTATCTTTAGTATCAATATTATCCTTTAAAAGTACCGGAACACTGTACAAAAGGCTTCTCCATTTTCATGCTTTCAGCTCTATACCTATACTTTAGCAATAGCATTGGAAACCATTTTTATCTACTGCTTGAATCTGATTAAAATTAGCTTGAGTAATGCCTTCTATAGATTTTTTTTGCGATAGCCTTCTTGCAAAGTTATAATATTCATTTCATCTCCTAGTTCCAATTCTACTTTCTTTTAAGCATACAAACCATAGGTAAGCTGAATAATAACAGTCGTAAAAACAAAACAAATTTTAGAACATAAACAGTTTTTTTCTATGTTTTAAGTTTAAAAAAAAATAGAAATACCTCGTCCTAATTATCAAAAGCCAACCCAATCAAAGAAAACTCATTTTTTTTTATCATTAATAAATAGGTCAACACATTTATATATCGTAATATTGCAATATTAAAATATAACAATGGGCGCATCTAAAACAGAACATTTTACAGAGTATCAAAATCAAATTGCTCTTTTAGCTAAAGCTATGGGACACCCAGCACGTATAGCCATTTTAGAATTCCTGCTAAAATCTAAGTCTTGCATTTGTGGAGACATCGTAAATGAACTTCCTCTAGCACAACCTACTATTTCTCAACACTTAAAAGAACTAAAAAATGCTGGACTTATAAAAGGAAATATTGAAGGCAATGCTATTTGCTATTGCATCAATGAAGAAGGATTTGAAAAAATCAAGACTTTTTTTGAAACCTTAACTTCCAAATCAAATTCTAACTTATCGAGCGAATGCAATCCAAACGAAACTTGTTGCTAAACTTTTAAAATAAATAATCATGAAACTTTCAGAAGTAAAATCAATTTTAGAAAAACTAGAGGATGTTAACTTTAGTTTACCCAACGGACAAATGGTACCTATTCATTTTCATGTGACAGAAGTTGGAATCATAACCAAAAAATTCATTGATTGCGGCGGAACGGTACGTGAAGAAAAGGTCGTTAATTTTCAATTATGGAATGCCAATGATACCGATCACCGACTAAAACCAAGCAAATTACTAAACATCATCGATCTCTCCGAAAAAGTACTTGGAATTGATGATCTAGAAATTGAAGTAGAATACCAAAACGAGACTATCGGCAAGTATGATATAGGATTCAATGGCAATCATTTTTTATTGTTAAGTAAGCAAACCAATTGTTTAGCACAAGATAACTGTGGCATTCCAGCCGAAAAACAACATATTTCTCTACAAGAACTGACTACTTCAAAAAATTCTTGCATTCCTGGAGGTAGTTGTTGCTAATACATATCACATTTAAATTCTATTTTATGTTTCCAAAAATTAAATCAACTATAGAACAACTCAGTTTTGACACCATTTCCGAGGAAAGAAAACAAGTTTTAGCACCACTTGTTCAATTCATCCAATCTAAAACAAACAGTGGATTAGCTATTCGCCTCAACTTCATTTGTACCCACAATTCTAGAAGAAGTCATTTGTCTCAAGTTTGGGCTCAAACTGCTGCTGCATATTACAATATCAAAAATGTATTTTGTTATTCTGGCGGTACAGAAGCAACTGCTTTATTTCCAAAAGTAGCCGAAACCTTGACCAATTCAGGATTTGAAATAAAAGTTATCAGCAAAGGAGATAATCCAATTTACACTATAAAATTTAACACTAATGATTACCCCATAATCGGATTCTCAAAAAATTATGAAGACGATTTTAATCCTCAAAGCGAATTTGCTGCCATTCTAACCTGCTCGCAAGCAGATGGTGGATGTCCTTTTATTGCTGGGGCCGAAAAAAGAATCCCTATCACTTTTGAGGATCCAAAAGCTTTTGATGATACCCCTTTACAAGCAGAAAAATATCAAGAAAGAAGCCTACAAATTGCTACCGAGTTACTGTATGTTTTTAGTCAAATTAAATCATTATAATTTATGTCAGCAAATAATTGCACACCTGTTGTTGCTCGAAAAAAACTTGGTTTTTTAGATAAAAATTTAACACTGTGGATTTTCTTAGCTATGGCTTTAGGCGTAAGTATTGGGTATTTCATTCCTTCGAGTAGCACTTTCATCAATTCCTTTTCAAGTGGAACCACTAATATCCCATTAGCCATTGGATTGATTATTATGATGTACCCACCTCTAGCAAAAGTAAACTATAGCAAAATAAATGAGGTCTTCCAAAACACCAAAGTACTTGGAACTTCATTATTCTTGAACTGGATTATTGGACCAATTTTGATGTTTTTCTTAGCTTTAATCTTCTTAAATGGCTATCCAGAATATATGATTGGTGTTATCCTAATCGGACTAGCAAGATGTATTGCAATGGTTGTTGTTTGGAACGATTTGGCAGACGGAAACAGAGAATATGCTGCTGGTTTAATCGCCTTAAACAGTATATTTCAAGTCTTACTATACAGTATATATGCTTACCTATTCATTTCAGTGTTCCCTCCCTATTTTGGCTATTCAGGTTTTGATGTAGCCATCAGTATTGGTCAAATTGCAGAAAGTGTTGGCATTTATCTAGGAATTCCATTTGCACTGGGAATAATAAGTGGATATAGCTTAATTGCCCTGAAAGGACAAGAATGGTTTGATAAAAAATACATACCAATGATTTCTCCAATTACTTTAATTGCACTTTTATTTACAATTGTAATAATGTTTAGTCTTAAAGGAGAATTAATTGTTCAAATCCCACTTGATGTAGTCCGAATTGCTATACCTCTTGTAATCTACTTCAGCCTGATGTTTGTTCTTAGCTTTTTTGCAGGCAAATATTTTGGTGCCGATTATTCTAAAGCTACTGCGATTGCTTTTACTGCAACTGGAAACAATTTCGAACTAGCCATTGCTGTTAGTATTGGGGTTTTTGGCATTAATAGCGGACAAGCTTTTGCAGGAGTTATTGGACCATTAGTAGAAGTTCCAGCATTAATAGCATTAGTTAATTTAGCTTTTTGGTTTAGGAAAAAATATTTTACCAACTAAACAAAAATACTGCTTGATTTCAATGGAAATCAAGCAGTATAAAAAAACTGTCACAACACTTTAAAAAGTGTCATGACAGAAAAAAAAATAGCTTGTGATTAGAAGGAGTAAGTAGTCGCAAATAAGATATTACCCGCAGAACTAGAAGCTACACCATTACTTTTAAAGAAAATATCTTTTGAAGAAGAATCAAATCGAATCTCTGGAATGAAAGTAAAATTTCCTTCTTTGAAATTAAGTGATAATGTATTAGCAAAAACATTATTATCAATTACAGCGTATTTTGCAGCATCTTTATCGTCAAAATATTCAATTCTATATGCCAAACTTACTTTATCAGTAAATGAATAGTTAGCATAACCCACTAAAGCAAACCAACTAGCATCAAGTGAACTATCTGCATCATCTTTCAAAGAAGCATAAGTTCCATTAAACCCTAAAGCAAATTTGTCACCTAATTTTTTAGTAGCCACAATATCATACTGCGTGGTATTTGTATCAGAGGCTGGATTGTTACTTCCAGAAGTAAAGTTCAAGTAAACAGCTCCAGTTTCTCCAGTATAAGAAAGTTGAGCTATATACGTTTTTTGATCCGTTCCACTATCTAATGCTGTTTTGAAATCGGTTGGATTAGTAATACCTGCCATCAATCCAAATTTACCAGCAGTATACTGTGCTTTAACCCCTGTATTAAAAAAAGGTCCATTGGTAAATGCATACGACATACTGTAGTTTTTATTATCAACAGCATCCACTAATTCATAACCAACATGTGTAGCAAAACTACCAGCAATTATTTTAAACTTATCTGATAATTCATAAGTAAAATTCAATTGTTTAATTAAGAAAGTAGCATTATCATTTGGTGATGTATCATTATATGAAAAATCAGCAGCTCTTTTACCAAATCCTAGATCAACAAACACAGAGGCTTTACCAAACTTGTGTGACGCTTCGATAGAAGCCATACCTAGTTCAAAAGAATTACTAGAATTGGTAAAACTGGTTTTATTGTTTGCTATATTATTAGCAAAATCATATTTATAATAAGCATCGGCAGAACCGGCAAAAGTTGTTGTTGGAGGCGTTTTTGTTCCTTCCTCTTGAGCTAAAATTAAGTTAGACGTAAGCAATAAAGCTAAAATTAAGGTGGCTTTTTTCATGTGCATTTAATTTTGGTTAAAATTTCAATTATTTGGTTATTGTTTTTTGGTATTCGAAATGATTTTAGCTAAAAATCGAACCTAAAAGAAAGTACCTTTTGTAGGTTTTTTTTCCTTTTTCTTTGACGAATTTATTACCTTTTTTTCTAACAACTCCTAAAAAAAAATAACTTTTTGCCGATTTTGATAAAGAATTATCAAATCAAAAATTTCAATAAAAAATAATATCAATATGCTATTTAAAGAGCTAATTTTTAAAAAAACAATAATGGGCACTTGAATGGAATTTTAACTTTTTGTTACACAAAATCACTAAAACAAAGGGTTTTGTTTTAAAAAATTATATTAAAAAAAATAATACCCCCTAAAAAAATAGGGGTGTCTATAAAAATATATAATTTTAATCAATTTTAAAAATCATCAAAAAGGGTGAGTAAAAAAATAAAACATAAAGTCTAAAAGTCATTTCTTGAAGCATCAGTCCATAACGATTTACTATATTTTCAACTTCATTGTATGCCCCTTTATTTAATTCTGTATTTTTACAACTCAATTACGCAAAAAAATGAAGCCATTTGCCACCCTATTATTATTATTTTTCATCTTGTTTCTATTCAAGCCCTCAATTGTTTCAATTATTGAAAAGAAAACAACCATTAGCTTCACAAAAGAAGCAATAGAAGAAGATGATACTAATGAAGAAAAAAAAATAGCTTCTTTTGAACAACCAATAGAGATTAATATTCCCAAAAAAACAATAAATACATCTTCCAAAAGAAGCAGTATGGAGGTTTTTTCGTTTTCTAACAATCCTATTCAGAAAATAAACACACCTCCTCCTCAGAAAGCCCGATTAGTCTAAATAAGAACATTTTTAGATGTGTAAAAAACATCTTTTTAACTAATTTATTTCTGAATTAAATGTCAAAAAACGTAAATTTATTTACCAACCTTAACTCTGACTTTGCCGCGGGGTTAGTGGTTTTTTTAGTAGCCTTACCCTTGTGCTTAGGTATCGCAATGGCTTCTGGTGCACCATTATTTTCTGGTATTATATCAGGAGTAATTGGAGGAATTATCGTGGGTTACTTTAGCCAATCACATATAAGTGTATCAGGTCCTGCCGCAGGATTAACTGCGATAGTACTAACCTCCATAACCGATCTTAAAGCTTTTGACGTCTTTTTATTAGCTGTTTTTTTAGCAGGTGTAATACAACTTTTATTAGGTTTTATCAAAGCAGGAAGTATTTCAAATTATTTTCCAAACAATGTAATTGAAGGCATGCTGGCCGGTATCGGAATTATTATTATTTTAAAACAATTACCCCATGCGGTTGGTTATGACACCGACTTTGAAGGTGATGAAGCCTTTTTCCAAACCGATGGAGGCAATACTTTTTCTTCACTTTTAGGTTTCTTCGATTATATTCAATTAGGCTCAATAGTTATAACACTAATTTCGCTTACAATATTAATTGCATGGGACAAACTTCCTGCTCTAAAAAAACTAAAACTAATTCCTGGCGCCCTGGTTGCTGTAGTTGTAGGTGTAATTTTAAATGAAATATTCATAGCAAGTGATAGTACCTTAGCAATTCAAAAAGAACATTTAGTTTCTCTACCCATTCCAACATCCTTTGAAGAATTTAAAAACATACTTATCACTCCAAATTTTTCGAGTATAACCAATCAAAAGGTATGGATTGTAGCTCTAACCATAGCTATTGTTGCTTCGATAGAAACGTTATTATGCATTGAAGCCGCCGACAGAATGGATTTACAGAAAAGATACACCAATCCCAATGTAGAATTAAAAGCTCAAGGAATTGGAAATATTATAAGCTCACTTTTAGGAGGTTTACCAATGACATCTGTTGTGGTTAGGACTTCCGCTAACAATAATGCAGGAGCCAAATCAAAAATGGCCGCTATTATTCACGGCGTTTTACTATTAATTAGCGTAATCGCGATTCCGTCTATTCTAAATAAAATTCCACTAGCGACTCTTGCAGCAATTCTATTATTAGTAGGATACAAACTAGCCAAACCAGCCACTTTTCTTCATTTTTGGCATTATGGAAAATATCAATTTACTCCATTTATAGCTACTTTACTAGCAGTAGTGTTTACTGATTTACTAAAAGGCGTCGCCTTAGGCATTGTCATCAGCATCCTATTCGTGTTGAGAGGAAACTTAAAAAGAGCCTATAGTTTCAGAAAAGAAATTTATGAAGACGGAGATATTATCCATATTGATTTAGCCCAAGAAGTTTCCTTTTTAAATAAAGCAGCTATCAAATCAACTTTGGCTAAAATCCCTGAAAACTCAAAAGTAGTTATCGACGCCAAAGAGACTATATATATAGCTCATGATGTTTTAGATTTGATTACTGAATTTAAAGAAATCAGATCTAAAGATCTCAATATTAAAGTTAAATTAAAAAACTTTAAAGATGAATATCGACTTGAAAACACAGAAAACCCTAATCATGTCACCGTTGAACATCATTATGATTTTGTAAAACGCAAAATGGTAGAAAAAGAAACCTTTTAAATCAATTAGTAAAAAAAATGAGTGATTTTTATAAAAAAATACTAGACAACAACAAAGAATGGGTTGAACAATCTTTAGCTAAAGATCCTAATTATTTTCAAGATTTAGCCAAAGGACAAACCCCACCCTTGCTATGGATTGGATGTTCTGACAGTCGTGTTCCTGCAAACGAAATCATTGGTGCTAAACCAGGCGAAGTTTTTGTTCATAGAAATATTGCTAACATGGTAGTTCATACCGATATGAACATGCTAAGTGTATTGGATTATGCCGTTAATGTCTTAAAAGTAAAACACGTTTTGGTTTGTGGTCATTATGGTTGCGGTGGAATCAAAGCTGCTATGGGAAATAGTTCTATTGGAATTATAGATAACTGGATTCGACACATCAAAGACGTATATCGCTTACATTATGAATACCTAGATTCTATAGAAGATGAAGAAAAACGATTCAATACTTTTGTAGAAATAAATGTAAAAGAACAAGTCTTTGATTTAGCCAAAACATCCATTGTTCAATCAGCATGGAAAAATGGACAAGAACTTACTTTACACGGATGGGTTTATGGTTTGAATTCTGGATTTGTAACTGATTTGCAGGTCAACATTAGTTCAAACAAAGATTTAGATGAAGTGTACCAATTAAAGTTCTAAACTTATCCCATACAAAACACATTAAGAGAAATTATAACAATTTCTCTTTTTTTTTATGTATATCCAGAATTTTGTCGGAATAAAAATAAAATTGTAATTTTATTAACAAAACAAACCGTTATGATTAGAAAAGCCACCCTCACCGACATTGATGCATTAACTATTTTATTTGATCAATATTTAGTTTTTTATAAAAAACCATCCGATATCAAAACGCATAAAAACTTTTTAACAGAACGACTAGAAAATAACGACGCCATTGTATTTATGGCTTTTGATGAAGAAAATAAAGCCATAGGATTTGCTTTAAATTATATTACCTTTTCTTCGCTGTTGCTAAGCAAAATTTTGATTCTAAACGATTTATTTGTTGATTCTTCTATCCGAAAAAAAGGTACTGCAAGAGCATTAATTGAGGAAACAAAAAAATTTGCACAAGAAATTGGCTCACCCATTATTCGCCTTCGAACAGCAAAAAATAATTTTGTGGCGCAAAATTTATATCAGAAAATGGGTTTTGTTCGCGACGAACATTTGTACGGTTATGATTTAACATTAACCAAATAGCATTAAAAAAAGCTCAACATCTAATTTCAAATGTTGAGCTTTTTTTTTCAAAAAGGAAGGCCTACTTTTTTTGAAGGATATATTTCGAAGCTAAACTTCCTTCTACTACTTTACCTTGCCTATCCATTTGAACCAAATGATTTTCGCCTACTTTATATTGATTTGGCTTATATTCTAAACCATGCAAAACAATTACAGATCCTGATTCATCCCAAGAAAAAGTTCCTTTTTCTGTATTAATTTTTTCAGCACCTTTACCAACATACTTAGTTTTCAAAACAAAAGTTTTATCTTTTCTTAAAACTAGTTCAATCTCTATACCTTTACAATTAGCACAAGGTGTTATTCCTGCATACACTCCATCCCAATCCAATGACGTCTCTGAATTATCATCTGCATAAATAGTGTCGAGTGGCATTCCTGCAACTGAATCTGCTTTAATTTCGGTAAGGTTGGTTGACGTGTCTTTGTCTTCCTTTTTACAAGAAAAACAAAACAAAAATATAATTACAAATAGAATGGGGATTTGCTTCATTTTAAAATAGTATTAATTAATAAAATAAATAAGTCATGAATTTAGGACTTTAAACTCACAAAACACAGTAAGACTCTATTTTAATTATTTTTATGACTTAGAAATAACTCCCAATATATAATATACTAGCTCTAAACAATATACTACAGACGCTTTTCATCTTTTGTGCATTAAAATTATTTTTTCTCAAATCGCAGTAAACGAACTCCATTACGTGTCATGATTAATTCTTTTCCATCAGCTGAGATAGTAAAGCTATCTACTTTTTCGAGCATGTCCATATAAACACTATCTCCATTTCCTGGACATGCCATCATAGTAACAGCCATTTTACTATCCTTGAAACTTATCTTACTCCCATCTAGATTGAGCATACCCGAATAATTATTACAACTATTTTTTCCAAACACTTTTTTAAATGTCACATCAAAATTGATAGTAGGTTTTTGATTCGGATAAAGTCCTTCAAAAGCAATTCTTGGACCACTGATATAAGTTAACACCCATTCTCCTTGTAGAGAATTTGATGATTTTGTTGTATTTTTGGTTGCATGGCAAGCGGTTAAAGTCAGAGCTATAAATATGACTATCAAATTCACTTTTTTCATATCATGTTTTTTTTAAAGCTTGAACATAAATTTACGAAAACCATACCAAAAAATGAATTTTAAAACACTTTTCAATTTAATACTATTTTAAGAAAAAAAATATCAAAAAACCATGAAAATACTAGGAATTGGATCACGAATTCATCACGAAAAATTAGGCAAAGGAGTAATAACCAATGTAACTTCTACAGACTATTGGGTTACCTTTATCGACTCTGGATTAGAAACCATAGCATTAGACAGTACCTTTGAAATCATCGAAGCAGCAGAAAACGAAGTCGACACCATAAGTTTTTATGAAGTAGAAACTACTCTAAAAAAATTATTACAAAAATGGTCTGATGTCTCCGAAATTGTTCCGATAGCTGATAAATGGAAAGGCGGCAAAATTATCCTTGAGCCAGGACAAGCAGGATTGGCCTCAAAAGAAATACCAATCGATACCTTTTTTCATAAAATAATAATGGTAAGAGACCGTTTAAGAGTTATGGAGCAAAAAATCAATTCAAGCAAAATGGAGGAAATCGAAAAAATCGAATTACAACAATATCTGACTCGAATTTACGGCACATTAACTACATTTAATATACTTTTTAAATCTCCCAATCATAATTTTGTGGGAGAAAAGTCAAAATAATTCCAAAAACATACTTAATCAACTAATTCAAAAAAAATGGAAAACAACAGCAGTAGAAGAGATTTTATCAAAAAATCGGCTCTTCTTTCAACAGGAATTTTCATGGGAAGTTCAATTATCAATTCGAGTTTAGCTGCAAACACAAGTGATTCAGCATCATTTATTTTTCATGATGACTTGTTAAACACACAAGAAGCGGCCTACACTTTGCCCAAATTACCCTACTCTTATGATGCTTTGGAGCCTCACATAGACAAACTAACTATGGAAATCCATTATTCAAAACACCATCAAGCTTACGTCACCAATCTTAATAAAGCTGTTGAGACTTTAGACAAAGCCATAGTGGATAAAGCAAAAAATCTTTCTTCAATTTTCGAAAATATGAGTCTGTTTCCTGAAGCAATTCGCAACAATGGTGGAGGTCATTACAATCATAGTTTATTTTGGAGTTTAATGAAACCCAACGGTGGTGGTGAACCAAAAGGAAAACTAGGCGAAGCCATAAATACAACATTTGGCTCATTTGATGCTTTCAAAAAGCAATTTGCCGATGCCGCCGCAAAACGCTTTGGTTCAGGATGGGCATGGCTAGTGGTTAGCAACGGAAAACTAACCATTACCTCGACTCCAAACCAAGATAATCCACTAATGAGTTTACCTACGATTGTTGCCAAAGGAAAACCTGTTTTGGCACTAGACGTATGGGAACATGCTTATTATTTAAAAAACCAAAACAGAAGAGCCGACTATATAGCTTCTTTTTGGAACGTTGTAAACTGGGAAGCAGCTGAAGCACTCTTCATCTCTTAAACCTAAAACATTTGGAAGAAAAAGAACATTTATATTTTAAAAATGCAAACGAATGGCGAACATGGCTTCATGAAAACCACCATTCGTCGAAAGGCGTTTATCTGCTGTTTTACAAAGTTAGCAGTACTTTTGAAAGCATGCGCTGGGAAGAAGCCGTTCAAGTAGCCATCTGTTATGGTTGGATAGATTCGACTGTAAAAAAAATGGACGAACACCAACGCAAACAGCTTTTTACTCCAAGGAAAGACAAAAGTGTTTGGAGTAAATTAAACAAAACCTATATCGAAAAACTGATTCAAGAAAATATTATGCATGAAAGTGGTTTACGGAAAATTGAAATCGCAAAGCAGAATGGTTCTTGGAACTCCCTTGACGATGTAGAAAACCATATCATTCCAGAAGATTTACAACTTGCGTTTGATGATAACCCAAAAGCTTGGAGCAATTATCAAGCTTTTAGTCCTTCTTACCGAAAAAGTTATTTATACTGGCTTAATCAAGCTAAAAGAGTAGAAACTAGACAAAATCGAATTCAAGAAATCATTAGCCTTTGCGAACAAAATTGCAAATCAAGAAGCTCTTATTAATTTTAAACTAAAGTTTAACTTTTACTAACTATTGTCGTTGTAAAAAAACATAGCTTTGCAACTTCAAAACATAACAATGATTAACCCATCTGCTCCTGGTTGGATAGACAAATTTTTTATAGAACAACCGTTTTCTGAAGAACTTTCATCAGACAACAGTGCTTCATTTTATCTTAAAACAAGGGAGACTGGATTTATTTATGGTCATATTATTTCGTTCAACACCATAAACCCCATTGATTCCAAAAGATGGTTTAAGGAAGAAATCTCAAAAGTTGCTTTACTAAATACACTTTATGGAGCTTTTTGCTTATCCGAATCCAACAAAACGCCTGAACTGTTTGTAACAAAAGCTTTGGAATTTTACAATCAGATGAATCCACAAGGTTTCAGCCTACTCAAAAAAATATTACCCAAAAACAGTAGATCTTTAACTTTAGAAAAATTTATTGATGAAAGAGTACAAACCAACGATGGCATCATCAATAAAAATTTTTCACATTTAGTGACTAATGCTCTTTTATTTATAGATGTTTTGGCTTTTTGCCAATACTTGAAAAACGGAGAAATCCCTGAAAAATACTTGAAACGTATTGAAGAAACCGTTGTCAATATTGTGGCTTTGGCTCTAAAAATAAAAAGCAACAAAACGCAGTATGACGACTTACTAATCAAACTTTTTGAAGCTTCAATTCGTTATACTAAATTTTCTAAAAATGCCTCATTGTCTTTAGAAACATTAGAACTCGATTATTTCACTCATGATTTAGAAAAAAAATACCTAATCGACATTACTGGTATGGCTCTTTGGAGCGATGGGGTAATAGAAAAAGAAGAGGCCTATTTTTTACATACTTTAGGCACTATTCTCAATGAATCCGATGAATTTGTTGCAGCATCAATTCATCATACCAATGATTTCATCACAAAATACAAAAGTGAAATTCCTTATTTTAATTATTCCAATCCTGTTAAGCATTTTTACGACCAGACTACCGAAAGTGTGGTAACTTTGGTGACCCGAAATAAAAATAGATTGGTTAAAGAAATTTTGGAAAGCAAAGAATTAATGATACTCTTGGCACATTCAACCCATCGTGATCTTGATGAAAAAGAGAAGAAAAAAATCAGAAAACAAATCTTAGATATCTGCAAAACAATACCTTCACTTACCATATTTTTATTACCAGGCGGTAGTTTATTGCTTCCAATTCTAATTAAATTTATACCAACATTATTACCCTCTTCATTCAATGAAAATTTAGAAGAAGATTGATATTTAGACATAAAAACAGAAGTACAAAAGCTTCTGTTTTTTATCTAAATTGAAATTTAGAATGATTAAGCCAACCAAGCCTGCATCATCCATATTGTTTTTTCCTGTTCTACAATAAAATCACTCATCATAGAGCTCGTTCCTTCGTCATTAATAGCCGAAGCATTTTCTAATATCTTTCTTTCGATCGTTAGTAGACTAGCCAAAGAATCAACAATCAGTTGAATCGCCTTTTCGTCATTTGAAATATCTTTACCCACTTCTAGTTGGTTGTGCTTTATATAGTCATCAAAAGTATGTAAAGGAGTTCCTCCAAGTGTAAGTACACGCTCTGCAATTAAATCGATCTTCAGCTGTGAATCATTATACAATTCTTCAAATTTAAGGTGCAAGTCAAAAAAACGTTTCCCTCTAATATTCCAATGCATTCCTCTCAAACTTTGGTAATACACTTGAAAATTAGACAACAAAACGTTCAATTCTATTACAATTTTTTCTGTCTCTTGTATTGGTAAACCAATAGTATTTAGTCTCATAATAATTCACTTTTAAATATGTTGCAAAATTACCCATAATTTAAGGCGAAAGCGGCATCAGTTAAATTGATTGTTTTTATATTTACATCAAATATTACTATCAATGACAATCACTCAACTTAAGTATGTTCTTGCTGTTGCTGAACATAAAAATTTCACCCTTGCTGCAGAAAAATGCTTTGTTACTCAACCCACATTGAGTATGCAAATTCAAAAAATAGAAGAAGAATTAAACATTCAAATATTTGACCGCACCAAAAAACCCATTCAACTTACCGACATTGGTCAAAAAATAGTTACACAAGCCAAAAATATTGTAAACGAAGCCGATCGTATTCAAGATATCGTTGAACAACAAAAAGGATTCATAGGTGGGGAATTCCGCTTGGGAATCATTCCAACGATCATGCCTACTTTATTACCAATGTTTTTAAAAAATTTCATCAAAAAGTATCCAAAAATACGCTTGATTATCGAGGAACTTAATACCGCAGATATCATTACCAAACTAAACAATGGTCATTTAGATGCCGCCATTGCAGCTACGCCTCTTTTAGAAGATAAAATAAAAGAAATCCCTTTGTATTATGAACCTTTTGTAGCATACATTCCAGAAGAACACCAACATTTCTCGAAAAAAGAAATCGAAGTTAGCGATTTGAATTTAGACGAAATCCTGTTACTACAAGATGGACACTGCTTTAGAGACGGTATTTTGAATTTGTGTAAAAACAGTAATTCAAACGAAGTAAATCACTTCACTATTGAAAGTGGTAGTTTCGAAACATTAATCAAATTAGCCGATGAAGGTCTTGGTACTACTTTGCTCCCTTACCTTCATACCTTAGATTTAAAAGAAACCGATAAACTAAAACTAAGACATTTTATTGAACCAAAACCAGCAAGAGAAATTAGTTTAATTTATCCAAAAAATGAGCTGAAAATTCAGATAATAGATGCCCTACGAAACACAATCGCTGGAGTCATAAAAGGAGCAATTGTTTTCCAGAATGTAGAAATAATAAGTCCTGTCCAGAAAAAATAAGTATAAAAAAAGGAACCAATTGGTTCCTTTTTTTTATCTATTTACTATAACAAGACATTGTTTTAATTCTGGCTTTTCATAAGTAAAATCAAATAACCATTCTTTTAGTTGTTCCAATTCATACGGTAATAAAGTTCTTATGGCTTTTTCTAATTCTTTACAAAAAAGGATGGGATCAAAACTTACTCTTTCTAACACTGATTTAGTGTAATCAAACATTATTTTCGACATAATTAAATAAGATTTTTGGGGTTATCTTGCAGTAAATTTAATCTTTTTATTTTTAGCTTTTACATAATTAACTAAGATTTATTCTTTTTTTAAACTCATTTTTCATAGCTAAAAACGTTTTCGTAGTGTTTTCAAGGGACGAGCTTCGTTGCACGAAACATTTCTCTTTTACCAGGTGGTCCAGCTAATTTTTCTACTTTAAAACCTACTTCAATCATACTTCTTTTAACCACTCCTCTAGCAGCATAAGTTACCAATATACCATTGTTTTTGAGTGCAGTAAACATTTTTTTAAAAATTGCAGTACTCCACAAATCAGGTTGAACTCTGTAGCCAAAAGCATCAAAATAAATCAAATCATACTGTCCAACATCATCAATAGCTTCAAAAAATTGTTGTCTTTTTGTTAAACAAAAATCTTTATCTATTACATTGGACTGTTCCCAGGCATCATTATGCAATTTTTCAAAAATGGATTCATACTCCAACACTTCAAGTTCCTCTACATAATTCATCCCTTTTAATTCCTCAACCGAAACAGGATAAGCTTCTACTCCAACATAATCAATAGTTTGATTTCGTTTTTTAGCTTCCAAAAAAGTTATAAAAGCATTGAGCCCTGTTCCAAAACCAATTTCTAGAATTGAAACCTTCTGAGCAGAAAACAAAGCCAATCCGTTTTTAATAAAAACATGTTTAGCTTCTTGGATGGCTCCATGTTTAGAATGATAGCATTCGTCCCAATCTTCAATTTGAATAGTAGTTGAGCCGTCTGAAGTTTGAATGATTCTTCTTTTCATACTTTTAAGGATTGATCAGGTAAAGATTTCCGCTTGTTAGTTAAGTGTTGACCGGTGCAAAGATAGCACGAATGAAGATTTCAAAACAAATTGATGTTTATTTGTGAATTAGTAATTTCATTTTAATACAAAATTTATCAATAGTTAGGTTCTTTAACGGACAAAAACGCAAGTATTTATTATATATTTCATATAAAATCACAGTAAATAATTCTGATTTTTAGAAAATACACAAATCTCAGTTAAACGAAATATGTCTTACAATTTTCGCATCGTTTTTAGGGTTTTTTATTTAATTTTGTAAAAAAATAAAATCAAATAAGAAAATTCATTTTTTTTGATTTTGATTATCGAATCTAACTATTAATAAATAATCATGAGTACTTCTCAAACAACAGCAATTGATATCACAAAAGCCGCTACTTCTAAAATAAACGATGTAGATTTTGATAATTTAAGTTTTGGAGCCGTTTTTACGGATCATTTATTTGAGTGCGATTTTAAAAATGGCGCTTGGCAACAACCTGTCATTAAGCCTTACCAACCTTTTCTACTAGACCCTTCAGCAAAAGTTTTTCATTACGGACAAGCCATTTTTGAAGGAATGAAAGCTTACAAAGACGATAATAATGACTTATGGCTTTTTAGACCAGATGAAAATTATAAAAGATTTAATGCATCTGCAGTAAGAATGGCGATGCCAGAAGTTCCAGAAGAAGTTTTCATGAATGGTCTTAACGAGCTTTTGAAAATTGACGAAGCTTGGGTAAAAAAAGGATTAGGAAACACTATGTATATCCGCCCGTTTATGATCGCAACTGGTGAAGGTGTCGTAGCTAATCCATCAAGCGAATACAAATTCATGATTATACTTTCTCCAGCAAAAGCATACTATTCTGGTGAAGTAAAAGTTTTAATTGCAGAGCATTATAGTAGAGCTGCAAACGGAGGTATTGGTGCTGCAAAAGCTGCAGGAAACTATGCTGCACAATTCTACCCTACAACATTAGCAAACAAAGAAGGTTTCCAACAAGTAATTTGGACAGACGACGCAACTCATACCAAATTAGAAGAAGCTGGAACCATGAACGTGTTTTTCAGAATTAATGACACATTATTGACTGCTCCTGTAAGCGAACGAATTTTAGATGGAATCACCAGAAAAAGTTTGATCGAATTAGCCCAGAAAGAAGGAATAAATGTAGAAGTACGCCCTGTTTTGGTAAGTGAATTAGTAGAAGCTTCTAAAAACGGAACTTTAAAAGAAATATTTGGAGCTGGTACTGCTGCAGTTGTTAATCCAATTGTTGGGTATTCTTATAAAGAAGAATATTATGAACTTCCGAAAATTGAAAATTCATATGCTGAACAATTAAAAAGTAAACTTACTAATATGCAACATAAATTAGAGGCTGATCCATTTGGTTGGACAGTAAAAATCTAATATTGCTTCAAATAAATTCAAAAGGCGATTTTCAAAATGAAAATCGCCTTTTATTTTACATAGAATCCTGTACAATGTTTAGAATTTTAGAAAAGTCAGGTTTAAAATAATTCGGCCCTTTCATTACTTTACCGTCTTCTCTGTAGATTGGTTTTCCGTCTTCGCCCAATTTACTCATATTACTTCGCTGAATTTCATCAAAAACTGCTTCAATATGACCTTGTAAACCATGCTCAATAATGGTTCCGCATAAAATATACATCATATCTCCCAGCGCATCAGCAATTTCAACAATATCATTATTTTTTGCTGCTTCAAGATACTCTTCATTCTCTTCTTTCATTAAGTTAAATCGAAGTAAATTCTTCCCTTCTCCTAAATCAGCATGAGGTTGTTCTTTATGCCCGATGGCAAAAGCTGTATGAAATTCCTTTACCGCTTCTATTTGTTTTTGCATAATTAGATAAGTTAATTGAACGAGCAAATTAGCAATAATTCCTATTCAATTACTTAAATTTGTAGAAAAATTTACAACTATGTTTAGTCAAGGACAATTAATTTTTGGAGGCTGTTTCGCCATCGCATTCATTTTTGCTATGATTATCGCTTACCGAAAAGATGCCAATTTACACCGAATTTTTTATAAAGGAAACTATAAAATTCTATTAGGCTTCCTTCTTTTTATTGGACTTTTGTTCCTTATAAAAATTTATCTTAAGCATTAAAACTACTATCCTTTCTAGATTGCCAAGCTTATTATTATAAAGTAAGGATCAATTCTAAAAAGTACCCCTACTTTTTGAATAAAATTTCTAACTTTACGAAAGTTTATACCCAAATTCTCATGCAGATCCTTAAATATCTTTTTCTTTTACTCCTTCTTACTGCTGTTGCAACTACTATTTTTGTGGCCACTCAAAAAGGAGCATTTCAATTAGAACGAAGTAAAGTCATTAATTCTCCTAAAGCAGCCGTTTTTAATTACGTAAACGACTATCAAAATTGGCCTGATTTTAATACTTGGATGCTTGAAGATAAGAATTTAAAGATGAGCTACCCTGCAACTAACTCAGGAAATAGAGCTTCTTGTTCTTGGACAGGAGCCGACGGCACAGGAGACATCCAAACTTTGAGTACAAAATTCAATGAAAGTATTACTCAAAAATTAAATAATAACGGAACAGAATCCGAAGTATTTTGGCATTTCAAAGATACTATAGGAGGCACCAAAGTAACCTGGAAAACAAAAGGAAACTTGAGCTTTGAATTAAAAATGTTGGCCACTTTAAAAGGAGGCGTAGAGAGAAATCTAGGTTCAATTTATGAAAAAAGCCTAAAAAATCTAGATAAAATTTTAGATTACGAAATGAATACTTACTCGATAAAAGTAGTAGGTGAAATACGAAAAACGTCAACTTATTACTTAAGTCAATCCTTTAGTAGTAAAATAGTCAATATCAATAAAAACAGTAGAATTATTTTCTCTAAAATCATAGACTATTGTTATAGAAACGGTATCGAAATCTATGGAAAACCATTCATCATTTATCATTTTTATGATGCCAAAAAAGAAACAGCTAAGCTTTCTTTCTGTATTCCTGTAAAAAATGAAATAGTTCCAACTTCAGAAAGCGGGTTCGTGGCAGGCAAACTACTTTCTTTTCCAGCAATTAAGACTGTACTTAAGGGTGACTCTTCTCACCTTCAAAAGGCATTAGATCAAACCAACACTTATTTCAACACAAAAATAATTTCTAGAGAAGCTACATTTTCACATATAGAAGTCTATGCAATAGGAAAAAATGAATTGAGACAACCTTCAAAATGGGTAACTTACATTTATACACCTATAAAACCAAAAGTAATTCCTGCCCCGGTAGTTCGTCCATTAACTCCAAAGAAAGAACCTGCCGTTACGACTCCAGTTGAAGAGGAAATTCCAACAGAATTCTAAAAAAAATGATTTGAATTAAACCTTTTAACAAAATGCTATTCTAACCCTAAAAAAAGTGTAAAACTTGCAAGAAGAACAAGCATTTATCCAGCAATTATTAGATCCGAAAACGCAAAATAAAGCGTTCGAACAATTATTGAAGGAATATCAAAAACCGCTGTATCATCATATTCGGAACATTGTTTTAAATCATGACGATACTGATGATGTTTTGCAAAATACATTTATTAAAGTTTTTCGTTATTTAAAAGATTTTAAAGGAGAGAGTAAACTTTTCTCATGGATGTATCGAATAGCTACCAATGAGGCTTTGACATTTTTAAGTCAAAAGGCAAAAAAAAACAATTTATCTTCTCAAGAATTACAAGAAAAAACGATTCAAAATCTTCAATCTGACATCTATTTTGAAGGTGATGAAATTCAATTAAAATTACAACAAGCAATAGCACGTTTGCCAGAAAAGCAACAATTAATATTCAAAATGAAATATTTTGAAGATCTAAAATATGAAGAGATTTCAGAAATATTAGGAACTTCAGTAGGAGGTTTAAAAGCCTCATATCATCATGCTACTAAAAAAATTGAAGCCTTTGTAACCGGAAATTAAACCTTTTGAGACACTTATAGTCTAAACATATTATGAAAGAATTTAAATTAGATAACGAACCGAATATAAGTACTGGATTTAGTGTACCTGAAAATTATTTTGAAAATTTTTCAGCAAAACTTCTCCAAGAACTTCCAAAAGAAGAGCCCAAAGTGATTTCTTTATTTCAAAAGAGAAAAAAATTACTTTTTGCGGCTGCAGCTGTTCTCATTATAGCTTTGAGTTTACCTATTTACAATAGTTTTTTCAAAACAACACAAGAACTAGACAATGCAAGTATAGAAAACTACTTAACTTATCAACCCAATATTACACAATATGATTTAATAAGTGAAATGGAAGCCAATGACTTGGTTTCTCTCAACGAAACTTCATCGGCCGATAAAGCGGTTATCGAAGAACATTTAATTAAAGAAGGTAATTTAGAACAACTTATACTCGAATAATAGTATCGTCAAAACAAAACAATCATGACAATTAAAAAACTTTTTCCGTATTTATTTTTACTACTATCGGTAACAATCTATGGTCAAAATGAAAGATTAAAAGAAAAGAAAGACCAGATTAAAGCTATGAAAGTAGCCTTTTTGACTAGTGAGCTTAACTTAACTTCTGTAGAAGCTGAGAAATTTTGGCCAGTTTACAATGCCTATGATGACAAACAATTTGAATTAAGACATCAAAAAATGAAAACCTATGCAAAAAAACTCAATGATGGTTCTCTTGACAATATGAGTGACAAAGAAGCTTTGGCTTTTTTGAATCAGATAGAAAGTACCGATGAAGAACAATGTCTAATTAGAAAAAAATTCAATTCGGCACTAAGAAATATTTTACCTCCAACAAAAATCCTAAAACTAAGAAAATCCGAAGTAGATTTTGATAGAAAATTACTTCAACAATACCGCAACAAAAACTAATCTATAGTTTCATTTAGTTTTAGCCTCATAAATTCATTTTTGGATGTATGAGGTTTTATTTTTTAAAAGAGAGACGTATCATTTTGTTTTTTCCCGCTGCAACGGCTGTGGAATCATCGATAAAACGCAGGGTAAACAATGAAGAATCTATACTCATTTGCTTCCAAGTTGTGCCCCCATCCCCTGAATAATGAATGCCCGTAGCACCAACTGTCACTATTCCATTTCCTTTACTTTTGGGAACAAATTGTATGCATGAAATATAGCCTGGGCCACTATTTTCGGCTAATAATTGCCAAGTTTTACCTCCATCTCTTGTGATTGCTTTATTACCAAAATTCTGATTTGGCAATTCATAATTCCCTCCTGCAATACAACCAATAGATTCATTATAAAATGCAGCCGTAAAAATACCAGTCATTTGTTGGCCTTGTACAATTGGAGTCTCGTTAACACTCCATGATTTTCCTTTATCAGCCGAATAAAAAATTCTGGCTTTTTTTCCTCCAGAAACTATCCAAGTATGATAACCATTAATAACGATATTGGTGTTACTTGCAGCAAATGCACCTTCATCTTCAAAATTCTTATAAAAAACACTATTGGGTAACGATTGCCATGTTTGCCCTCCATCTCTAGTTATGATAATACTAAAATAATTATCAATCGGATCGCCCAAGGCTATTCCTTCTTTTGAATTCCAAAACTGTAAACTATCAAAAAACATTTTTTCGTTTGAATTCTCATAAACCAACTCCGTACTCAAGTTTTTTTTATCAATCTTAAACAATAAAGCTGGACTAGCGATGGTCAAAGCAAAAAAATGATTAGGCGTAATTGCACTGCTCCTACATTCAAATCTCAAGTTATCCTTTGCTAGTTTATGAATGACCTTTTCTCGTTTCTTTACATCATAAAAACCATATCGGTTTTGGTCGGCTGCAAACCAAACTTTGTCGTTATCAATATTTAAGGAACGGATACTAATTTTATCCTCAAATAGGGTATCAATTTCAATTTTTTGAAAAAAAGAACCTTTTTTTTCACTATTCTGAGCATTAGCACAATTAAAACATAAGACACTAAAAAACAACGGAATTACTATATTTTTAATCATTACAATACATTTTACATAGGCTAAAATACAATTATATTTAAATATCGATAATTAAAAAAAATATTTATTGGCACAGTAGTTGAATTATCCGTTTCAGAACTTTAAAACTAACTGCTATGAAAACTAAATTACTTTTATTTGCAATACTTACCACGCTTGTAACAGGCTGTTCAACCGCGCAAGACAGAACAACAATCTATGCGAAGAATGGAGAAATTAGTGATAATTTAGATTTGAAAGCAGTAGCTTCTGTTTTCGGAGAATCTTCAAACTTACAAGATTTCGAAAGAAGATTAAACGATCCAAGACTTCAACTTTCAAACTTAGATTTGAATTATGATAACCAAGTAGATTATTTACGTGTAATTGAATCGGTAGAAAACAGAACTCATGTTATTGTTATACAAGCCGTATTAGGAAGGGACATGTTTCAAGATGTAGCCACTATTGATGTTGAAAAAGATCGCTACAACAATGTTAGCATACAAGTAGTGGGAGATATTTTCATGTATGGCCCCAATTACATCTATGAGCCTGTCTATTACAGAACTCCTGCGATCTACGCCTCTTTTTGGATAGGTAATTATCGTCCTTACTATTCAAGATGGAATTGGAATTATTATCCTACTTATTATTATACTTGGAATCCGTTTCCAGTATACCGATACAGAAGTAATATCAACCATTGCATCAATGTACATAACTCATATCGATATGTTTCTTACAGAAGTAACTATAGAGCTTCACAAATCTGCGCTTCAACACGCAATAATGCTTTTGAAAGAAGATACCCAGACTATTCGTTTTCACGAAGAAACAATGATGTAGTTAATCGTTATGAGCTAGACCGCAGAAGAGATAATAGAGAGGTGTATAGTGACAATAGAAATGTTACACGCTACCAAGCTAATACGGACAGAAACTATTCAGCCTCTAGGGTTGAACCCTCAAGAAGATATGCAGACAATAACAACTATTCAAGAGAAAACACTATTCAAAGAAGAGATGAAAATACCACTAGAATAGCAACTCCTGTTAGAGAAGAACCAACCAGAAACTATACTGAAAACGCTGGATACAATAGAAGAGAATCAACCACAAGAACTGAAGTTGAGAATAATTCTAACAACAGAAGAAGCTCTAGTTCTAGAGAATACTCAACACAAAGAACAGAACAAAGAACCGCAGCTCCCTCAGAAAACAGAAGATCCGAAACCAACAGAAGTAATACTAGAAACGAAAGCCAATCTAGTGATGGAAGAGAAAACAGAGGAGGAAACCGAAGAACTTAAATTCTACTTCAAAAAGTAAAACACGACTAATAGGTCGTGTTTTTTTTGTTATTTTTAATAATTAAATCCTTTATTTTATTTAAAAACAGTAAATTTGAAGCAGTTTTTTAAAAAATATCCATGAGCGCATCGCACAAAGACCTACACAGCAAATTAACGCTAGGAGGTTTATTAATTTCTTTAGGAATTATTTATGGTGATATCGGGACATCACCTTTGTATGTAATGAAAGCCATTCTTGGCGAACACATCATCGACCCAGATGTTGTATTAGGAGGAGTTTCTTGTGTTTTTTGGACACTCACCCTACAAACCACATTAAAATATGTGATTATCACGCTTAGTGCTGACAATCACGGAGAAGGAGGTATTTTTGCACTTTACGCCTTGGTAAAGAAAACAAAAATACAATGGCTTATCGTCCCGGCAATTATTGGGGGGAGTGCATTATTAGCGGATGGAATCATTACGCCACCCATCTCGGTTTCTTCCGCAGTCGAAGGAATAAAAACGTTTAACCCAGAAATTAATACCGTCCCAATTGTCATTGGAATTTTGGTCATTTTATTTACCATACAACAGTTTGGAACTAAATTAGTTGGTAAGTTTTTTGCCCCCATGATGACCATTTGGTTTTTAATGCTAGCCATTTTAGGTTCCATTCAAATCAGTTACCATCCAGAAGTTTTTAAAGCGATAAATCCATATTATGCTTACCATTTGTTATCTATTCATCCAGATGGCTTTTTTGTACTTGGATTTGTATTTTTATGCACGACAGGAGCCGAAGCTTTGTATTCCGACATGGGACATTGCGGAAGAAAAAACATCAGAATCAGTTGGATTTTTGTAAAAACTGCTTTGGTGTTGAACTACTTTGGACAAGCAGCCTACCTTATTCAACATGGTGGAGAGACTTTACAAACTTTGGGAGGAGAAAATGGAAATCCATTCTATTTGATTATGCCTAGCTGGTTCCAACCTTTTGGAATTGTGGTTGCAACATTAGCAGCAGTAATTGCTTCTCAAGCATTAATTAGTGGTTCCTTTACGCTTATCAATGAAGCTATGCGTTTGAATTTCTGGCCAAAAGTTAGAATCAAATATCCTACAGAATTAAAAGGCCAGCTATACATTCCATCCATTAACTGGCTTTTGTTAGCAGGATGTATTGGAATAGTATTGCATTTTAGAGAATCTAGTAATATGGAACATGCCTACGGATTAGCCATTATTCTTTGCATGATCATGACTACCATTTTACTGAATTATTACTTAATCATGAAGCGCGTAAAATGGTATTTTTTCGTGCCATTGATTACCATTTATTTGATTATAGAGTTCAGTTTCTTAGCCGCTAACATCACTAAGTTTGCCGAAGGAGGTTATGTAACTTTATTCATCGCAATCCTATTGATTTCAGTAATGACTATTTGGTATTTGGCGAAGAAAATCAATAAAATCTATACTAAAATTGTCAAAATTGAAAACTTCAAAAAAGTTTTGGTTGAATTGAGTAGTGATTTATCTATACCAAAATATGCTACCCATTTGGTTTATATGACTAATGCTGGGCGTGTAGATGAAATTGAAGAAAAAGTAACTTATTCTATTCTACAAAAAAGACCTAAAAGAGCTGATATCTATTGGTTTGTGCATGTAAACGTACTCAACGAACCTTACAAAAAGGAATACAAAGTAACCGAAATTGTAAAAGACGATTTGTATCGAGTAGATTTTAATCTTGGTTTTAGAGAACCTACTAAAATAAATCTAATGTTCCGTGAAGTAATCATTGATATGGTGAAAAAAGGTGAGGTAGATGTTACTAGTAGATATGAATCCTTAAACAAAAACAATATTGTGGGTGATTTCAAATTTGTGCTTTCAGAGAAATTCTTATCCAACGATTCTGATTTATTATGGCATGAAAAAATCATCATGAACTCTTATTTCTTAATCAAAAAATTAAGTTTATCGGAAGAAAGTGCTTTTGGTTTAGACAGTAGTTCTGTAAAAATCGAGAAATTTCCGATGGTGCTACATGCCCCAGAAAGCTTGGGATTAACTAGAATAAAATAACCCAAAACTCAAATAGCAAAAGCACTGTAGTACAGTGCTTTTTTTTTGATTACAATATAAAATATAACAATCCATACTAAAAATTTAACATTCAATCAATAAATAGTACCTTTGCAGTTCAATTATTCAAAATGAGATTACACAGAAATTTAGTTTATACTACTATTGATGCTTTAAATGCCATATTCAACGAAGGCGAATATGCCGATAAAGTAGTTGCCCGCTCTTTAAAAAAAGACAAACGTTGGGGAAGTTCCGACCGTAAATTTGTTGCTGAAACTATATACGAAATTGTTCGTTGGAAACGACTATATGCTGAGATTGCCGAAGTAAAGGAACCTTTTGACCGAGATAATCTTTGGAGAATTTTTGCCGTTTGGGCTGTATTGAGAGGGTATCCTATTCCTGATTGGAGACAATTAGAAGGCACTCCGGAACGTAAAATTAAAGGACGTTTTGATGAACTTTCTAAAATCAGAACATTCAAAGAATCGATTCCAGATTGGATGGACGAAATTGGGGTTAAAGAACTAGGAGAAAAAGTTTGGTCCAAAGAAATTGCGGCTCAAAACCAACCTGCTAAAGTGGTACTTAGAGTTAATACATTAAAGACAACTCGAGAAAAATTAAGAGCCATTTTAATGGATTTGAACATTGAGACAGAGATGCTAAAGGACCAACCAGAGGCCTTAGTGTTGAAGGAAAGAGCCAATGTGTTTTTGACCGATGCTTTCAAAGAAGGATTATTTGAAGTTCAAGATGCTAATTCACAACTTGTGGCCGCTTTTCTTGATGTAAAACCTGGAATGCGTGTGGTAGATACTTGTGCGGGTGCAGGTGGAAAAACATTGCATATTGCCGCTTTGATGGAAAACAAAGGACAATTAATTGCCATGGATTTGTACGAAAGTAAACTCAAACAATTAAAACTGAGAGCCAAAAGAGACGGTGCGTTTAATATTGAATACCGCATTATTGATTCGACAAAAGTCATCAAAAAATTACATCAAAGAGCCGATAGAGTTTTAATCGATGCACCATGTAGTGGACTTGGAGTTTTAAAAAGAAACCCTGATGCTAAATGGAAATTACAACCAGAGTTTATCGATAATATCCGAAAAGTACAGTCGGAAGTTTTAGAGAGTTATTCTAAAATTGTAAAACCAGGAGGAAAACTAGTATATGCTACTTGTTCCATTTTACCTTCTGAAAATCAAGAACAGGTGAAACGTTTTTTAGGAACAGACATCGGAAAAGAATTCACTTTTATCAAAGACCATAAAATATTGGCTTCTGAATCTGGATTTGACGGTTTTTATATGGCTTTATTAGAGCGTAAAGAAAGCCAAGAGAAAGAAATTAAATAATATCAAAAAGTCCCATTAGTGACCATCATAACAAAAAAGTCCTCGAGCATTTCGAGGACTTTTTCGTTAATATAAATCGATGGCTTCAGCGAGTACATCGAGCAAAACTTCGTGGTCTATGGTTTCTAAACTAGTATAGCGTAACGATTTTACCGTATTTCGTTTTTCGTCCACTAACTCCGATTGATTGCGTTGCAATTGAAATCCTTTGGCGAAACCCAAATCTACAAATCCTTTCTTATGGTTGGGCGCCAAATAACAAAAAGGCTTCTTTTTATAATAGACATAAGGAATACCCCATTTGAACAACAACTCAGTATCGGATACATTTTGCTGAATCACCTGATGTAAATGCAACATAATACTCTGATACAAGTGCGGCTGATTGAAAATATACGCTTCAGCGGGTTTCATTCTTACAAGCCTTTTTGATCCATCAAATACAACAAAGAAGTCATAGTAGCTGCTCCCAATTCCAATTCTCTTTTGTTGATGGCATCAAACGTATCATTGGCCGCATGATGGTAATCAAAATAGCGCTGAGAATCAGGTTTGAGTCCTGCTTTGACGATATGTTTGGATGACAATGGGCCAATATCAGTTCCGCCATGTCCTTTTACAAAACTATGAATCAAATAAGGTTCAAATAACCCTTTCCAACTGCTAAATTTAGCAAACTCCTCGTCATTGCATTCGAATGAGAAACCTCTTGGCGAAAAGCCTCCCGAATCGCTTTCTAAAGCAAAAACATGATTTTCTTTATTGGTTTGTGCCAACTCTGCATATTTTTTTCCTCCGCGGTTCCCATTTTCTTCGTTCATAAACAACACTACACGAATCGTATTTTTGGGTTTATAATTCAGCTGCTTCAAAATGCGTAAGGCTTCCATACTTTGCACCACTCCTGCCCCATCATCGTGAGAACCATCGGCTAGATCCCAAGAATCCAAATGACCGCCCACTACCATAATGTTTTCGGGGGTTTCACTTCCTTTCAATTCGCCCACCACATTATAAGACAGCACATCGGCCATTTGTTCACAGGATTGCTTAAAGTAAAATTGCAGTTGTGGGTTTTCTTTTAACTTCTTGCTTAACAACTCCGCACCATTGGTACTGATGGCTGCTGTAGGAATCCATTGCGCTTGCGGCAAATCACCGTAGCTTTGGTTACCCGTATGTGGAAAATCATCTAAACGCAAATTCATAGAACGCACAATCGTTCCCACTGCACCATACTTTGCTGCTTCTCTCGCGCCAGAAGAGCGTTGATCTACACAATGACCATAAGCATTGAAGGTTTCAATATATTCAGCCTCCATAGGGCGATTATAAAAGACTATTTTTCCTTTTAAAGCCGTTCCTAAGGTTTCTAGTTCTTTGATGCTATGCACTTCGATTACGGGCGCTAGCAAACCCTTTTTCGGTGTAGCAATTGAACCTCCCAAAGCACAAATTGGCACTTCAATTTTGTTTTTACCATCTTTGATATAAGCGGTTTCTTTAGCACCTCGCACCCACTTTGGCACCATTACTTCCTGTAAAAATACTCGATCTAATCCCAAGGTTTCTAGCTGTGCTTTGGTGTATTGTACTGCTTTTTCGGCATTATCAGAGCCTGATAAACGGTGTCCGATTTGGTTAGAAAGATAGTCCAGCCATTGGTAACCTTGCCCTTTGGTCAATGCCGATTGGTAAATGGCTTTGAGTTGCAATTCGTCTGAAGATTGAGAAAAAACGACTCCGCCAAGGCTTAGCAATAGGGCTGTAAAAAAAGTTTTCTTCATAGTTTTAGGTTGGTTTTGGAATATTATAGTTGGCAGCAATTTCGGGAAAGTTTATGAATATTTAGCTAGG
This sequence comes from Flavobacterium polysaccharolyticum, assembly GCF_038739875.1. NCBI lineage: Bacteria > Pseudomonadati > Bacteroidota > Flavobacteriia > Flavobacteriales > Flavobacteriaceae > Flavobacterium > Flavobacterium polysaccharolyticum. The sequence continues at coordinate 127,618 of NZ_JBCGDP010000003.1, forward strand.
TTGTATAAAGTTTATGGTTGATTGTTTATGGTTCAGGGTTTATTGTTTCGGGTTTAGAGTTGTTTAAGATTGTTTAAGGTTGTTTAAAGTTTATAGTTAATTGTTTAGGGTTGTTATCGGCTATCGGTTTTTAGAGCCTTCGGCTTTTTCGATTTGCTGTGTGTGGACTGGACTGAAGTCCTGCCTTACAAAATGTACCGAGTCTACGACTCTTTATCGAATGTAAGAGTTCCGGAGGAACGAAACATTTTGTAGCAACTGAAACTGGACTGAAGTCCAGCCTTACAAAATATAACGAGTCTACGACTCTCTATCGAATGTAAGAGTTCCGTAGGAACGGAACATTTTGTAGCAACTGAAACTGGACTGAAGTCCAGCCTTACAAAATGTACCGAGTCTACGACTCTCAATCGAATGCAAGAGTTCCGTAGGAACGGAACATTTTGTAGCAACGGATTTTAATCCGTTGTTTTTTAATCCGTTGTTTTTAAATACGTTGTATTGGATTCGTTGTTTTTTAAACCGTTTTGTTTTTAATCGGTTGGTATTGAGCAATATTTTTTTGGGGTTTCCTGCAAGGTTTTTTCAACCTTGTAGGTATAAGGACTAATTATGAAAACCTACAAGGTCTAGAAAAAGACCTTGCAGGTTGGTAAAGTGATACTTTATTTTTTAATTGGGTTTTAAACAAACCTTCTTATGAAAATGAAACGTCTTACCTAGCCCCGATCGCAGCGGCATCCTTTTTCACAAAAAAACCTAGTAGTGGGTTACTACTAGGTTTTTTTGTGAAAAAGATAGAGCGGAGAGCGGGACGACGCGTGAGGTGCTCCGCCTACGTCTGCTCCTAAAAATTAAGGCAGTGGTTCGAAACTAATGGCGGTTCCTCCCCCAGCAGCCAATTGCAATTTGAGTTTGCTAGCCGATGTTACCACTTGTGTTTTGATGGTGTAAGCGATTGGGTTTTTCTCCCAATGTGCATTTTTGGCATCTTCGTAGATGATGGCTTTGTATTTTTTGCCTTTGGTTAGGAAATCCAATTTGATTTCGGTGGTTCGGGCATTTTCATCGGTGATGGCGCCTAGGAACCAAGTGTCTTTGCCTTTGGTTTTTCTGGCCACGGTAAGATAATCGCCGGGTTCTGCTTCTAGATACAAACTCTCGTCCCAATCCATCGCCACGTCTTTGATGAACTGAAACGCATCGGGATATTTCTCGTAGTTTTCGATCAAGTCGGCCGCCATTTGCAAGGGAGAATACATCGTCACGTACAAGGCCAATTGCTTCGCCAAAGTAGTGTGGACTTGCTCGGTTTTGTTTTTATCGTAGTAACTCATTTTGATTTCAAAAATCCCCGGGGTGTAATCCATAGGACCGCCCAACTGACGCGTGAAAGGCAAAATGGTTTCGTGCGCTGGCGGATTTCCGTTGCTCCAAGCGTTGAATTCGTTCCCACGAGCTGATTCGGCCGCGATGTAGTTGGGATAGGTTCGACTGTAGCCTGTTGGGTGCGAACATTCGTGTGAGTTGACCATCAATTTGTTATCGGCAAAGCGACGCGCGACAAAATTAAAGTGATTCACCATCGCTTGTCCGTCGTGGAATTCGCCACGCGGAATGATTTTGCCCACATAGCCTGTTTTGGCGGCAGGATAGTCGAATTTCTTCATCAAATCAAGTGCGCGATCCAAGTGGCGTTCGTAGTTGCCCACAGAACCCGAAGTCTCGTGATGCATAATCATTTTTACATTTTTTGCTTTGGCGTAGGCCGAAACTTCTGCCAAATTAAAGTCAGGGTAAGGCGTCGTAAAATCAAAAACATCCTCTTTCCAGTTGCCTACCCAGTCTTCCCAACCTACGTTCCAACCTTCGACCAACACGCCGTCAAAACCGTGCTTGGCGGCAAAATCAATATAGCGTTTGGTATTTTCGGTAGTAGCGCCGTGTTTGCCTGTTGGAATTGGATTCCCCGCAGCGTTTTGCGCATTTTGAGAACCCGCATAATCCCAAGTCGATTTCCCCACGTGCATTTCCCACCAAATCCCCACATATTTCATTGGTTTTATCCAAGAAGTATCTTCTATTTTAGAGGACTCGTTTAGGTTCAAAATCATTTTAGAGCTCACAATTTTTCTAGCGTCATCGCTGACCATAATCGTGCGCCAAGGCGAAACGCAAGGCGCTTGCAAATAGGCTTTATCGCCAATGGCGTTGGGCACCAAATTGGCTTTTAGCGTGTACTTTTGCACGTTGGCATCCAAATGCATTACGGGATAATTCACCACAGCTGCCTCAAAAATATTGAGATACAGCCCTGAAGCCGATTTCATTTGCAAAGGCGTTTGCACCGTGTATTTCCCAGGAATGGATTTCACGCCAATTCCGTTGTTAAGGTTCAGTTTTTCGTTGTCAATTTCGGAGAATTTGGTTTCGTTGTACACGTATTCATTGCTGTCAAAATCTCCTGGAATCCAGAACACTTTATTGTTTTCGGTCAAATTGAATTCGGTTTTCTCGTCCGAAATGATAAAATAGTTCAGGTTTTCTTGTTTTGGGAAATCGTAGCGAAACGCCACCCCTTCGTCAAAGGCTCTAAAGACCAAATTGAGTTTCACTTTTGAATCTTTCTGTACCAAAGCTACAATCAATTCGTTATAATGGTTCACGATTTGGGCTTGTTCTCCCAATACCGGTTTCCAAGTTTCGTTGACCGCTTGGGTTGTGGTTCCCGTCACTTCAAAATGGTTGATCAAAGCCGTTTTGTCTTTTAGACTCACCCCCAAAGCGCTAGACTGCACCACAGGTTTATTTTTGTAGCTCACCGCATAGGTCGGTTGACCATCGGGTGTGAGCTGAAACGTAAGCGCCAAAGTTCCGGTTGGCGATTCCACCCTTTGTGCGGACACCAAGTTCATACAACAAAGGAGTAGTAAGGAAAATAATTGTTTCATTTGAATTCTATTTTTTTTGTAACTATAAAAATACGCAAAAAGTCCCGAACCCAGCCACAATAAGGAACGCCTTATGCTCTTTGAAAGTAAAAAATCCCACTCCAACGTTTGCGTACTCATAACTTTTCGACCTACTCGACCAATACGATAGGCTTTATTTTTAGGAGCCAATCCTGCTGTACGCTATATCTGTAGCTCTGAACCCCAGAGCCACAGGATGCCGCTCCCATCAGGGCTAGAAACGGTAACGCAACACGAATCGAAATTCCAATTTTTAAATTCCAATAATAAGAATTCATTAAAAAAATCTCTAAAATTCACACAACGACTCCCCGCTCGAAATCAAAGATTCAACGACTCCAAAAAAAAATAAACATATGGAGTTATAGGGCTTGGGTGTGTGTGTTTTTTAATCCAAAACTTCAAAAACAAACTAAAAACAATTATTCAGCAACAAGTTTTGTAATTAAAATTGTATATATTTGAAAAAGACAATAAAACGAGATAAAACTGCGATTATCTACACAATTTTGAGGGTGTATAGTCGCTATTGTATAGCGTTTATACACTAGTTGGCGGTAATTTTAAGAAAAATCAGACATATTAACTTAAATGACACATTTAGAATCAATTGACGAAGGATTAAAATCAAACAAACCTCATAATGAAATTGTGAGGAAGATTTATTTAACATACCCAACTTCTGCGTTAATTGGAAATGAAGAAAGGCAATTTCAAATTCTTAATGAAATAAGTGAATATTTCTCTATTCCAATAATGAACGTTCAAGTTGTAGGTTCATCAAAAACTGGATATAGTTTTCATAAAAAAACTACATTTAGCTTTTTGAAATCAGACCTTGATATTGCAATTATTGATGGTAATTTATTTCAACATTACACAGAATGCGTTTTTAAGTCGACTAACGGTTTTACAGATAGAACAGGCTTTCCTTTCTATGATGGTAAATCAACTTATCAGCAATATGTAAATTGTGTTGCAAAGGGTATTTTTAGACCCGATTTAATGCCGACAGGAAAAAAAAGACTGAATTGGTTGAAGTTTTTTGGTCAATTATCCAGTAAAAACAAAGATTTGTTTAAATCAATAAATGCAGGAATTTATCTTTCTCAAACATTTTTCGAGTACAAACAAACTTCAAATATTAACGAATATATTTTAACAAAACCAATATAATGATAGATTATAGAGTACGGTCAGTTTCTTTACTTAATTTGGTAAATGACGTAAAAAAAGGTAGATTAATACCTGATGCATATTTTCAAAGAAATTTGGTATGGAGAGAACTTCATAATAAGGATTTTATTAAAACGATTTTATTAGGTTATCCATTCCCACAAATTTTTATTTCCAAAGGAAAAATTGATGTTGCTTCTATGTCTACAATTTCTTGTATCGTTGATGGTCAGCAAAGAACAAATGCAATAATTAAATTTATTGATAATCAATATGAAGTAGATGGAAGATATTATAATAATTTAACAGAAGAAGAAAAATCTAACTTCCTTAAATATGAAGTTGCTGTCATTGAACTTGATTTAGAAAATGATGACCCAAAAGTTCAAGAAATATTTCAAAGAATTAATCGAACTTCAAATTCATTATCTATAATTGAAAAAATGGCTTCTGAATATTCAACAGCAGAATATATGCTAGTTGCAAAATTATTGGCAAACGAAATAGAATTAGACTTTGATTCAACTCAAGAAGACTTAAGAGAAGATCCTAATATTCCAAAAGATTTTTTTGTTTGGGCAAAAAAACAAAAAGTCAGTAAATTTCAATCATTAATGACTGAAAAAGGAATTTTTACGAGTAGAGATATTGCAAGAAAAGTACATTTAATGCATATTTTAAATATGATGTCTACTGTGATTACTGATTTCTTCAACAGAAACGAAAAAACTACATCCCTACTTAACGATTACGGAATTGATTTTTATGACAAAGATGAAATAATTGCGAGATTTGAAAAAACAGCAGAAACAGTACTAAAACTTAAATTAAAACAAAAATCAATTTGGTATAATAAATCAAACTCTTTTTCTTTAATTGTCGGAATTGCCAAATTGGATGATAAAATTGATGATTTAGATCTTGAAAAATTAAAAGCAAATTTAGAATCCTTTGAACAAAATATTCCAGGAGATTTTAAGCTTGCTTCAACAGAAGGTGTAAATAATAAAAAAGAAAGAGAAGTTAGAAATTCATATGTAACATTATTGCTAGAAGACTCTAAATAAAAAAACTACCGCCAATCGAGTAGACGGCTCCGCCCCGAACGGAACGAGTGCGCCTCTCAAATGTTTACATTCACGAAAACCAAAAAAACAATAAAAACCTGAGTACACCACCGAGCGTACGGGTCATCCCGCAAGCTTTCGGAACAGGCTGTACTCGGCGGTTCGCAAAGAGATGGGTTAAGTTCGATGTAAACATCGGTTAAAGATTGATAGCCACGCTGTTTTAAGCGTTTCAAAGTAATGGTAGTACTCAAAATCGGACTCTGAGCAATTGCCCACCCGCCTTTGCGAGTGCGACTAAAAGCATAGGCGTGGTCTTGGTCAATGCCCAAGCGTATAAGATTCTTTCTCTTTCGCTCGGGTTTCTTCCAATCGTGCCAAATGCAATATCGAAGTCGGTTTCTAAGCCAGCCGTCTAGATCAAGTAATTTGCCCATAATACTCGTTCCCCGAAAATAGTTTAACCATCCTCGCTGGATTTGCTTCGCCTATTCGCCTTTCAGGCTCGGGTCATTGATTTTTCGGATACGTTTCACGAGACTTATCGGTGCGGTTTTGCGTGTCACTTCTTTTAAACTCTGCTTGAGTTTTGCCTAAGTGTAATTCTATATTACGAATGCTCTCTTTTTCTAGCTTTCTCGAACTTCTAAGACCATTGAGATATCCATAAAGATAAAGTATAAGAAATACTTTTGATTCAAAACTAGGACGGCCTTCACTTTTAAGAATACGAGTCATAAAACCAAGCAATTCAAGCGAGATATGCTCTACGAAAGCTTCAATAAAACGAACAGGATTATCAAGACTGATTTTATCTTCTAAACCACTTATTTGCAGTTGCTGGCGGGAGATTCCTGATATATGTTGCATACTTAAATATACAACTTTTCCTCCTTATGTAACTCAATTTTGACTACTTTTGATAAACAATAAGCGGAGGTTTTGAGACAGACTGACGTTAGGCGCAAGCAAATGAAAAAATGAGTAAACTAAAATATCTTATAATAATTTCTATTCTATTTTTCTCTTGTCAAAATAATGAGAGAGAATCATTAATTAATGAGTTTAACGCTCAAAGAGAAAAAAATGGTTTAAGCAGTTTTGATAAAAATCTAAAACTAGATTCAACTCTTTATGTGAAAACGGATGAAAATTATTGGAATCTAATAAATTACATTGCGACTTATAAAAAGCTAAGATTAGATAAAAATGATACTATTAGTAATTTTGGTAAAATTGATTTTTATTCTAACTCAAATAAGAAACTATTTAAAATAGTCTATTACAATAAAAATAAAGATGGTGTAAAATTAGTATCTGAGCAAGATAGATTTTACAGAAAATTAAATGATACAATAGAAATTTATCTAAACCACAATTATAATTATCATAAAAATCAAACTATATATTCTATAGACTCGCTTCCAACAAAATTATTTATTGAAAAAAATCAAAAGAAATTAAATGCTATGTTTGACTATGCAAAAAGAAATAATTTAGAATTATGTGGAACTTCTGCAAATGAAATTTTAAGCAAAGGGTTTCCTAAAAGAAATACAATAATAAATTATTCAAAATTTATCGCCGTCAAAACAGAACTAAATAAATAAAAGCCAGCGCCTAATCGACTAGACGGCTCCGCCAGAAACTGACGGAGTGCGCCTCTCAAATGTTTACATTCACGAAAACAAAAAAAACAAAAAAACCTGAGTACACCACCGAGCGTACGGGTCTCGTATACGGTGGTTCGTAAATCATCAATCAAAAGCCCTTTAGTACCGCTCTGCGAATGTCTCCGACTTCGCAGTATGTTAGTTTCGTTGTCCTAAATCATTTCAATAAGTTAACGCACTAAAAAATGAATTTTTCTCTTTTCAAATCCAACAATAAGAATAATTTTAAGGCCAAACGCACTATAGTTACACGAAAATAAAAAAATCCATGAAATACCTTTTAAAAAACCAAGAATCCGAAAGACTGCTGTTTAGAGAAGTCAACCTCTCAGACTTTTCGGACTGGTTAGCTTTTCATGAAGACCCAAATACTGCGCTATATTGGAACGCTACATTAGAAAGCCCTGAAAAGGAATGTAAAAAATGGTATGACAAACAAGTATACCGATACGAAAACAATTTAGGCGGTATGAATGCGTTATTAGATAAAACATCGGGGAAATTAATCGGGCATTGTGGACTTTTAGTCCAAAAGATAGAAGACAAATTGGAATTGGAAATTGGCTATTCTATTTTACCCGAATATTGGAACCAAGGATTTGCTATTGAATCGGCAAAAAAATGCAGAGATTTTGCCTTTGACCATAACTTTTCCGATTCTTTGATTTCCATCATCAGTTTAACCAATACACCTTCTGAAAAAGTTGCCATAAAAAACGGCATGACCATAGATAAACTCACAGAATACAACCAAAACACCGTAAACATATTTAGAATTACGAAATCGGAATGGGAAAGAAATAATAAGACTTAAACCAAAAAAACTCTACTAAAACCTCAACTATAAAACAACTTCTCATAACACTGCTCATCATTTATACAGCAACTGCTGTTGCACAAAAAAAAAGAGAGACTCCCAAAAAATCAAATTTACGGTGCAACTGGTCTTGACGTAACACCCAATTTTCCAGAAGGTAATAAACAGTACAAAAACTACGTTAAAGAAAACTTCAAAAAAAGTGGGCTTCATGGATGCGCTACTTCGTATGTCAAAAAAAATGTAAGTGAACACTTTCTACTAATTATATAACATTCCCTCTTAATTATATAAGCTACTGAGCTCTAATAGTTTTCACCTTTGTGTTGTTGTGAAACGCATTCACAATGAAAAAAAAATATGATGAAAACAAATGCAGAATTACAGACAGATGTTCAAAACGCCATTAAATGGGAACCGTTATTGAATGCAGCAGAGATTGGAGTTACAGCAAAAGATGGTGTAATTTCTTTGACCGGCGTGGTAGATAGCTATGCAAAAAAAGTGGAAGCCGAAAATGCTGCCAAAAAAGTAATTGGTGTCAAAGCACTAGTTGAAAAAATCGAAGTCAAATTCCCAAGCTCTTTCGTAAAGACCAGCTTAGAAATTGCCAATGAAGTGTTGGCGGCACTAAAATCAAATTGGTCGGTTCCAGAGGATAAAGTTACCGTTAAGGTCGAAGACGGCTGGGTGACTCTAGAAGGTGAATTGCCTTGGAATTACCAAAAAGAAGCTGCAAAAAGCGCTATTATTTATCTTGCTGGCGTAAAAGGCGTCACCAACAATATAAAAATCAAATCCGAAAGCCATGACGCCATTGAAAAAAGGGACATCGAAAAAGCCATTGGCAGAAGCTGGACGATAGATGATAGCGATATAGTTGTTTCGGTTTCTGGAACAACTGTTACGCTCAAAGGAACCGTAGGCTCTTGGTATCAAAAAGAAGAAGCCGCTCGTATTGCTTGGAATACGCCTGGTATTTGGCACGTAAAAAACGAATTGGAAGTAGATTATTATTATAGTTTAGTGAACTAAATCCAATTTTAAAGCGGTAAAAGCACTTGCTTTTACCGCTTTTCCTCTTTTAACACACTTTACTTCACCCTGTCATTTTCTAGACACTGACTCAATTTAAGAACACTTCATCGCCTACTCCTACCTTACTGATTGGGTAGCAAATAAAATCTTGAAGATTACATTTTTAATTACTAATAATTAAATAAAAAACTATGGCTTTTCAAACCATTAATCCAAACACCAACAAACTCGTACAATCCTTTGACGCCATGACTGCCGATGCGACAGATGATGCAATTTCAAAAGCAGCAGCTACATTTGACGCATGGAAAACAACAGACTACGCTGTAAGAGCTCAATTGTTGTATAAAATTGCAGGACTTTTAAGAGCACAGAAGCAAGAGCTTGCTCAAATAATTACCCTAGAAATGGGCAAACTTTTGAGTCATGCCCAAGGCGAAATAAAGTTGAGTGCCGAAATATTTGACTACTACGCCAAAAATGCGGAAACTCTTTTGGCCGACAAAATCTTGAATCCTGTTCACGGAAAAGCCTTCATCAGGTCTAGTCCAATTGGGATACTGTTAGGCATACAGCCTTGGAATTTCCCCTTTTATCAAGTCGCACGATTCGCGGCACCTAATATTATGATTGGCAACACAGTGCTCGTCAAACACGCCTCAAATGTGCCGCAATGCGCTATGGCCATGGAAAGAATCTTTATAGAAGCTGGAGCTCCATTAGGACTTTACACTAATCTGATGGTGTCACACGAACAAATAATCGATTTGATTGCGGACAAAAGAGTAAGAGGGGTTTCGCTTACAGGTAGTGAATCTGCAGGGGCTAATGTAGCAACCGTAGCTGGTAAAAACATCAAAAAATCAGTGCTAGAATTAGGCGGTAGCGATGCTTTTATTGTACTAGAAGATGCTGATATTGACCAAGCGGTAGATTGGGCTGTAGTAGGGCGTATCAACAATAACGGACAGTGTTGTGTAGCTTCCAAACGTTTTATCGTTGTAGCCGAAATTGCAGATGCCTTCTTGGAAAAATTTAAAACTAAACTAGCCGAATTGGTTGTAGGCGATCCCGTAGACACAAAAACACAATTAGGACCACTTTGTACGGAAGAAGCCGCTACTAAAATAGCCAATCAAGTCGAAAGAGCTGTTGATGGAGGTGCCAAAATTATTTTAGGTGGAAAACGTGTAGATAGAATTGGCGCCTTTATGGAGGCCACCATTCTTACTGATGTGACACAGAATAATCCTGTTTTTTATGAAGAGTTTTTTGGTCCAGTAGCCTTATTTTTCAAAGTAAAAAATGAAGAAGAAGCTATTGCATTGGCTAATAATTCGCCCTACGGTTTAGGCGGTTCCGTATTTACCCAAGATATAGAAAGAGGGAAACGCGTCGCCAACCAAATAGATACAGGAATGGTGTTTATCAATCACCCAACTTGGACTCAAGCTGATCTTCCGTTTGGTGGTACCAAAAATTCAGGCTATGGAAGAGAAATGGCGGCACTAGGTTTAGAGGAATTTGTCAACAAAAAACTCATCAGAATTAGTGAGCTAAGTGATCCATTTTAGTCATAAAAAATAGCAACCAAAAAACGAACAGATAAATCAAAAAACACTTTAATAAAAAGTAACAATATGAAAACAGCCATAGGAATATCAGAATCTCATCGACAAGCCGTTGTCGATGAATTGTCTAAAATTTTAGCAGACGAAACGGTGCTTTACATCAAAACAAAAAATGCCCATTGGAATGTAGAAGGAGTCGATTTTTATGACAAACACAAATTTTTTGAAACCCAGTTTGGTCAACTAGATGAAATAATTGATAGCGTAGCGGAACGTATTCGTTCTATTGGTCACTATCCTCCAGCTACTCTAAAGTCCTATCTATCATTAACACATCTTTCGGAACAAGATCGATCACAAAATGATAGTCTAGGATTCATTAAAGAACTTTTAACCGATCACGAAAGTATCATCATCATTTTGAGAGAGCATATCAAATCTTTTGCGAATGAATTCCATGATTTGGGTACTAGTGATTTTATAACTGGATTAATGGAAGCACACGAAAAAATGGCTTGGTTTTTACGATCTCACTTAAAAAATTAAATTATGTACTACGAAAACTATAATTTTTAGGGAATGCACTTTTTTTGGTGGCTGATTTGGTTTGTTTTTCTGATTTGGATATTTGCTACACCATACGCTATTCCAGGACAAAGAACAAAATCAAATACGCCTTTGGAAATACTTAAAAAAAGATTGGCTTCTGGAGCAATCAATACAGAAGAATTTCAGCGATTGAAAAAAACACTAGAAGAATCATAAACAAAAACAAAAAGTGGGCCTACAAGCCCACTTTTCTTTATACTAATAAAAATGAATTTACACTAAATCAAAACGATCAGCGTTCATCACTTTGCTCCAAACGTTAATAAAGTCTGTAACAAATTTTTCTTTGTTGTCGTCTTGTGCATATACCTCAGCATAAGCTCTTAAAACGGAATTAGAACCAAATACCAAATCAACTCTAGTAGCTGTCCATTTGGTCGCCCCAGATTTTTTATCCACAATGTGGTACAAGTTATCGCCTTCGGGTTTCCAACTGTAGTTCATATCGGTGAGGTTAACAAAGAAATCATTGCTTAGCACACCTTCATTGTTGGTGAATACCCCGTGTTTGGTTCCGCCATAATTCGTACCCAAAACACGCATCCCGCCTAGTAAAACCGTCATTTCTGCCGCTGTTAATCCTAGAAGTTGGGCTTTGTCAAGCATTAATTCTTCAGGTTGTACCACATATTTTGCCTTCATGAAGTTTCTGAAAGCATCATTAGTCGGTTCTAAAACTTCAAACGATTCTACATCGGTCATTTCTTGTGAAGCATCTCCTCTACCCGCATGGAAAGGTACTTTTACATTGAATCCGCCTTCTTGTGCCGCTTTTTCTATGGCTGCACTTCCTCCCAAAACAATCAAATCTGCAAGACTTACTTTTTTAGACAAACCTGCCTGAATTTCGGTAAGTTTGGCGATTACCTTTTGCAATCTTTCTGGTTCGTTGGCTTGCCACTCTTTTTGTGGTGCTAATCGGATTCGTGCTCCATTGGCTCCACCTCTAAAATCAGAACCTCTGAACGTTCTTGCACTATCCCAAGCGGTGTTGATTAGTTCTGCTCTATTCAATCCGCTGTTTAATAACGTAGCTTTTAGTTCTTCGATTTCAGCATCAGATAAGGTGTACTCCACTTTTGGAACAGGATCTTGCCAAATCAAATCTTCTTGTGGCACATCGGCTCCCAAATAGCGTTCTTTTGGTCCTAAATCACGGTGTGTTAATTTGAACCAAGCTCTAGCAAACACATCCGAGAAATATGCTGGATCTTTATAAAAACGCTCTGAAATCGCTCGGTAAGCTGGATCCATTTTCATAGCCATATCAGCGTCAGTCATGATTGGATTTCTTCGTACAGATGGATTGTGTGCGTCTATAGGTTTATCTTCTTCTTTGATGTTGGTCGGTTCCCATTGCCAAGCGCCCGCAGGACTTTTGGTTAACGCCCAATCATGATTCAATAACAAATCAAAATATTCGTTATCCCAACGCGTTGGATGAGTGGTCCATGATCCTTCCAAACCACTAGTTACGGTATCACCAGCATTTCCATTTCCTTTAGGGTTTAGCCATCCTAAACCTTGGTTTTCAATGGCTCCGCCTTCTGGTTCTGGCCCTAATTTTGAAGCATCACCATTCCCATGAGCTTTTCCTACGGTATGTCCACCAGCAGTTAATGCTACCGTTTCTTCATCGTTCATTGCCATTCGCTGGAAAGTAATACGAACATCGTGAGCTGTTTTTAAAGGATCAGGTTGCCCGTCTACCCCTTCAGGGTTTACATAAATTAACCCCATCATAACAGCAGCTAAAGGATTTTCTAAATTTCTTTCTCCAGAATATCTGCTGCCTTCACTGCCGCTTTTGGCTAACCATTCTTTTTCTGCTCCCCAATACACATCTTTCTCTGGATGCCAAATATCTTCACGACCTCCCGAAAAACCAAATGTTTTGAGTCCCATTGATTCATAGGCCATATTCCCCGCTAAAATCATCAAATCAGCCCATGAAATTTTGTTACCATATTTCTTTTTAATCGGCCACAATAATCTTCTGGCTTTATCCAAATTCCCATTATCAGGCCAACTGTTTAACGGAGCAAAACGGATGTTTCCTGTTCCTGCACCCCCACGACCATCTGCAATTCTGTACGTACCAGCAGAATGCCACGCCATTCTAATCATCAAACCACCATAATGTCCCCAATCAGCAGGCCACCACTCTTGACTTTCGGTCATAAAAGCTTTTAAATCATTTTTTAATGCATCTAAATCTAATTTTTTAAATTCTTCGGCATAATTAAAAGACGCTCCTAAAGGATTGGTTTTGTTATCGTGTTGATGAAGAATATCCAAGTTGAGAGATTTAGGCCACCAATCTTGATTGCTTGCACCTGTGCTTGCACTTTGAGTTAGCGCACCGCTAGAAAACGGACATTTACCACTTCCGCTAGAAGAATTACTGTTACTTTCCATAGTATGATTATTTAAATTGATATCTTAATGATTGCTAATTTACCATAGTTTTACCTGTTGGTTTTTTAATTTCAATAGATAAAAACTATTTTAAAAGTGTAAAACATTATGTATAAAGATATTAAATTAAATACAAATAAAAGAAAATCAACACAATACATCTTAGTAAAACTCTCAAATGAAGGCATGAAAAAACCTCTTAGTTTGCACTAAGAGGTTAGTTGATTATGTCTTCGTTTTATACTGTTTTTGTATTTAGTTTACTATTTTTTCGGCTAAAGCTAAAATAAATCACCAAACCGATCAATAACCATACGCCAAAATAAATCCAGTTCCATACACTTAACTCTGCCATCATGTATAGACAACAAATTAAGCCTAACAACGGAATCAATGATAAATTTTGTTTGTAAGCCCATACACATAATCCAATTAAGGAGAATAAGAAAATCCACATTGGGATTTTATGTTTGAACAAATTAAAACCACTTTCATATTTAATCGCATCTGAAACTGGCAATCCAGCTACAACTTCTGCGTATTTTACCTCATCTTCAGCATGTTTACTCAACAAACTTTCTAAATCTGAAGAAGCTGCTCCTTCTAAAGCTACTAAATACTCAGAAACCTTTTGTGTTTCTTCTTGATTTAATGAAGTCACAATGGAAGAAGGTTCATTTACTTGAGTTTTATTAGTAATGAAATCCATAGTCGCTTTTTCATTAAATCCAAAAGCAAAAACTAATCCTACAATCAATAGAATAGGCATGATAAATTTTGAATTCACATAAGGTGTTTTGAATTTCCCTCGTGGAATATCTGTTTTATTTTGCAATGACAACACGCCTGCACAAACCAAAACAAAAGCAAACAAGGTACCAATACTACATAAATCGGTTACCATGGTTAAGTTTAAGAATAATGCTGGTACAGCCACTACAAAACCAGTAACGATCGTCGCGAAGGAAGGCGTTTTGAATTTAGGATGTACTGTAGAAAATTTCTTTGGTAACAAACCATCTCTACTCATACTCATCCAAATACGAGGTTGTCCCATTTGGAAAACTAATAACACACTAGCCATAGCAACAACTGCTGAAACTGCAATAATTCCAGACAACCATTTTAAATCTAATTTTTCAAAAACAAAAGCTAATGGATCACCCACGTTCAATTGGTTATAGCTAACCATTCCTGTCAAAACCAAAGCAATTGCTATATATAAAAGTGTACAAATGATAATAGCCCACATCATTCCTTTTGGTAAATCGCGTTGCGGATCCTTGCATTCTTCTGCTGTGGTCGAAATCGCATCAAAACCAATATAAGCAAAAAACACTGCCGAAACTCCTTTTAATACTCCAGAAACACCATTGGGTGCGAAAGGAGACCAATTGGCTGTATCTACATAAAAAATCCCTACTGCTATCACTAATAATACAACACAAACTTTTATGGCAACCATTAGATTACTAGCATTTCTAGACTCTTTCATGCCACGATACACTAAAGCCGTAATCAAAATAATAATTAATAACGCAGGTAAATCGGCAACTAAATGAAAAGAACCGATAGTGGGAGAAGTTGTCCATGCTGTGTATGCTGCTTGGGTAGCTGCCGATAAGTTCTCGAAAGATTTTCCTCCTTGCATTAAAGCCGTCGCATCTTTGAATCCATTAGAAGCCGTTAAATAATCCATTTGTACCCATTGTGGTAAAGTAATACCTCCACTCTGAAGTAAACCCGTAAAATAATCACTCCATGATATTGCTACAGTAATATTTCCTACGGCATATTCCATGATTAAGGCCCAACCAATAATCCATGCGATGAGTTCACCAAAAGCTACATAAGAGTAAGTGTAAGCACTCCCTGACACAGGCACCATTGAAGCAAATTCAGCATAAGCAAAAGCGGCAAAACTACAAGCTACAGCTGTAAACAAAAACAAGAAAATAACTGCCGGACCACCATCTGCACTGGCTTTTCCAATAGTACTAAAAATTCCTGCTCCTACAATGGCCGCTATCCCAAAAGCGGTTAAATCACGAGCGGTTAAGTGCTTCCCTAGAGCTTCATGTCCCTCTAAATTATTTTTCTCAACTTGCTTTAAAATGTCTTGAACAGTCTTTTTCCTAAATAAACCTTTTAATGCCATTTTTTAAATTTTATCGGTAATGGTTAGTTAATGTATGCTTTGCAAATAAATGCTTTTAAAACTAAAAATTAAATTATTGTATCATAAAAATTAAAAACAACTCGCCTAAAAACTAGTTTTATCTTTAAAAACCACCATTAAAACAAATAATTCTTTTTTATCGTGTTAAAAAAGTCAAATATATACATAAAACAAACATACAAGAAAAAATTAATAATTTTATGATTATAATTTACTAAAATTTAATTCACATAAAGCATAAAATTAGTAATATCCTTAATATCAAGCTTACAATCTGATATTTTTTTGAGAAAAAGAAAACAATAACGTATTTTTTTGTTCAAAGCACTCGACTCCCAACCTTTTGTTATTCAAAAAAACGTATTAAAATCAACTATAATTTAGAACAGAACGTTTAGTTCATGACTATTTTTCTTAAAAAAAATAAAAGCGTCAATTTGAAAACGGCACCTTCTTTTACGAGAATCAATTTTATAGTACTTTTGAAACAGAACAATTCATTAACACTACATCATGAATCCAAATCTTCAATCACTATTTAGTATTGCACAAAAAACTGAAAAAAATATCATTGGATTGATGTCAGGAACCTCACTTGACGGATTGGACGTAGCATATTGCAAAATTGCAGGTTCAGGAACTAACACTAAAGTAACTTTAGTACACTTTGTAACCATACCTTATGATGATGAAACAAAAGGAGCTATTAGAAAGGTTTTTGCTCAACAAAATATTGACTTTCAACACCTAGCTTTACTGAATGAATGGATTGGACTATTACACGGAAAAATAGTTTTGGATTGTTTACACCAATGGCAACTCACCTCTGCCGATGTCGATTTGATCGCTTCGCATGGACAAACGGTTATGCACGCACCTAAAAGCTTACACCAACAAGACAACTTTCCTAATGCAACGCTACAGATTGGCGATGGAGATCATTTGTCCGTTACTACACAATGTATCACGATTTCTGATTTTCGACAAAAACATTTGGCTGCAGGAGGTGAAGGTGCGCCATTAGCCGTTTATGGTGATTACTTTTTGTTTCATTCTTCCACTGAGAATAGAATTTTACTCAACATTGGTGGGATTGCCAATTTTACATTGATACCAAAATCTAGCTCATTTGATTCTATTTTTGTTACTGACACGGGAACAGGCAATACTTTAATGGATGCCTACACCCGACAACATTTTCCCGACTTAGCATATGATATAGATGCGGCCATTGCAAAAAAAGGAGCCGTAAACCTCAACTTACTTAAGGTATTAAAAAACAATTCCTTTTTTACCACCTCTTTTCCTAAAAGTACAGGTCCCGAATTGTTTAATAAAGCTTATTTAGAAAATGCACTGCAAGCATCCAACAACTTAAACCTTAAAGTTGAAGATGTCTTAGCAACATTAACCCGATTTAGTGCCGAAACGATAGCTGAAGCGATTCTTGAAGTTACCCAAACCAGCATTAACAAAAACGAAGCAACTACAATTTATATCTCCGGCGGCGGCATTCATAATCCGTTATTGATTCAACACCTAAAAGAATTACTGCCATTCCCCATTACATCAACAACTTCACTAGGAATTGATGGGGACGCTAAAGAAGCCATCTTATTTGCTGTCCTAGCAAATGAAACCATTTCAGGAAAATCAAACAATTCTAAAAAAAATAACAGTATCCCTGAAATTAGTATGGGAAAAATCTCTTTTCCTTTTTAAGTTTAGCATAAAGCACTTAAACACAAAACATAGCACTTCATCAGAGACCTTTTTATTTAATTAAAATCGTCTCTTATTCTTTTGTAAAGTACTAGTACGCAAGAAATTAACTATAAAATCTTTATGAAAAATAAAGAAAAAAAGCACGTTTAAAATGACTTTTACTACAAAAAAAGTTAAATTTTAACAACTTAATAAATCTTAAGCAAGATTTTAAATACAAGCCATATCCATTTCGTAAATTTAATATAACAAAATACCACAAAATCAAGGTTAAATGTTAAGGCAAATAGCTCAAACATCTCGAACCAAAAAAATAGTGACGACTATTTTTATAACTAACAATTTAAATTAACCATTAATACAAGGTTGTTAGTACGTTATCACCTCTATTCTATACCTGAATTATTTGTTTTATAAATTAAATCTAGCGGAAAGAATAATCCAAAAGAGAGCAATAGTTTCAAGTATTATTTTTCAAATCCAAAAACACTAATCAATTTACAGAAGTTTTAGCAAACAACTATAACTCTATAAATATCAAGAAAAAGCTAATTTCTGAAATCGATCAAATAAGAAAATCTCTTATTGAATTACAAACAGAAAAGGAAGATTTAAGCTTACAACAGTTCAACGATTTGAAAAGAAATGAAAGTACAAATATTCACATAGCATTGAAAGACATCATGTTTTCAATGTCGCATAAAATTAGATTAGCACTTATATAACACATTAGAACGGATCAATTCATTACCAATATTTTAACAAAAACGAAGGGAATCATGAATTATTGTACTAATCAAAGAATCTCAAGAGATTTAGATCAACAAGCTACAAAAGAACTAGGTTCTTTTACTTAAGAACTCAATCACAACATAAAAAATTATTCTAAGTAAATGATATAAAATAAAAAAAGATGACCTGAAACTAAAACTACAACTTAAAACCAAAAAACCATGAAAACATTATTTCTATTACTCGTTAGCACTATCGCTTTTGCTCAAAGCGATAAAGAAAACTACCTTTCATTCTCAGGCGCTTTAGATGCCAGAAATTTAATATCTGGAAGTGATCCTACAAATAACGAAAGTGCTTTGAACTATCTACTACAATTTGCAATGGTTTCGAAAAATTTTGAAATTAATGTAGGATATGAACGTTTTTCTATGATTCAGTATAGTAAAAACACTATTGGTTTTGGGTATCACATTCCACTATATGCCAGAATTGGTGCTATGAATATTAAATCAACTATAATTCCATCTATCGAGCCTACATTAATCAATAGATGGGGAAAATGGGGAGGAGGAATTTCTACAGAACAAAAAAGTTCACATTTAACCGTGGGCGCTAATCTTGCCTATCGTATTCATATCTCTGATTCAATTGCTATAGAGTATCTTTTTAATGCCCTTCCAAGAGTCGACCTTTGTGCTATGTATGGAAGTGCTAGTACAAAAGATAAAAAAAGCGCTAATGGAATTCCAATAATTGGTAGCAACTATTTTAAACTTGTATATAAAATTGGAAGATAGGCCCCAAAAAAGAAAATGGATTTCAACCTTTTTGCCCAAAATAAAACCTCATTCAGAAAAAAGTTGAATGAGGTTTTACTTTTTCATTTCCCCACTTAAAAATAGAAAAAGATCATTTCAAAAAAGCCTTTCCTTCAACTAATCAATCAACATTTAAAAGAATTTATTGAATAATAATCCTTTTTTCTAATGTAAAAAAACTATTTTTGAATGCATTATAAACGAAAAAATAATGACCAAAAATAAAGTATTACTTCTTCTATTTATTTTATTACTATCTATCATTACTAATGGAATTGCTCAAAAAAAAGACCATTATCCTAAAAATGAATTTAGAGGTGTTTGGATTGCTACTGTCGTAAATATTGACTGGCCTAAAAAAAGCAATGACTCCGTTGCTAAACAGAAAGCAGACTATTTACAAATTCTCGATACCTATCAAAAGCTCAATTACAATGCAGTTATCGTTCAAATTCGAAGCGTGGGAGATGCCTTCTATCCTTCAGAATTAGCGCCTTGGTCTCGTTTTTTGACTGGAAAAGAAGGAAAAGCACCCACTCCTTATTACGATGCTTTGGAATGGATGATTGAAGAAGCCCACAAGAGGGGATTTGAATTCCACGCTTGGCTTAATCCCTATCGTGCCACTTTCGACTTGAATAAAGCGCAACTTAGCCCTAATCACGATATTTTCAAATATCCACAATGGATGATTACTTATGGTGGAAAAATGTATTATAACCCTGCATTACCAGAAGTTCAAAATCATTTAGTAAAAGTGGTAGAAGAAGTTGTAATGAAATATGATATTGATGCCATCCATTTTGATGATTACTTTTATCCTTATAAAATTAAAGGAGAAGAATTTAACGATGCTGATTCTTTCAAAAAATACGGCAATGGAATGAATCTCGAAGATTGGCGTAGAAACAATGTAACTACATTTGTAAAAAGCATTCACTCTGCCATTAAGAATCACAAACCTTGGGTGCAATTTGGCATTAGCCCATTTGGTGTTTGGAGAAACAAATCGATGGACCCTAAAGGTTCAGATACACAATCAGGACAAACCAATTATGATGATTTGTATGCCGACCCTATTCTTTGGATGCAAAATAAATGGATAGATTATCTATTGCCTCAATTGTATTGGAGCATAGACCACAAAACGGCTTCATATGCCAAACTACTAAAATGGTGGTCAGAAAACACCAATGGTGTTAATCTCTATATGGGCAACAGCACCTACAAAATCAAAGGTGATTCGGATAAAAAGTGGAACAACATTCATGAAATTCCCAATCAAATTGACTTGACCCGAAGCTATGCTAATGTGCAAGGAAATGCTTTTTATAGCGCTAAATGGTTTATCAATAATCATCAAGACGTGACACAATTAATACAAAATCATCAGTATAAATATCCTGCAATTCCGTTGCCTGTTCCCAATTCAAAACACGTCGTAATAGATACACCTGTAGTTAATAAAATTGAAATCGATTCGGTCAATTGCACTTTTACTTTACAAATGCCTTTGAATACCAAAATTCGTTATGTAGTGGTATATGGTGCCAAAAGAGATTCCAAAATCGACCTTCAAGACGCTAGTCAAATTATGAAGAAATATTTTGTCGACCCAAAAGCAACGATAATCAATTTTAGTATTCCGCTAAGCGATGTAGATAAAAACAAAGCTTTCGCCCTTACTTTCATCGACTTTTATGGTAATGAAAGTAAAGAAATCATCATTGATTTACCCAAAGAAGACTAACCCAACCTTTTCTACCATCCTATGAAATCAGAAAAAAATCCTTGGTATTGGATACCACTTTTGAATTTTGCATCAGGTTTTCCGTATGCCATAATCATATCTGTATCTGTTTTGATGTACAAAAATTTAGGCATCAGCAATGAAGATATTGGTATGTACACTAGTTTACTCTACTTGCCTTGGGTTATCAAACCGCTTTGGAGTCCTTTCATTGATTTACACGCAACCAAAAGAAAATGGTTTTTGGCGATGCAATTGGTCATTTCGATTGCTTTTTTAATCGTTGGATTAACCATTCCGATGCAACATTTTTTTGTATTGAGTTTGGCTTTATTTTGGGTGGGTGCTTTTGCGTCTGCTTCTAATGATGTGGCTATTGATGGATTCTATTTATTAGCGTTAACCAAAGACAAACAATCTTTTTTCTTAGGGATTCGCAGTACTTTTTACCGTTTATCGATGCTTACTGCCAATGGTGTAATTGTACTTTTGGCTGGATTCTTAGAAGAAAAATACGGTGACAAAAGCAAAGCTTGGTCGTATACTATGCTCGTGGTGGCTTTGATTATGATTTTCATCACGGTCTACAACTTTTTTATGACACCAAACCCAGAAATTGAACAGGAATACATAAAAAGTAATGCCAATCATAAAGTAAGCTTTACCGAAGTATTTGCTACTTTTTTTCAAAAGAAACAAATAGGATTGATTCTTACTTTCATATTGGTTTATCGCCTAGGAGAATCACAATTGATGAAGATGCTTTCTCCCTTTTTAATTGATGATATAACCAAAGGCGGAATGGGATTAAGTACCGAAGATGTTGGAATTATTTACGGAACCTTTGGGGTCGCCGCTCTAGTTATTGGTGGAATCATTGGCGGAATCGTCATCTCAAGAGACGGTTTAGGAAAATGGATGCTCCCTATGATTTTAACGATGCATTTGCCAATTATTGGGTTTGTTCTTTTAGCCCATTTTCATCCTAGCTCTGTACTTTATATTTACATCACTGTAGTTTTGGAGCAGTTTGGATATGGCTTTGGTTTTGCGGCTTTCTTAATGTATTTAATTTACGTAGCCGAAGGAGAATCCAAAACCTCCCACTACTCTATTGCCACTGGATTTATGGCTTTAGGAATGATGCTTCCCGGAATGGCAAGTGGTTATATTCAAGAGTATTTGGGCTATGGTAACTTCTTTATTTGGGTATTTTTAGCAACAATTCCAGGGATTATTTTATCTCGATTTTTGATTTTTCCTTATGATTTTGGAAAAAAAGAAACAGAAAAATAGTAATACAAGGTATGACAACCGAACAAAAAATAGGACAATTCTTTTTTCCCGCTGTATTTATTAACGATAGCGAGGAAAACATTCAGGCAACAGAACATTTAATTCGTGAATACAATATTGGTGGCTTGACATTTTTTCACAGTCGAGCTAGTGCGGCTACCAACTATGAAGGCAACAAAAAAATTGAATTCAATGATGAGAGTTACGAGCGATTAAAAGCCTTAATTGTTCGTTACCAAAAAGTAGCTAAAACTCCGCTATTGATGAGTATAGATGCCGAATGGGGTTTGGCAATGCGCGTTGAAAAAACACCTCAATATCCTTATGCCATTACACTTGGAGCTGTTCCTGTAGCAGATAAAGAATTGGTGTATGAAATAGGAAAACAAATCGGAAAGGACTTACAATCGGCTGGTATTCATTACAACTTAGCTCCTTTGGCTGACATTAATACTGACCCAAACAATCCTGTAATTGGATATCGTTCTTTTGGAGAAGACAAAAACAAAGTCGGCACCTTTGCTTTGGAGTATTTGAAAGGAATGACAGCTGCTGGGATTTTGGGGTGCTTAAAACACTTCCCAGGTCACGGTAATACCAATGTCGATTCTCATTTGGGATTACCTGTTCTAAATGAAAACTTAGACGAGTTACTGTCTAATGAATTAGTTCCTTTTATTAAAGGAATTGAAAACAAAGTCGACTCCATAATGATTGGCCATTTGGCGGTTCCTGCTCTGAACAATGGAGCAAATACCTCGGCAACACTCTCAAAAGCAGTGATTGAAGGTTTGCTTAGAGAACGATTGGGATACGATGGTCTGGTCATTTCGGATGCTTTGAATATGCATAGTGTTTCCAAACTATACCCAACTAAAGGCATATTGGAATGGGAAGCTTTTAATGCTGGAAACGATGTATTGTGCTTTGCAGAAAATGTGCCCGAAGGGATTCAGGAAATTTTAAAAAGAGCTGATATTTCTAGAATTGAAGCTAGTTTTGAACGTATTTGGAAATGCAAAGTACAAGCTGGTTTGATTACCGATAGCAAATTTGAAGCCACTGATTTAGACTGGAAATCTACAGCTGTAATCAACCAAAAATGTGCTGAAAAAGCGATTACTTTGGTCAAAAAAGACAGCACCTCTTCTATATCTGATTTTGTCAGCAATGGTGGACGTGTAGCAAAAGTGAGTGTATATAGAGAAAGTGACAATCCATTTTTTGAAGGATTAGAAAATACGATTCAGGGAGACTCTTTTTCGATTGCGCTGGGAGAAGAAAATCTGGAAGAAAAACTACAAGCAATGGACAAATATGACACTTTGATGATTGCTTTATTTGTACCAAAAGCCAAACCTTTAGCAAATTTTGAAATTGAAGATGCGATTATTACTTGGCTAAGTGAAGTGGTATTGACTAAAAAAGTGGTCTTGCATTTGTTTGGAAATCCGTATGCGCTACAAGTGCTTCCGAATATTTTGGCTGCCAAAATTGTTGTCGTAGCGTACCAAGACCTTAAGGAATTTCAAGAAGTTGCCGCTCAAAAAATAACCTTGAACCAAGCATACGAAGGAACTTTGCCTGTTACTTTGCTTTTGAAATAACTTAATGTAAAAAAATTTAGAAACGATAGTTAATTAACTATCGTTTTTTTTTGACTAATGCTCACAAGAAAGCCCATTGCTGCTTTTTAGCCCCGATGGGAGCGGCATCCTTGATTGCCGGGGTTCGGCAAGCAAGATATAGCGGAGAGCGGGACTTTGTTTCCATAAAAGCCTAAAGTTTCCTGCTCCTAAAAATTAGCCAAAATAGACCTACAAACCACTAGTTATCAATATTTTAAATTATCTACAACGTTTTCGTTAAAAACTGTTATTTTTTTACAAAATAAGCAACTCCTATTCGATTATAGTTAATTATAATTAAAACTTTGAGCAACTCGGACACTTACTAATTACCTTTGCCGAACAGAAATAAACAAAATTTTAAATCATAATCATTATGTCATTAGTAGGTAAAAAATTTCCAAGTATTGCGGTTGATGCTATCTCTGAAATGGGAGATAATTTGAAAATCAACATTTTTGAAGAAGCAGTAAACAACAATAAAAAAGTATTGTTGTTCTGGTACCCAAAAGATTTCACTTTTGTATGTCCAACTGAATTACACGCTTTTCAAGCCGCTTTACCAGAATTTGAAAAAAGAAATACAATTGTAATTGGTGCTTCTTGCGATACTAACGAAGTACACTTTGCTTGGTTGAACACACCAAAAAACAATGGTGGTATCGAGGGAGTAACGTATCCAATCTTGGCTGATACTAACAGAAACTTGGCTAACATTTTAGGTATTTTGGATATCGAATCTACTAGCTACAGCGAAGAAACTGATTCTGTAATTCTTGAAGGTTCTAACGTAACTTACAGAGCTACTTATTTGATTGACGAAACTGGAAAAATTTTCCACGAAAGTGTTAACGATATGCCATTAGGTCGTAACGTAAACGAATACTTGCGTATGGTAGATGCTTACACTCACATTCAAGTAAAAGGTGAAGTTTGTCCTGCTAACTGGGAAGCTGGTAAAGAAGCAATGAATGCTGACAGAAAAAGTACTGCTGAATACTTAAGCTTAAACTAATAACAAGTTCCAAATTTTAAATTCCAAATTCCAATGTAGTTCGTTTTAGGACTATCAAAAATTGGAATTTGGGATTTTAAAAAATGAATTTTAAAATTTAAATTATGTTAATCGAATTAAACGAAGATACGTTGGGTGCTTTGGTTGCACAAAACGAAAAAGTAGTGGTTCAATATTCGGCTTCTTGGTGTGGTAATTGTAGAATTATGAAGCCAAAATTCAAAAAAATGGCCACTGAAAACGAAAATCTAACGTTTGTTTTGGTGGATGCTGAAAATTCACCTGAATCTAGAAAGCTAGCTAATGTGAGTAACCTACCTACTTTTGCTACGTTTGTTGGAGGAAAATTAGTTAACGAAACACAAACTAATAAAGCAGAAGTTTTAGCCGATTTAGTAAAAGAAATCGCTTAAGAAAACGAATTACTCCCACTTACAATTATTTCCAATCTATATACATTTATTCCAATGAAATTACCTGTTATCAAACACCTGACTCAATTTATAGAAGAAAACGACCAAGATTACATCATTGAAACTATAGAAGTTTTAGAAGCACTTACAGAAGTTCCTTCTTTAAAAGACGAAGAGTTGGATGTGATTGGCGAATTGATTTCGAATATGTATGGCGCTTTGGAAGTACATAAAATGGTGAAAACGGGTACTGATAAGAAAGAAGCTTTGAACACATTTATGAAGCGTGTTTTGGGATCTATCGATAAATAGGTTCTGTTTTATAAAATATCAAAAAGCCTGCAAAGAGAAAGTTTTTGCAGGCTTTTTGATTATTTGAAGCTGGAAAAAATTATTCTATTTCTTGAAGTAATTCTGCTTTTAGCGCTTCGGTTTCGTAAGTATCGGTATCGAATTTAGGCGCTGTAGATGCTTTTAAGGCATTAAAACGTTCCAACGCTTCCGTCTCGTCCTCTTCTCCACTAAAATAAGGAAAAACATCCATAATAGGAGATTCGGATATAGCAGGAATCGTATATTCCCCCATGGTGTTTTTCATGGCGATAGTCGTATTATCAAATGCTTCTTTTACATCATTAGCTTGTACCAAAAGATACATATTGGTCTTGCGCTCCTTGCCACTTTCTTCATCAAAAGCTAATAAAGACACTTTGGATTTGAACCAGCGATCAGCATTTTCAAAAGGATGAATTTCGGCATAATTGCCCACTTTTATGTTGGTAATCTTGAACTCTTCACTGATGTAAGCCGCCATTTCTTCATTGATTCGTTTTTCAGCCTCGGTATAGGATAAGGCATCTACCAAATAAGGTTCGGTGGTAATCTTCTGTCCGCCAGTTTCATCGGTTTTTCTGTACTTTACTTTGCATTCGTACCAAATTGTGCTCATCTTGATTTTTTTTAGGGAGCCAAAGATAGATTTTCACGCTAATAAAAGGAATTATTCTGCAAAATAGATATTCACAATTTTAGACTAGTAAAACCAATATTCAAAGAACCAACCTTTTAAAGATAAAACAACTAGTCAAACTTTGTTGAATGATAGAAATCAGGTTTGCTATATTCAATTGTTTCTCCAGAAAAACAATATATATTCGTAATTTCGCCTCTTCATTACAAAAGAATAAAAAACATACTTATGGCTACATTTAGCAAACAACTCTCTTTTCGTTGGTCAGATTTAGACCCCAATTTTCATATGCGTCACAGCGCTTATTATGATTTTGGCGCACAACATAGAATCGAAATTTTAGAAGAATTAGGTTTAACCTTACGCGTGATGAAAACAGAGCATTTTGGTCCTGTATTGTTTAGAGAAGAATGTGTTTTTAGAAAAGAAATCAATCTTTCGGATACCATTATTATGCAAACTAAAATTGCAAAAATGAAGCCTGATGCTTCGCGTTGGTCTATCGTACATGAATTTTACCGTGACGAAGTTTTGTGTGCTACCATAACTGTAGATGGTGCTTGGATGGATACCAAATTAAGAAAATTAGCCCAACCGACTCCTCAAATTGTTGTTGATGCATTGAATTCGTTTCCAAAAACTTCCGATTTTATTTCACTTTAAACATCAATATCTATGTTTACAATCGCTCAGATTAAAGAAGCACATAATAAAGTAAAATCAGGTGCTGATTTCCCAAAATACATTCAAGATTTAATCAACTTGAGGGTCATTGGTTACGACACTTTTGTTACCGATGGTCACGTAGAATATTTTGGCAGTGACAACTACAGAACAACTGCTACAGAAACTTATGATACTCTGGCAATAGCTAATTCAGCAAATAAAGAAAGATTTATAGAGTTTTTAGTAATGCATCAAGAAGGTCAAACCGATTATTTGACTTTTTGCAAACAAGCTGCTCAATGCGGAATCGCACAATGGACCGTAAACATCATCGAAAAAACTTGTACCTATTTTGATTGCCATCAAAATAGCATTTTAATAGAAAAAATACCTCTCTAAAATAAAAGGACTTGTCATTTAAATACAAGTCCTTTTTTATTTGCTATTCTTCGTCGGTTACGTGGGTTTTGCAATAATTGCGCCATCTATCAATACAATCCCGAAAATCAGCAGGAATTTCCGTGTCGAAACGCATCATTTCTCCAGTCGTTGGATGAACAAAACCTAAGGTTTTAGCATGCAAAGCTTGTCTCGGCAAGGCTTTAAAGCAATTTTCTATAAACTGCTTGTATTTTGTAAACGTTGTCCCTTTTAGTATCAAATGCCCTCCATAACGTTCATCATTAAACAACGGATGACCAATATGTTTCATATGTGCTCTAATCTGGTGGGTACGACCTGTTTCTAACTGACAAGAAATCAAAGTAACGTAACCAAAACGCTCTAACACTTTATAATGGGTAATAGCTGGTTTTCCAATTTCTGGGTCATCAAAAACAGCCATTTGCATTCTATCTTTTAAGTGTCGTGCTAGGTTCCCTTCTATAGTTCCACTTTCAGCTACGACATTTCCCCAAACCAAAGCAATATATTCACGTTCTGTAGTTTTGGCTTCAAATTGTTTGGCCAAATGTGTCATAGCTGCTTCCGTTTTTGCAACTACTAATAATCCTGAAGTGTCTTTATCAATGCGATGCACCAATCCAGGGCGCTCGCTACTGTTCATCGGTAGATTATCAAAATGATGTGCTAAAGCATTCACTAAAGTTCCTGTGTAATTACCATGTCCTGGATGTACCACCATTCCAGGATCTTTGTTAACCAACAATAAAGCCGCATCTTCATATACAATATTTATTGGAAGATCTTCTGGAAGAATATGATTCTCAAATGGCGGATGTGACAACATCACCGTTATTACATCAAAAGGCTTGACTTTGTAATTGGATTTTACTGGAATATCATTTACAAAAATATTCCCATCCGTAGCGGCATTCTGAATTTTATTTCGGGTAGCATTCTGAATCAAGTTCATCAAATACTTATCGATTCTCAAAATGGCTTGCCCTTTGGGAACCTCAAAACGATAGTGCTCAAATAACTCGTCTTCTAAATCTAAGGTCTCGATATTATTGTTCATTCACAGGAGTTTCTGATTCTACTGCAGGAGCTTGTAAACTGTCTTTGGCCGCTTCATCTTCATAAGTGGCTTTACCATCTCCTAATACCAAATCAATTTTAGAAGCTTTTAAAACACGGTCGCCAGCTTTTAGATTTCTACCTTTAAAGCGCATCTCAAGAACCATATCTTTAGCTAAATTTGGTATATAAGTAACCGTTCCAGCTTCTAATCCTAGTGCTTTCAAAGTAGGCACAGCCTCGCGATACGTCTTCTCAATCAAATTTGGAATTCGGATGGAAGAAAAACCAGAAGAATTAATTTTGATATATACTTTTCTTCCTACCTTAACTTTAGTTCCTGGCAAAGGGTCTTGCTCTACTACACTAAACTTTGGGTAATCGTCTCTATAATCTACACTATCCAAAAGAACATAATCTAGGTCTAAATCATCTAACTTCTCCTCAACTTGCTCTTCCGTTAATTTCGCTAAATTAGGAACGGCAATTTCATGCCCGTGATCCGTTGTAAACGTTAACCAATGCATAAATAAATAGGCCAAAACAGCAATAATAGCAATGGCTACAAACAATTGCCCGAAAAAAACGCGACTAGTAAGATACTTACGTAAACTCATAAATTAATTTTTAAGAAGCAACAAAGATAAAGGTATTTCGTTTCAAAAAAAATGATAATTTTGTTTTGAATACGTTTAATCTTTTGATCGATTAAACAGTGAACCGATTAAACATTTAAAATGAAAAATATTGCTATCATCATGGGAGGCTATTCTAGCGAATACAAAATCTCTCTCATCAGCGGAAATGTAGTTTATCAAACTCTAGACAAGACTAAATATAACGGATATAGAATACACGTTTTTAAAGAAAAATGGGTGTATGTTGATGCAAATGATGCCGAATTCCCAATCGATCGCAATGATTTCTCGGTAACTGTAAACGGAATAAAAATAACCTTCGACTGTGTGTTCAATGCCATACACGGAACGCCAGGAGAAGATGGATTACTACAAGCCTATTTTGAACTTTTGGGTATCCCACAAACGGCTTGTGATTATTATCAAGCAGCGCTAACTTTCAACAAAAGAGACCTTTTATCGGTTTTAAAACCCTATGGTATCAAAACCGCAACTTCTTATTACCTAAACAAAGGTGACCTTATAAACACAGCAGAAATCGTAAAAAAAGTAGGATTGCCTTGCTTCGTAAAACCTAATAAAGCAGGATCTAGTTTTGGAATTTCTAAAGTAAAAACAGAAGCTGAACTCCCTATCGCTATTGAAGTTGCCTATAAAGAAGATAACGAAATCATTATTGAAAGTTTCTTAGATGGAACTGAAGTATCCGTTGGTGTAATCAATTACCAAGGAAAAATCACTGTCTTGCCTATTACTGAAATTGTTTCTGATAATGATTTCTTCGATTACGAAGCCAAATATGAGGGAAAATCACAAGAAATTACTCCAGCTCGTATTTCTGATGAAATGACTCAGAAAGTAGGTGACATTGCAAAACGCGCCTATGAAGTTTTGAAAATGAAAGGCTTTTCACGAAGCGAATTCATAATTGTAGATGGCGAACCGCACATGCTAGAAATGAACACTATCCCTGGTCTAACCACCGAAAGTTTAATTCCACAACAAGCCAGAGCAGCAGGAATCTCACTCGAAGATTTGTTTACTAATGCAATTGAGTTGGCACTTAATTAAGTTTCTGAGTGGCTAAGATTATTATAAGCCACTAAGTTCTTATCAACTCACAACCACAAAAACAAATGAAAAAAGCCATATTCCCAGGATCATTTGACCCGATAACCTTAGGTCACGAAGACATTATCAAAAGAGGAATTTCCCTTTTTGATGAAATCGTAATTGCAATTGGTGTCAATGCCGAAAAAAAATACATGTTTTCATTAGACGAAAGAAAACGCTTTATTGAAGAAACTTTCAAAAATGAGCCTAAAGTAACGGTGATTACTTATGAAGGATTGACCATCGATTTGTGTCACAAACTTAAAGCTAATTTCATATTGAGAGGGCTTCGCAATCCAGCCGACTTTGAATTTGAAAAAGCCATCGCTCATACCAATCGCCGACTTTCTAAAATAGAAACCGTCTTTTTATTAACAGCTGCTAGAACTTCTTATATCAGCTCAAGTATTGTGCGTGATGTTATTCGAAACCACGGAGAATATGAAATGTTAGTCCCAGACGCAGTAAGAGTAAAATTACACAAATAGCAACAATCCGGCGCACAAGTTGTAGAAGCTAGTAATTAGCCCTATTTTCGCAAAATAATTAAGAATAGATAATGAGTATAGAAAGAGAATTAAACAAACGCAGTGGAGGAAAATGTGAACTTTCAGGTGTTACCGAAGATTTAAAAGTATATCAAATTCTTCCCACTCGAAAAGGTGGACTAGATGAAAGTGTTTTAATCAACGCTACACTTATTGACCAAATAGAAAATCCTGAAAAAATGGACATTAACCTTTGGCGATGCCTGAATGATAGTATGTGGAGCGAACACCTTCCGGTTCAAGTTCTTTCTTGGCGAATGTTGAGCAGATTGCGCCATCAAGAATTACTAGACCAAATGTACCTAGACGAAGATGATTTGGCATGGGCTCAAGCAACTGGCGAAGGTGAAGAAGATGAAAATAAAATTATTCACAGAGATAGTAATGGCGTAATTCTAGAACACGGAGACTCTGTAGTCTTGATTAAAGATTTGAAAGTAAAAGGTTCTAGTATGGTGGCCAAACAAGGAACTGCTGTTAGAAACATTCGTTTAGATCATGAAAATGCAGAATACATTGAAGGAAAAGTGGATGGTCAACAAATCGTCATCATTACACAATATGTAAAAAAGATATAGCTCTGTTACTTCACATAAAAAAAGTCTATTCTTGATAAGAGAATAGACTTTTTTATTTACGACTAATTCTAATTTAGAATTACACTTTTTGGAACAATTTATCTACTTGTTCTGGAGTTAATGGCTCAGAAATGTTATTAGAAACACCTTCCTTGCTCGACACCATAAATTGCACCGTTACTTTACCTGGACCTGCTGTGTTGTAGTGCAACCAAACATAGTTATTAGGCAATTCTAATTTAATGTCGCTCAACGGAGAAGCTGCAAATCCATTCATGATAATGGTATGCAAACTGTTGTAGGCATTATCTACATCTTTGAATGTAAACTTTTTTACACTAGCCGCTTCTTCTTCGTTTTGCATACTAGCGTAATAAACAGTATACTCATCTCCCATTTTTTGGATATAAAAATTAGAATTTACTCTTCCTAATTTTTCTACAGGTACAGTTTGAATTACTTTAATTTGACCAAAAGTCACTACACTAAACAACAAAACAGCAATCGTAATAATTTTTTTCATAATTAATTTGGGGTTTATTATTTGACCCTAAAAAAACGGATTAATTATCAAAATTTGAAGTTCTATATTTTATTTTATTAACAATAAAAATTTAAAATTATTAAAAACTTAATATGTTGCTGAAAAACAAATAGTTACTAAACAATTATTCTTCTTTTTTAATCACCTTTCTAGCCACTTCAATTTTAAATTTCTTTCCTTTCATTTTTTCATCTTTCACTAATTGGAGTAAATCTTTGACTTTATTGTATTTTACAGCAGCAAAAGAGATAAAATCTTTGACTTCAATCAAACCTAAGTCACCCTTTTCTAATTTTCCTTTTTGAGAAAAGAACCCCACGATGTCAATTTTATTTAGTTTATTCTTTTTCCCACCACTAATATAAATAGTTTGAAATTGAGGAGGTTTAGGCAAAACCACATTGGAACTCACTTCCAATACAGACATGCCATAATCTATATAATCAAGTTTCTTTTCGCTTTCATTTACTATAATATAAGCCGTACCTGAAGCCAACATTCGCGCAGTTCTACCGTTTCTATGCGTAAACTCTTCTTCCTTCAATGGCAAATGATAATGAATTACATGCTTCATTTCTGGAATATCCAATCCACGAGCAGCTAAATCTGTAGTAATTAAGTAACTCATACTTCCGTTTCTAAACTGAATTAAAGCACGTTCTCGTTCCTCTTGATCCATACCACCATGATAGTAAGTCGAATAAATCCCTTTTTCATTCAGTGTATCACTAATGCGCTCTGCAGCATCACGATGGTTACAAAAAACAATAGCTGCTTCAGACTTCAAAGAGCAAATCAATTGAAATAAGGTCATGAGTTTATCCTTATCTTTAGAAATAACCATTTGCAACAAAAGATTATTTTCTTCTTTATTTTCTGGAATAAAATCCAAAATCAACGGATTTACCACTCGAGTATATTTAGGAATTTCGATTCCTGAGGTAGCCGAAACCAACACACGCTTATTGAGTTTTGACAATTTACCAATCACAAACGACATTTGTTCATGAAATCCGAGTTGCAAGGACTTATCAAATTCATCCAAAACGAGCGTCTGAATTTTATCCAAACGAAAAGTCCCACGATCGATATGATCAGCGATTCGTCCTGGAGTACCAATTAAAATTGCGGGTGGGTTACTTAAATTTTTAATTTCAGTATCAATTGAATGACCTCCATAACACACATTTACTTTGTAATTTGTGCTCATCTTTTTCCAAACTTGTTCAATTTGTAAACCCAATTCACGAGATGGAACTAAAATTAAACATTGAACCGAAAGAATTTCAGGTTGCAGTAGCTCGAAAATAGGCAATAAGAAAGCCAATGTTTTCCCTGATCCAGTAGGAGAAAGTAATAATACATTGTTTTCATTGATAATCGCATCATGCGATACTTCTTGCATCTCATTAAGGCTTGAAATCCCTAAACTATCAAGAATCGGTTTAAAATTGTGCGGTATATTCATATCGCAAAAGTAATTAAAATAGTTGGCTATGCCTATTTTCGACCTTTAGGCAAGTAGTACTAATCAAAAATTTAAGAGAAATAGCTATATTTGGTTTTTCCTCAAAACATAAAAACATGAGATTTATTCCCAACCTACTTCTATTGCTTTCATTTTCTATTTTGGCACAAAAAAACAGCAAATACGATACTTTTTTCGAAAAAGGAAATGGAAACCAATCGTCTACTTATGAAGAAACCATTCGATATTACCAAGTTTTAGCCAATGATTTCGCTACTATCCAAATAAAAGAAATGGGGATGACTGATAGTGGTAAACCTTTGCATATTGTTATTTTCAATCCTGAAAAAGAATTTGACTTTAAAAAAATTAAAAACAATAAAGCGGTATTACTAATCAATAATGGAATTCACGCAGGAGAACCCGACGGCATTGATGCCAGCATGCAATTGTATCGTGACTTGGCCTTAAGCAAAATTAAAGTTCCCAAAAACACCGTTTTAGTCTGTATTGCGGTTTATAACATTGGAGGTGCATTAAATAGAAATTCAACTTCACGTGCCAACCAAAATGGCCCTGAAGAATATGGTTTTAGAGGCAATGCCCGAAATTTTGATTTGAATCGCGATTTTATAAAATCAGATACCAAAAACACCAAAAGTTTTATTGAAATTTTCCATTTAACCCATCCTGATGTTTTTATTGATAATCACGTGAGTAATGGCTCGGATTATCAGTATAAATTAACCTACATCATGACCCAACACAACAAATTAGGAACTGTTTTGGGTAATTATTTAAATGAAGAAATGATGCCTTCTATTGTAAATGACCTACAAAAAAAGAAAATAGAGAGTACGCCCTATGTGAATACGTTCTCCGACACTCCTGACAAAGGTTTTGGGCAATTTTTTGAAAGTCCACGTTATACCACAGGCTATACTTCCTTATTCAATACCATCGGATTTGTTGTGGAAACGCACATGCTAAAAAAATATGCTGACAGAGTAAAAGTTACCTATGAGTACATGCGTTCAGCCATCGATTTTACAGATACTAATTATCAAAAAATTAAAATGCTTCGCGTTCAGAATGAAGCGCAATATTTACCAAATAAAAAGTATACTATAAAATGGGAATTGGATACCACAAAAAAAACCACTATCCCTTTCTTAGGTTTTGAAGCAAGCTACAAAAAAAGCGACGCGACCACAGGAAATCGCTTGTTTTATGATCGAACAAAACCCTACAAAAAAGATGTCTCTTTTATCAAAGAATTCAAAGCTGTAAAAGAAATTGAAATCCCTAAATATTATGTTTTACCCCAAGCGTTCTGGCCTGTGATTGATTTATTAAAACACAACGGAATCATTATGAAAACAATAGAAAACGACACCCTAATAACCGTAGAACGGTATCGTATTGCGGATTTTAAAACTACACCCAATGCTTACGAAGGTCATTATTTACATCGTAATACCTCAGTAAAGGCTACCACAGAAAAAATTCCCTTCAGAAAAGGAGATTTCTTAATTTCTACACAGCAAAAGGGAGTAAAATATCTTATAGAAACACTTGAACCCGAAGGTGTCGATTCATTCTTTAATTGGAATTTCTTTGACACACTATTACAACAAAAAGAAGGCTATTCTGATTATGTTTTCGAAGATACTGCTGCTCAATTACTAAAAGATAATTCTACCCTAAAATCCGAATTTGAAGCATTAAAAGCAAAAGATCCCACTTTTAATAATAATCCAGAAGCACAATTGGATTGGATTTATAAACATTCGGTGTATTATGAAAAAGCACACCTCAATTACCCTGTGTGTCGTATTTTATAATAACAGAAAAGCTCCTATAAAAGGAGCTTTTCTTCTTCAAATAACAATTTTATATTTTCATAGGAATTTTTTAAGGCCTCTTTGATTTGCTCAGGATTCAACCAAGCTACTTTTTCGATACCTTCTTCTAACTGTCCTTCTGGAGTTCCATCAAATTTCGACTGCATTTCAAACCAATGAGTGACTTTGAGTTTATATTTTCCATTACGTTTAAAAACGTGATAGGTTTTTTGAAGTTTTCTTGTAATTGTTAATTTATTGACTCCGGTTTCTTCCTCAACCTCGCGCATAGCAGTAAATTCAATTTCTTCTCCCTTCTCTATTCCCCCTTTGGGTAAATCCCATTTTCCATTTCTAAAAATAAATAAAACCTCACCTTTTTTATTATATACCAACCCTCCTCCAGCTTTACAAACTGGAATTTTGGCTTTTAATGTCTTCATTATCTCCCTTTCGTCAGGATGATACAAATAGGCTTTTTGTATTTTATTCTGAAATATTTTAACTATAATTCGCTCTACATCAATACTATCCAAAAGAAACAGTTCAAAATCAGTCTCTTTAGAAATTTGATTTGTCAAAAAAAGTGGTTTGTCGTTAACAAAAACTTTATACATTTGTATTATGATTTTTAATAAAGATACTGCCGAAAAAACAGCCGAATTGCTTTTGCAAATAAATGCAATTAAATTGAATCCCGGAAATCCTTTTACGTGGGCTTCGGGCTGGAAATCCCCTATTTATTGTGATAACCGTCTAATCCTTTCATTTCCAGTGATAAGAAATTATGTAAGAGATGAATTTTCCAAAAACATAGAAAAACAATTTGGAAAACCTGATGTAATTGCTGGTGTAGCCACAGGTGCCATTGGTATTGGAATGCTTGTAGCAGAAAGCATGGGACTTCCTTTTGTATATGTTAGACCTGAACCTAAGAAACATGGTAGACAAAACCAGATCGAAGGTTTTTTGCAAAAAGGTCAAAATGTAGTAATTGTAGAAGACTTAATCAGTACTGGCGGAAGCAGTTTGCAAGCTTTTGAAGCACTTAAAGAAGCTGGTGCCATTGTAAAAGGTATGGCTGCTATATTTACTTACGGATTTGATGTAGCCGAAGAAAACTTCAAAAATGCCAATCTAGACTTATACACTTTGAGTAATTATCAAAATTTACTCAACTTGGCTGTAGCCAAACAATACATTACAGAAAAAGAAGAAAGTACATTAAGAGAATGGAATGCTTCACCCTCAACATGGGGTGTTTCAGAATAATACAATTTAATAGAAAAAAAATGAATTTAGAAAGCCCTAAAGTAGCTGTATCAAAATCTGCACAAGAATTATTTGATTTATTGACAGATGTCAGAAACTTTGAAAAATTAATGCCTGAAAATATTGCTAAATTTGAAGTGATTGGCGAGGATGCTTTTATTTTTGGATTGAAAGGAATGCCAGAAATCAAACTAAAGATGAAAGAGAAAATCGCCCCAAACAAAGTGGTCCTTGGAGCAGCAAGTGACAAATTACCTTTTACGCTTACTGCAGCAATTGATGCCGTTTCTGATATTTCAAGTGAAGTAAAATTGGATTTTGAAGGCGAATTCAACCCTATGATGGCTATGATGATCAAAGGGCCAATTGGTAAATTCATAGAAACCTTAGCTACAAATATGACCAAATTGTAAATCATATTTACAACACAATTAAAATGGCAAGAATTAATTTTTGCCATTTTTTTTTAATACAACATCTGTATTTCTTTTATATCAAACTCTGCAATAGTATCGTCTTCCAAAAGCACTTGTAACTTGCCTATATCAGAAACTCCTTGAATAATTCCCATAAAATAAGACTCCTTTTCATCTGCAAATGGCATTGGAATACCTTTTTTAAAGAGTAAATGGGTATAATCCTTCCAAAATTGAAATTCTTTTTCCTTCCAATAAACAATTTTTTGTTTGAACTTATCAATGATCAATTGTAATAACAAATCTCTATCAAATTCTACTTCACAAACTAATGACAATGAAGTTGCCTTGGGTAAATCAATAAAATTGTTTTGATTGACATTTAGCCCTAAACCAATAATAGACTCTATACTTCCGTCACTTTTGATACTGTTTTCAATCAAAATGCCGCCAATCTTTTTATTGTATGACATAATGTCGTTTGGCCACTTAATACTTAATTCAGGAACTCTGTAGCTTTCTAATGCATCAATAACCGCTAAAGAAAAGACAATGTTCAAATGAAACAACTCATTAATATCTTTAAACACATCTTTCAACAAAACACTCATTATCAAATTCCTACCCGCTTCAGACTCCCATTTTTGCCCCATTTGGCCTTTCCCTCTGGTTTGCATTTCAGCAGTAACCACAGTAAAATTAACTGTTTCAGGATGAACAGAAATACCTTTAAGAAAATCATTTGTAGAATCTATGGCATCGAGTTTGATTAACTTCATTTACTATTTTTTAAAAAACATAATTTAATATTATGTTAAGGTTCAAAAATAATCACAAAAAATGGTAACTTTACAAACTTATATTAAAAATAATTCATGGCGAAAAAGACTATTAATAATGATGTTTTACTAGCAAACATCATCAAAGGAATCGAAGAGGTAAAAGGAAATGACATTGATATTCTTGATTTAAGAGAAATTGACACCGCCGTATGTGATTATTTCATAATTTGCAACGGTACTTCTAACACACAAGTAAACGCAATTGTCAATTCAATTCAAAAAACGGTATCTAAAGAAATTAAAGATAAACCTTGGCATGTTGAAGGAACTGACAATGCAGAATGGGTATTGATGGATTATGTGAATATTGTTGTTCATGTATTTCAAAAACACATCCGAGAGTACTACAATATTGAAAGTCTTTGGGGAGACGCCAAAATAACAACTATCGAAAATAAATACTAAAGAAACTTAACGTCTAATGGCTAAAGAGAATAATCCAAATTCCAATAAATTTAAAATAAGTCCTTGGTTAATTTACGCGGCGATACTTATCATTTTTCTATTAATAAACTTTGCAACTGGAGGCTCTAGCTTACAAGAAGCCTCACAATTGACATCTTCTAAATTCAATGATTATTTAGAAAAAGGCCAAATAGAAAAAGTAATCGTTTACAATAAATCTGAAGCAGAAGTATTCTTGAATGCTGCTGCTTTGAAAGAAGCTACGCATCAAAAGGTGGCTAAAGATGTATTTGACAGACCTAACAAAGGTCCTCATTACACTTTAGAAATTGGTAATGATCAAATATTTCAAACCAAATTAGAAAAGGCGGTTAAAGAAGGTAAACTTAAAGACTTTAACTTTTTACAGAAAAACAATTGGTCTGACATTTTAATTAGCCTACTCCCTATCATCATTATTATTGGGGTATGGATTTTTATCATGCGAAAAATGTCTGGCGGAGGAGCTGGAGGTGGTGGTCAGATTTTTAATATCGGAAAATCTAAAGCGAAATTATTTGACGAAAAAACAGACATCAAAACTACATTTAAAGATGTTGCTGGATTAGAAGGAGCCAAAGAAGAAATTCAAGAAATCGTTGAATTTTTAAAAAACCCTGAAAAATACACCAATCTAGGTGGTAAAATTCCAAAAGGAGCATTATTAGTAGGCCCTCCAGGAACAGGAAAAACCCTTTTAGCTAAAGCTGTTGCAGGCGAGGCTCAAGTACCCTTCTTCTCCTTATCGGGTTCTGATTTTGTGGAAATGTTTGTTGGTGTAGGTGCCTCACGTGTTCGTGACTTATTCAAACAAGCCAAAGAAAAATCACCAGCAATTATTTTCATTGACGAGATTGATGCAGTGGGTAGAGCTAGAGGAAAAAGCAATATGTCTGGTGGAAATGATGAACGCGAAAACACATTAAACCAGCTTTTGACTGAAATGGATGGTTTTGGAACTAACTCCAATGTAATTGTTTTAGCAGCAACTAACAGAGCCGATGTATTAGACAAAGCCCTTATGCGTGCTGGACGTTTTGATAGACAAATTTTTGTTGACTTACCAGATATTCGTGAAAGAGCAGAAATCTTCGCGGTTCACTTAGCACCAATTAAAAAAGTAGAAGGATTAGATTTAGACTTCTTAGCTAAACAAACTCCTGGCTTTTCTGGAGCTGATATTGCAAATGTTTGTAACGAAGCGGCACTTATTGCAGCACGTAACAACAAAACTGCTGTAGATCGTCAAGACTTTTTAGATGCTGTAGATAGAATTATTGGTGGTTTAGAAAAGAAAAACAAAATCATCACTCCTGATGAAAAAAGAGCTATCGCTATACACGAAGCTGGTCATGCTACGGTTAGCTGGATGCTAGAACATGCTGCTCCGCTTATTAAAGTAACTATTGTGCCTCGTGGTCAAAGTTTGGGTGCTGCTTGGTACTTGCCAGAAGAAAGACAAATCGTAAGAACAGACCAAATGTTAGACGAAATGTGTGCTACTATGGGAGGTAGAGCTGCTGAAAAAGTAACCTTTGACAGAATTTCTACAGGAGCTTTGAGCGATTTAGAAAAAGTAACACGTCAGGCTAGAGCAATGGTAACCATTTACGGATTAAACGATAAAATAGGAAACGTAACTTATTATGATTCTACAGGTCAAAATGAGTATGGCTTTTCAAAACCATATTCTGATGATACTGCCAAAATTATAGATACTGAAATTTCAGAATTAATCGAAGGACAATATCAAAGAGCGATCAAAATATTAGAAGAAAACAAAGACAAACTCAACCAATTGGCAGATATTTTGATTGAAAAAGAAGTAATTTTCAAAGATGATTTAGAAACAATTTTTGGAAAGCGTTCTTTTGACCAAAATCTAGAGGAAACCGTTTCTTAGAAAACGTAAACATAAAGTAGCTTTTTTTTAAAATCTTAATTCAAAATCAACTTTTGAATTAAGATTTTTTTATCTTTGACCGATTTCCAATAGATTATTAAGAATAGTAACCCAATATGAGTCTTTTCAGAAAATTTTTTAGTTCTGGTCAAACAAATTCAGATGAAGAGAAAGAGGTCAACAAAATCTCTTTTGAGCAAAACATCCCTGTTGATGAGCAATTTATCTTTAATTTCAAAAGGAACGGTGGTAAATTTCTGTATTGTGATTCTTTAGCCGAGGTAAAAGAGCAATTCGAAAATATTTTAGAAGAAAACGATTGGTTTGAAAGTGAAGCGCTATGCTTCCAACCCTCTTTATTCCCAATGCTTAAAGAAAATAATATTTTTTTTGACAAACCTCAAAATCCCAAATTTTTATTGGCAACATGCGAAAATTTAGTTTCTGATGAAGGTTCTATCTCATTTTCTTCTAACCAAATTAAGCAAAAAAAACCAAATGAATTACCTGTAAATATGGTAATAATTGCTAACACTAGTCAAATCATCTCCGGCAAAAGCGAAATTCTTAGTGCAATAAAAAACAAGTACAAGAAAGAATATCCTAGTAACATTACTACTATAAAATATTTCGAAAAAGCAAAAGAAGAAGATTTTACTCAGTACGGAAGTGCTGCCAAAAATTTATACCTTATACTACTAGAGGATCTATAATAATGAATGAAACGCTTAAACGATCCTTATCTGGAGCGGTATATATAACTTTACTACTCGCTTCAATTCTTTATTCTACTGAAAGTTTTTTTATACTATTTGGTATTTTTTTGATCATTGCCATATA
This sequence comes from Flavobacterium polysaccharolyticum, assembly GCF_038739875.1. Lineage (NCBI taxonomy): Bacteria > Pseudomonadati > Bacteroidota > Flavobacteriia > Flavobacteriales > Flavobacteriaceae > Flavobacterium > Flavobacterium polysaccharolyticum. The sequence goes on from NZ_JBCGDP010000003.1 coordinate 168,083, forward strand.
TGAATTTTGTTCGTTGGTACAAATCAAAGCTGCACTACCTATTTTTTTTGGATTCCTATTATATGCTGCGGTAAATTTAATAAGTCATTACAATACTAAGACTACTGAATTTATCAATAGAGTATTTCAAACGCAATTGGATTTATCAATCAACATTCAGCAGTTAGATTTAATTTTATTAGCTGTAACACTTGTCATTTCCGTCAAATGTATCCTTTTTTTATTTTATGATTCTGTTCAAAAAGTGAGTACTTCATCAAAATATCTGTACCTACTTGGTTATATTACTTTGCCTTTTATCTTTATTACAAAAATCTCTTTTGGAATAAACGATTACAACCCTAAAATCATTATCGGTTTATTTATTTTGATTTGGACAAATGATACTTTTGCATACATCATAGGAAAATCAATGGGTAAACACAAACTATTTGAAAAAATTTCACCTAAAAAAACTATTGAAGGGTTTCTAGGCGGAATTGTATTTGCGGTATTTGCAGGTTATTTAATTTCTAAATTATATATAGAACCTAAACCTGAATTTAGCCAAAAATCAATATTGATTTGGACATCTATCGCATTGATTGTTGGAATAATGGGAACAATTGGAGATTTAATTGAATCCAAATTTAAACGTATAGCCGAAGTTAAAGACAGCGGAAGTATTATGCCTGGACACGGAGGTATACTAGATCGACTAGATAGTGTTATATTTGTAGCACCAATTATATTTTTATTTTACCAAATTTTAAATTATGTTTCATAAAGAAGGAACCCCAAGCATTTTATTAGGAACTACTTTCACAGCAGTTGTTTTGTTATTGTCTGATTATTTTATTGAAACAAATTGGATTAAAATGGCTATTCAAATTGCTACATTGATATTTCTGATTATTATTTTACAGTTTTTCAGAAATCCAAAACGTGCTGTGATTTTGAATGAAAATCAAATCTTATCACCCGTTGATGGAAAAGTAGTCGTAATTGAAGAAGTATACGAAGGCGAATATTTTAAAGACAAACGTATACAAGTTTCCATTTTCATGTCTCCAATCAATGTACACGTAACTAGATATGGCTTAAGTGGTATTGTGAAATTCAGTAAATACCATCCAGGAAAATTTCTTGTGGCATGGCATCCTAAAGCTAGTGAAGAAAACGAAAGAACTACAGTTGTTGTTGAGAACGCAACTTTTGGAGCCATTTTATACCGTCAAATTGCAGGAGCATTAGCGCGTAGAATTGTTAATTATGCACAAGAAGGTATGCAAGTCGTTCAAGGAACGGATGCTGGTTTTATAAAATTTGGCTCAAGAGTAGATTTATTTTTACCTTTGGGTACACCAATTAATGTAGTTTTAAATCAAAAAGCTATAGGTGGTAAAACTATTATTGCAACAAAAGCATAATGACCAACGAAGAGCTAGACATACAATTTCAAGAAGCATTTAACAAAGCTTCTAATATGACCCAACCATTACCTCCAGATGTGATGTTGCGTCTGTATGCCTATTACAAACAAGCTACTTTTGGAACTTCTAATTATAACAGAAATGATAATTTTGACCTCAGAAATGCATTCAAAACAAATGCTTGGATTCAAATTAGTCATTTAACCCAAACAGAAGCCAAAACACTATACATAGAAACCGTAAACGAATTATTAAAAAATAGTGAATCATGAGAAATTCTTTCTTTTTAGCAACTTCTTTTTTATTCGTTTTTTTATTGACAAGCTGTAATAAAAAAGAATTAGTTGAAGTTGTTGAAGTCCCTCTTCCTACTGCAGAACAAAAAATCACCATAGGTAATCCCGAAGATGTGAAAGCGGATGATGGTTCTTTTCAAGTAGAAGCTTTACCCTATAAATATGATGCCTTAGCACCATCAATCTCAGCCTTAGCATTAGAACTTCATTATTCAAAGCACTATTTAACTTATACTAATAATTTAAACAAAGCCATCAAAGGAACTCCTTTGGAAAACTTAACCATTGAAGAAGTTCTTACCAAATTAGATATCAATAATGCCGATATGCGAAATAACGCTGGAGGGTATTATAATCACAGCCTTTTTTGGAAAATAATGGGCCCAAAAGCTGGTGGTGTTCCAAAAGACACTTTGGCAGGAGCCATCAACAAAGACTTTGGATCTTTTGAAAATTTTGCAACACAATTTAAAAACACCGCTTCAAAACATTTTGGCTCAGGTTGGGTTTGGTTAGTGGTAGATCGAGAAGGAAAACTTCAAATTACCAGCACTCAAAATCAAGACAATCCATTAACACCACTAGTTCCTGTGGTCGGTTACCATGGAAAACCTATTTTAGCATTAGATATTTGGGAGCATTCTTATTATATAGACTACCAATACAAACGAAAAAACTATATCGATGCTTTTTTTAATGTAATTAATTGGAATAAAGTCAACGAAAATTATCAGGCAACTTTCAAGAAACAATAAATTAGATTGTTAGTAAGCGAAAAATCTATTCGAGTTTACAAATTAAATTCTATAAAAAATGCTCCAATTACGGAGCATTTTTTATGAAACAAAACTAACTTTTTATTGCAATTTTAATATGAAAGATTCTGAAGGAGCGATAGCTATTGAAGCCCTACCCTCTCCATTGGTCACTTTTAATTCTGTTTTGTATTTACCATACAATTGATCTACTAGAGTATATGTACCGTCTTTTACATTCCATTTTTCAAGTAAATCTGCTGGAACTCTCATCTCATAGTTACTGACTATAGTCGAAGAAAAGTTAGCAACTACAATCAATTGTTCCTCTTTCGACCAACGTGCGAAAGTGTACAAATCTTTATCATATCCTTGAACTATATTTCTATTAGCGCCTTGAATTTCTTGATATGCTCCCATCAAAGCTGAACTTTTTAATGAAAAATTCAAAAGACGTTTATAAAAATCACGTAATTCTTTTTCATTTGCAGATAATTGGCCTCCATCGAATTTACCATTATTCATCCAACGCTGATGATGAGGCACACCGATATAATCAAAAATAGATGTTCTAGAATGCGTTCCGAAACCAGCGTCTTCTTTACCAGGTTCTCCTACTTCTTGACCGAAATAAATCATAGTAGGTGAAGAACTCAAAGTAGTTGAAACAACCATTAAAGGTTTTCCTCTTTCGCCACTACCCGCAAATTCAGGACTTGCGAGACGTTGTTCATCATGATTATCCAAGAAATGAAGCATATGATGTTCAATATCCATCATGTTATATTGAATTCCCGAAATTTCATCAGGCCAAGATCTACCTTGAATTACGTCTTTTAATTTATCGTAGGTTTCAACTTTGTCATACAAATAGTCCATTTTACCCAAATGAATATAATTTCTGTATTCTCTTGGATTGTATACTTCTGCCATTAAAAAAGAATCTGGATTAGTCATTTTTATTGCTGAATTCATATAGCTCCAAAATTCGTAAGGCACCATCTCAGCCATATCATAACGAAATCCATCAACACCTTTCGCAACCCAATACAAGGCAATATCTTTAAATTTTACCCAAGAATTTGGCACATTTTTATCTGCCCAAAAAGCAAAATGCTCTTTATAATCTTTCTTGTCAAAACCTGCAGGAAGTTCAGGAAAATCTTTTCCTCCATCAGGACGAATACCATAATTTACTTTTATTGTTTCGTACCAATCATTCTTATCGGGTTTTGCCATTCTTGAGCCGTTTCCAGTCCATTTTGCTGGAAATTCATCAAATTTCCCATCTACTAAAGGATGATTTTCTCCATTGAGCGGTTTCGGAGCATCTGGAACTTCAAAACGAGTATTAGGAATGTAATAAAAATTATTATCTCTTTTATATTCTACGCTAACATCGTCATCAGCTCCAAAATCTTTAACCCCTTTTGGATTGCTTTTGCCTTCATATTTACGCGCAATATGGTTAGGAACAATATCAATAATTACCTTCATTCCTACCTTATGAGTTCTTGCAATTAGTGCTTCAAACTCAGCTAATCTATTGGCTGGATTGACTGCCAAATCAGGGTTTACATTATAATAATCCTTAACTGCATAAGGTGATCCGGCTCTACCTTTTACTACATCTGGATCGTCATTTGAAATTCCATAAGAAGTATAATCTCGAACCAAAGCATGATGAGGCACTCCTGTATACCAAATATGAGTTACCCCTAAATCTTTAATTTCTTGCAAGGCTTTATCCGTAAAATCATTGAATTTGCCTACTCCATTTTCTTCAATCGTCCCCCAAGGTTTATTGGTTGTATTGGTGTTCCCAAATAAACGAGTAAATACCTGATATACTACCTTTTTATGTTCCGTAGTAGTTGCTTTCTTTTCTGAATTCATTTTTACATCTTTTGTTTTGCATCCCGTTGCTAGCACCAGAGCGCCTGCAAAGAAAATTAAGGCTATTTTTTTAATCATGATAGATAAATTTTACTATTTCCGCATAATTATGAAAAATGAAGAAATAACTATTCGAATTTATAAATTTACAAAAAAAGCCCCTAAAATATGCCATTTTAATACGTCCTTTAGGATTACTACACTCAGTTTTGCACTACTACAACGTGAGAGTAAACAAAATTGTTAGTAATTTAAAATGTATTAACATCCTGTTTTTAACAGTAATTTTAACAGACACAAAAAAATCATAATAAACTTATCCTACGCTGGTTTTTTATAAATTTGACAAAAATTTTTCCCATTGAAGAAAATAGCATTTATTATCCGTTTTTGTTTTATAATTAGCATTACTCCTCACCTCTTGGCTCAGGCTCCGAAGAAAATTGTTGTAGAATATTCTGATTTTTTTGCAGTTAATCAAATCGAGGCTCCTGATGCAGCATTATTTACCGGAAATGTTCGTATCATTCACGATGGTGTAGTCATGACTTGTAACAAAGCCTATTTTTTTGAAAAAGAAAATTATATTAAAGCCTTTGGAAATGTACAATTGGTGCAAGGAGACACCCTATTTTTAAATAGTAAATATGCGGAATACAGTGGGAACGTAAAAAAAGCATTCGCCACTGGAAATGCCGTTATGAGCTCACCTGATGCGACTTTAGCCACAGACACCATTAATTTTGATCGCAATACACAAGAAGTATTTTATAATACTAACGGAACCATTGTCAACAAAGAAAATACGCTCAAAAGTAAATCTGGAAGGTATTATGTAACCCAGAAAAAATTTCAATTCTTAACTGCGGTAACTATAACCAATCCAACTTATACCATAAAATCGAATCATCTCGACTATTATAGTAACTCGGGACATTCTTATTTACTTGGGCCTTCGACTATTACAAGTAAAGCGAATTATATTTACACAGAAAAGGGATTTTATGACACTAAGAAAAATTTAGCTCATTTTTTAAATAAATCCTATATCAAATACGACGATCGACTAATCAAGGGAGACAGTTTATATTATGATCGAAATAAAGAATTTGCATCCGCAACGCGAAATGTAAAAATTACAGACTCTATTAACCGAGGAATTGTAAAAGGCCATTACGCCGAAGTGTACAAAAAACAAGATTCCATGTTTGTAACCAAACGTGCCGTAGCGGTTAACTTTGTAGAAAATGACTCAGTGTATATTCATGGCAAAAAATTAATGGTCACAGGAAAAGAAGGCAACCGAATCATCAGAGCTTTCAATAACGTTCGATTTTACAAGACAGATATGAGCGGTAAATGCGATTCCATCCACTCAAGTACCAAAACGGCGTTAACAAAGCTAATTGGTAATCCCATTTTATGGAATGCAGAAAATCAAATTACAGGCGATCTCATGCATTTAATTGGAGATTCTAAAACGGAAAAATTAGACTCTTTAAAAGTCCTCTATAACACGTTTATCGTCTCGAAAGACACCTTGGGTACTGGTTTTAATCAAGTAAAAGGTCAGGATTTATTTGGCAAATTTAAAGATGGAAAACTCCACGATGTCGATATTATAAAAAACACAGAAGTCATTTACTATATGCGGAATGACGATAAAGAACTCATAGGAATCAACAAAAACAAGAGCAGTAAAATCAATATTGTTTTTGATAAAAATGCCATTGAAACTATTACTTTCTTCAAAGAAGTAGATGGTGATATTTTTCCAGAGAAAGATCTTCCCGAAAATGCCCGAAAACTAAAAGGACTCGTCTGGAGAGGGGACGAAAGAATAAAATCGAAAGACGACATTTTCCCACCCGAGGAAAACATAGACAACGAAAAAATTGCCAAACAAACCAAGATAGCAAATGATCGAGCTGGTGTACCTATAAAACCTAGGAAAGAAACATTGAATTACGACAAGAAGAAACCTACAGCAAAGTCAAAAAAATAGCTGAAGCCGATTTTAAGTATTCAAAAACATCCATAATAAAGAAAATGTAACATCTTTATTTAACAACTTAGCATTAAAAATGAATACAGATTTCATCAAATACCAAGCACAAACTTCGCCTTACCCATTAGGAATTGAAGTTTCACATGCCATTGGTTCCTATATTTACGACACAAATAATAAGAAATATTTAGATTTTGTAGCTGGGGTCTCAGCTTGCACATTGGGCCATCAAAACAAACGCGTGAACGATGCTATCAAAAATCAATTAGATAAATATTCGCATGTTATGGTTTACGGTGAATATTCTCAAAGTCCTTCTGTGGCTTTTTGCAAATTATTGGCGGAACAATTACCTGAACCGTTAAAGAAAACCTATTTAGTCAATTCTGGAACAGAAGCTATTGAAGGTGCCTTAAAATTAGCAAGAAGAACCACAGGTAGAAGCCAATTAATCTCATGCCATAATGCCTATCACGGAAACACTATGGGATCAATGAGTGTTATGGGTTTTGAAGAAAGAAAGCAAGTATTTCGTCCTTTAATTCCAGATGTGGATTTTATTACCTTCAACAACGAAGCCGATTTAGAAAAAATAACTACTAAAACTGCAGGAATCATCCTAGAAACCATTCAAGGTGGCGCTGGTTTCATTCAACCAGAAAATGATTTTCTAAACAAAGTAAGACAACGTTGCACTGAAGTTGGTGCTATGATGATTGTTGATGAAATTCAACCTGGATTTGGAAGAACAGGTAAATTATTTGGCTTTCAAAACTATGATGTAATTCCTGATATAGTGGTTATGGGAAAAGGCATGGGCGGCGGAATGCCTGTTGGTGCATTTACAGCAGCACCAGAAATGATGGATTTATTGAGTTATGACCCAAAATTGGGACATATTACCACCTTTGGAGGTCACCCTGTCATTGCGGCAGCTAGTTTGGCTACCTTGCAGGAAATTACCGAGACAAATCTTATGACTGCCGCTTTAGAAAAAGAAAAACTGTTTAGAAGTCTTTTGGTACATCCTTTGATAAAAGAAATCAGAGGAAAAGGATTAATGCTGGCAGCCATGACGGAACACGCCGAAATCACCAACGAAGTAATCTTAAAATGTCAAGACAGAGGATTAATTCTATTTTGGTTACTTTTTGAAGGATGCGCCATACGAATCACACCTCCTCTAACCATTTCAGAAGAAGAAATAAGAGAAGGTTGCGCCATTATTCTTGAGGTAATGAATGAAGTAGCATTAAGCAAAAGCTTATAGCATCACGTTTGAGCAAACAACAAAATGAAATACTTTTTTAAAATCAATTAAGATGTGTTAATTAAATTGTTCACAACAATTCCAAAAAGACCTCACAATAACAGTAAGGTTGCCTACTTTTAGTAAGGCAAACTCAAAAACAATTTAAGTATGCAATTAAGCAACGAAGAAGAAGACTATAGCTTATCGCTATCCAAATTTGAGTCGATGTTGAAAACCAACAAAGTGTTCTTTTTCGACTCCGAGGAATTTGAAGAAATCATTCTTCATTACCTTGATATGGGGAAAGCCAACTTGGCAAAGAAAGCCTTAAAACTAGGACTAGATCAGCATCCCAAATCTACTGGATTAAAACTAGTTCAGGTAGAAATGTTAGTGTATGATGATAAATTAGACCTAGCAGAAAAAATGCTCAATGAGTTGTATGCGATTGAGCCCACAAACGAAGAAATTTTTATTCAAAAAGCTAATATTTGGTCAAAAAGAGACCAACACGAAAAAGCAGTTGAACAACTCAAAATCGCTTTAAAATATACTGACGATTATGCTGATGTTTACAACTTGATAGGCATGGAATATTTGTTTATGGACAATTTAGAATTAGCCAAACAAAGTTTCATACAATGTTTAGAAGAAGACATTGAAGATCAATCTGCCTTGTATAACGTAGTGTATTGTTTTGAATTTTTGGATCAAAACCAAGAAGCAATTGCCTATCTCATCAAATACATTGACAGAAATCCCTATAGCGAAATTGCTTGGCATCAACTAGGTCGTTTGCATTATAGCGTAAAAGAATACGAAAACGCCATTCGTGCCTTTGATTATGCAACACTAATCGACGAAGAATTCTTGGGTGCTTTTATGGAAAAAGCAAAAGCTTTAGAACGTTTAAAAAAATATGAAGAAGCCATTGTAAGTTACACTCGAACTATCGAATTAGACGACGCAACTTCTTATGCTTTACTTCGCATTGGAAAATGCCATGAAAAACTGGGCAATAAAGCATTGGCTCTAAAGTTCTTTAACCAAACCGTTCATGAAGATCCTTTGTTGGACAAAGGTTGGATAGCCATTACTGATTTTTACATGCGTCAAAAAAACTACCAAAAAGCATTGTTTTTTGTCAATAAAGCTTTGGCGATAGACAACCAAAATCGTTTGTATTGGAAACGCTATGCCACCATCAATAAACAAATGAATTTCTTTGAGGAAGCTGAATTTGGATACCGTAAAGCAGTAGAATTTGGCGATTATCAACTGGATACTTGGTTGTTTTGGGTAGATATTTTACAATTTTTGGGTGAATTTGAAACGGCGATACAAACTTTATTACAAGCAGCCGAATTTTTTCCAGAGGAAAATGAAATTGAATATCGATTGGCCGGATTATACCTGATGATCCAAGACGATACTAAAGCAAAATTTCATTTAAGCAATGCGTTACGACTTAATTTTGAAAATTACACTTTAATAGAAGATTTATTCCCAGTAGTTTGGAATCGAAAAATGGTTCAAAACTATATTGCAAAACACAAAAAATAACAATGATTGATTCTCTGAAGATGCGTTTTGGATTACTCGGACGCAATATTAGCTATTCGTTTTCAAAAGGTCATTTTACAGAAAAGTTTAAAGACTCTATTTTTGAGGGTTATACTTATGAAAATTTTGACATTGAGGATATTAATTATTTTACCGAATTAATCAAAAACAATCCCGATTTAAGAGGGTTGAACGTTACTATTCCTTACAAAGAAGCCATACTCCCTTTTTTGGATAAACTTTCAAAAAAAGCATCAGTTATTGGCGCCGTAAACACCATTAAATTCACTAAAAGTGGAAAGCTCAAAGGGTATAATACTGACTATTACGGATTCAAAAAATCATTAGAGCCGCTATTGCAACCGCATCACACAAAAGCACTGATTTTAGGTACGGGTGGTGCAGCAAAGGGTGTTGCTTTTGCATTAGATGAATTAGGGATTTTGTACACCTTTGTTTCGAGAGAAAACAAAGAAAAAACCATTCGCTACGATTTATTGAATGAGACCGTGTTTGAGAACCATACGATTATCATCAACACAACACCACTAGGAACTAGTCCGAACACCGATAATTTCCCAACTATTCCGTATGAATTCTTTACAGAAAAACACATTGCTTATGATTTGATTTACAATCCTGCAGAAACAGTTTTTCTAAAGAAAGCTAAAAAACATGGAGCTCAAACCAAAAACGGATTAGAAATGCTTATTCTACAAGCCGAGAAAGCTTGGCGCATTTGGAATAAATAGATTTTTTATTCTTCATAACAAAACATCAAGTGAATTCATTTGGTGTTTTTTTTTTATTTTATAAAAACCTCCATAAAACACATTCAAGAAAACAACATAAAAAACTAAAAATCAATACATTTACTAAATTAACTTAACATAAATTCATCTTTTTATGAGAAAGCTGTTGGTACTTTTGTGTTTTATACTATCCCATTGGGGAATTGTAAATACTCAAGACGAGATAACGATTCGAAGTGAACAAAAACCATTTTCTGAACCTCGATTTACTTATTTTAGAGAAACAACTGTTTCATTTAATGAATAGTTGAGGCTAAAAAAGTTCATTTAACACCATCAAAATTAGGATATAAAAAACCAATTCGTAATCGCGCCTCGAACATTCGTTTTGATGAGCCTTTAGTCTCTACAAAATCAAATTCTATAATAGCTTTATAAAGTAAGGAAAAATTTTGCAATTAGCCAATCCTTTAGTACCTTTCGCACTATTAAAAATTAACCCTAAACATTTCATAAAATGTTAGACGAAAAGCATGATAACCTGCCCGATGCAGATGGAAGCCAATTATCAGAATTTATTGATAACCAAAACACTATCGAAAATCACATTGATAGTGATTCAATTCCAGCATCAAGTCCAGAAGATTCTACTTCTGAGAATCAAACTATTTTGGATGCCATTGCTAATACCAATGCAGAAGAAAGCGAAGATGAAACCCTAAAAGAACGTCATGACATTCCTATGCTAGATTATGAAGCATTGGATATGGAAACGCTTGTGAATGAATTAAAGCAATTAGTCACTACTGAAAAAGTAATGTCTATCAAAGAACATGTTGAGGAGATAAAAAAAGCATTCTTGGCTAAGTATTATCATCTTTTAGAAGAGAAAAAAGAAGAATTTCAGGTTGAAAATACAGATCCAAACGAGACTTTTGAATATCATTTCCCCTTAAAAAGCAAGTTTGATCAATATTACACACTGTATAAAGAAAATAAAAACATTCATTTTAAGAGTCTTCAAAGCAGTTTAAAAGGCAACCTAGAAACAAGATTAGCCATAGTTGAAGAATTGAGAAATTTAATTGATCCTCAAGCCAATATCAAAGACACGCTAAAACATTTTAACGACTTGAGAGAGCGTTGGAAAAATGCAGGACCAATTCCTAAAGACAAATACAACCATGTTTGGAACAACTATCATTTTCATGTAGAGAATTTTTATGATTATTTACATTTAGATCGTGAAGCAAGAGATATTGATTTTAAACACAACTTGGATTTAAAACTTAAGATAATTGCACGTGTTGAAGAATTAATTCTTGAAGAAGACATCAACAAAGCGTTCCGCGAATTGCAAGATTTACATAAAATCTGGAAAGAAGATATTGGACCAGTTTCCAAAGAACACCGTGATGAAATCTGGAATAAGTTTAGTGAATTAACTAAACAAATGCATGACAAGCGCGAAAAATTGTTCGAAAAACAAAGAGGCTCAGAGCTAGAAAACTTAGCCGCCAAAAAAGAAATCATTGAAAAAATCGAACAATTAGCCACAGAAAAAGTTAATGCTCATGCACAATGGTTACTACAAATAGAAAAAGTGGAAGCACTTAGAAATGCTTTTTTTACAGCAGGAAAAGTACCTTCAGATGTAAATGAAGCAACTTGGTCAGCATTTAAAACTGCAGTTAGAAATTTTAATAGTTTCAAAAATTCTTTTTATAAAGACATCAAAAAAGACCAAACGGAAAATCTAAACAAGAAAATAGCCTTAGTTGCCAAAGCAAAAGAGCTCCAAGAAAGTGAAGATTTTGCAACCACTACTCCGATAATGAAACAAATTCAGGAAGAATGGAAACAAATTGGTCATGTTCCAAGAAAATATTCTGATAAAATTTGGAATGAATTCAAAGAAGCTTGTAATCATTATTTTGCTAAACTTAAAGAGCAACGTAATGAGGAAAACTCCGAAGAAATGGCCGCTTTTGAAAACAAAAAAGCGTATCTAGAGACTATAAAAGAGTTCCAGCTTGTTGGCGATCACAAAACGGATTTAGAGGCTATAAAAAAACACATCGAAACATGGAAAAACTTTGGTAAGGTTCCTTTCCCAAGAAGACATATCGAAGGAAAATTCAATAAAATCTTAGATGCCTTATTCGAGAAGTTGAGCCTTAGCAAGAAAGAAACCGATATGATGCGTTTTTCTAACCGTATGGAAAACTTATCCGAGAGCAATGATGTTCGCAAATTAGATAATGAAAAGATATTCTTGATGCGTAAAATTGAAGAAGTTCAAAACGAAATTTTTCAATTAGAAAACAATATTCAATTTTTCACTAATACCAAGAATGCTAAGAAAGAGAATTCAATAGTACTTGAGGTTAGAAAAAATATTGCTATTCATAAAGAGAGTTTAGAGGTGTGGAAAGAAAAACTACAACAACTTCGAAATTTAAATTTAGAACAATAACTACTTAAATCCTCAATCTTAACAATTGGGGATTTTTTTTATCCACACATCAAAGATTAACAATCATTTAAGTCCATTACTTACATAAACCACCAAGAGAATTGTAGCTTTGCCAAATGGATTTTTTACGTAAAATAGTAATACTATCAGGATTATTGTTTTTGTTTTGTCTTGCACAAAGCGAAAACAAAAATCAAAGTGTTTCCATTTTAGAAACACAAAAAGACTCCAATTTACGTCAACAATTTGCCAACTCATCTTGTTTCATTCAGCCAACAACGTTTCATTTTACAGCAATAAGCAACCGCTTTGATACTCCAAGCTTTGCCTTATTCACTGCTCTTTTTTTCGCTCTAGCACTTGTTAACAATGAAGAAATTATTGCTAAAGCGTTTTCTTCAAAAAGCATTAATCGAGTACCAAGAGTATCCTTTTTACTCTTTCCTGTCCATTATTTTTGGTGATTGTATTGAAATAATTGCATTCAGATACGCATTGTGTCTTAATTACTGATTTTCAAAAATGAATTTCAGCGTTTCATTATTTATCACTTAAAACAAAATAACATGGATACCACAGTTACAATTATCGGTTTAGTAATAATCATTTTAATAACCATACCTCTATACTTCGTTATAAGAGGAAATAGTATCAATAAAAATAAAATTAAAGCGATACAAGCCCTTCACAATGCCGATAACACATTAAACTTTGAAGAAACCGACAAACAAAACAAGAAAGTCTTTTCGATTGACAAAAAGAACAAAGCCTTTCTTTTTATTGATTTCAACCCTAAAGAAACCTTCTATAAATTCTTTGATTTAAACCAAATCGTAGGCTGTCACATGCTCTACACAACAGATCCAGATACCAATAAAACCGTGAAAATTGAATTTGAGTTACTGCATAAACACATCAATCACAAAGAAGTTTTTACCGTTTATGATGCAAAATTCGACCCTATGAATCAAGTCTGCCTTTTTGAGGATGAAAAACTAGCCAAAAACTGGAGACAAAAGATTAATTCTTTGTTGGTTTAAACAACATAATGCATACATAATTAACAACTGAGGAAAGATTTTTTTTATTCTTTTCTCAGTTTTTTAGTGTTTATGATAAATATCATTTCCTTAGGGAGCAATAACAGATATTTTTGTAGTCTAAATTTAAGTTAATTATGAAAAAAAATCTAATTCAAAAATACAACGTGCCAGGACCTAGATATACTAGTTACCCAACGGTACCGTATTGGAATGAGTTGCTTTTTTCTAAAGACTTATGGGTAGAAACACTAAAGCGCTCATTCAAAGAAAGTAATTCAACCGAGGGTATTAGTTTATACATTCATTTGCCTTTTTGCGAAAGTCTTTGCACCTTTTGCGGATGCAACAAAAGAATTACAAAAAATCACAATGTTGAGCATCCTTACATCGAAGCTTTGTTGACGGAATGGAACTTGTATTGTAATCTACTAGAAAAAAAGCCAATCATCAAAGAAATTCACTTGGGAGGAGGAACTCCCACTTTCTTTTCTTCGGAACATTTAGAAAAATTAATCCACGGAATTTTAAGTAAAGCGCATAAAGCTCCTAACTATGAATTTAGTTTTGAAGGGCACCCAAACAATACTACTAAATCACAACTTCAATCGCTGTATGACTTAGGTTTTCGAAGAGTAAGTTTTGGCGTTCAAGATTATTCAGAAACAGTTCAAAACGCCATACACAGAATACAGCCTTTTCATAATGTAGCCAAAGTCACTTTTTGGGCTAAAGAAATTGGGTATACCTCAATAGGTCATGACATTATTTTTGGTCTACCCTTTCAACAACTCGAAGATGTTGTTGATACGATTGAGAAGACAAAATCGTTACATCCTGATCGTTTGGCATTTTATAGCTATGCGCATGTCCCATGGATCAAAGGAAATGGACAAAGAGGTTTTAAAGATTCTGACATTCCAAAGGACGAAGAAAAACGTCAATTGTATGAAATGGGGAAAAAATTATTGAGTAAAAATGGCTACCACGAGATTGGAATGGATCATTTTGCCCTGGAAGAAGACAGTCTTTTTGAGTCATTCAAAAACAAAAAACTACATCGCAATTTTATGGGCTACAGCTCCTCTAAAACCCAACTAATGATTGGTTTGGGCGTATCTTCAATAAGTGACAGTTGGTATAGTTTTGCTCAAAATGTAAAAACCATCGAAGAATACTACGAATGGTTACAAAAAGGCGAATTACCAGTATACCGTGGCCATATTTTAACTCCAGAAGATCTAATCATCAGACAGCATATCCTCAACTTAATGTGTCAATTTCAAACTTCTTGGAAAAACGAAGATACTTATTTTGAAGAACTTCCTGAGGTAATTTCACAATTAGAAGAAATGCAAAAAGACGGTCTAATCACCATCAAGAATCAAAAAATCACTGTCCTAGAAGCAGGAAAACCTTTTGTTCGTAATATTTGTATGGCTTTCGACTTACTACTAAAAAGAAAAGCACCTGAAACGGCGCTTTTTTCTATGACTGTATAAAAGTTAAATCTTTTTTAATGGCAATTTGGATTTTGTTGCACAAATAAACTTGTTGTATTGGGCGAAATATATGGAATACCTAAACCTAATCCTCTTAGAATAAACAATACCCCAATAAAAACAGCAACATAAGGTATGATTTTTTGAATTTTATTTCGAACAGCCAGCGTCAAGAAAGAGTTTATATATACTACTGTGCTCATCAAAGGAATTGTTCCCAATCCAAATAAAATCATATAAAGCACCCCAAGTTCAGGACTTTGCATAGCAATAGCGCCAAACAAAGCTACATACACCATTCCGCAGGGTAAAAATCCATTAAACAAACCAATTGTAAATAATGATTTGTACGTTTTTTTCTTGAATTGACTTCCTAGTTTTTGCTTCAAACTAGAAATTAATCGATAAATGGGTTTCGAAAAATTGTACTTTGCAAAAATGTTTTCTGGAATTAAAACTACTACAATCATTATAATACCGATAACAATAGAAAGTTTTTGCTGAATTCCAGCCATAAAAAAGCCTTTACCCAATAGTCCAAAAAGCAATCCCATACTTCCATAGGCTGTGAGTCTTCCAAAATGATAGGTTAAAATTTGAGTTACCTTCTTAGCCTGATTCGAACGATCTACTGGCAAAAGCATTGCGATAGGTCCACACATTCCAACACAGTGAAAACTACTTATTAATCCGAATAAAAAAGCGGTATATAACATTTGGAGATAACTTTAAATGCTTATTACTTACTTGATGTAAATCGTTTCTTTGGTCAAATACGCTTTGCCTTCATACTGCCATTCCATATTGATGTCCCAGCTTCCCCCAACAAGATTTGTTTTGGGAATGTGCAAAACAGGTTCTGTCAAAGCTAATTTTACTTGAAAATCCAATTTCTTATTAGACGGACGGTATAAAGCTACATTACCAGTAATTTTTTTTGGATCAAAGTTCTCTGGAAAAGTAATCGTAACTTCATTTTCCAATTGTGATACTAGAGGCTTATTAGGCAAATCTTGCGCATTTTGAACTCTTTGCATTTCTTCTTGATAATGAATATCGTGTTTATAATATTCCTCAACCACTAAGTCATTATCGTATTTAGAATCTGATTGTACTTTTACAACAAAGTATAGAATAAACGTCATAAACAAAGCAAAAGCTATTACAATGTATGTTCCCCAATTTAACTTTAATTTCATCTTTTATAATTTAATTATTAAAAACAGTATTAATCAAAACTACGAGGTCCTAAAAAATTGGTCACAGTAGTTTGTATTAATTCATTTCCTTCGTAAACTTCTATTTCAACTTTGGTTTTATCGCTCTCTAATAAGTATTTATTGATTTCGATAAAAAGGGTTCCACTACTCATACCTTGTCTTGGCACCACTAGATTTTGTTTTCCTACCACATTCAATGTTCCTTTAATGTCTTTCAATTTAAAGTGAACGTCTTTAATCTCATTGTTGGACTTATTGATAATCTTGAAGGTGTACACATTGCTTATGTTATTCCCTTTGTGTTGAAACAATTGTCCAGGCAAGCGCAAAATAGACGTTTCAATTTCGGCGCGTAAAAACAATAAACCAGAGAGAATTCCAATTAAAATAAACAGCACAGCACTATAGCCTTTCATTCTAGTTGTGAACTTGAACTTTTCGTTTTTCTCAATTTCATCTTCTGAAGCATAACGAATTAATCCTTTTGGTAAGCCAACACTTTCCATAATCGTATCACACTCGTCAATACAAGCCGTACAATTAATACACTCTAATTGAGTTCCATTTCTAATATCAATTCCGGTTGGACACACATGAACACATTGCTTACAATCAATACAATCACCTTTTCCCGTTGTCGCTCTGTCTTCTTGTTTATTAAATTTTGCACGTCCTTTTTCTTTTTCTCCACGTACAAAATCATAGGCAACATTTATCGATTTATTATCTAATAAAACACCTTGTAAACGACCATACGGACAAGCAATAATACAAACTTGTTCTCTAAACCAAGCGAATACAAAATAAAATACTCCCGTAAAAATCAATAGTGAAATTAATGTGCTCAAATGTCCTTTAGGCCCATCTTCAATCATGTGAAGCAACACATCACTACCTATTAAATAGGCTAAAAATACGTTGGCAATAAAGAAAGAAATCAAAAGAAAGATAAACCATTTTGCAACTTTCTTTCTTATTTTATCGGCATTCCATTCTTGCTTATCCAATCGGATTTGAGCTCCGCGATCACCTTCAATCCAATATTCAATTCTTCTAAAGACCATTTCTAAGAAGATGGTTTGAGGGCAAATCCATCCACAAAAAATACGTCCAAAAATCACAGTAAATAGTATCACAAATACTACTCCCACTATCATGAACAATACAAAGAGATAGAAATCTTGTGGCCAAAATGGAAAGCTAAAAATATTAAAACGACGTTCTAAAACATTGAACATCATGAACTGATTGCCATTAATTTTAATAAATGGATTGGCAACAAGAATGATCAACAAAAAATAACTTAACCATTTGCGATAGTCGTAAAATTTCCCAGAAGGTTTTTTGGGAAAAATGTACTTTCTATTGCCTTCTTCATCGATAGTTGCAATACTATCACGAAAAGATTCATCAGGTAAAACTGCCATGGCTTTTGTTTTTATAAGACTTTTTAAAACGACTGTGTCAAAGCAAAACACTTTGACACAGACTATACAACTATTAAAATTATATTATTTAACTTGAGTGCTATCTTTAGCTGCAGCAACTGCAGCAGCAGCGTCAGCTTTTGGAGCGGCATCATCAACCCAAATTTCACCATCTGGAGCTTTTGGATCTTTAGGATTACTACCTCTTAAAGATAATACATAACTTGCCACTTTTTGCATTTCTTTTGGTTTTAATGTTCCTTTCCAAGAAATCATCCCTTTTCCGTCACGACCACCATTCATAATGGTATGAAAAACGTTTTTGATACCTCCACCCAAAATCCAATGATCATCGGTTAAGTTTGGACCAATTTGACCACCACCATCTGCTCGGTGACAAGCAGCACAATTGGTTGTGAATATTTCTTTTCCAATGGCTAATTCAGCTGGATCAGTCAACAAAGTAACTGTTTTCTCATCCATCAAATCAGGAGCTGTTTTCATATATTCAGCCACTTCAATTTTGGCTTGTGCTATTTCATTTTTCAATTCTGTTTCTTGATCCGGAGCGCCTAATATTTCATAACGAATTAAATATACAGCGGCAAAAACGATACAAGTATAGAATAAATACACCCACCAAGGCGGGAGACTATTATCTAACTCACGAATACCATCATAATCGTGATCCAATAGCAACTCCCCTTCTTTTTCAATTGGAGCCGATTTGGTTAATTTTTTCATTAGATTTTTATACCAATCACTTTGTCCTAAACTAACTGAGGAAGCTTCTTCTAATTTAGCTTTTTGTTCATCTGTTAATAAGCTATAAGTAATAGCATCAATAGCGCTAACCGTGATCTCGATGGCAATCAATAAGAAAAGAAAGACAAACAAGAATACAGAAACCATTGGAAATTTAATAAATGCAGGACGATCCCCTGAGTCGATAAAATACTCCATCGCACCAAAAACGGCGAAGAAAATAAGGGGAACCCTAACGTATACTGGAATTAATTTTTTCATTTTTTTTACGCTTTAAAATTATACAGAAGGATTGTCTTCAAGGGGAATATTGCTCATTTCTTGAATGGTTTCTTTTTTATATGAAAACACCCAAAAAGCTAATCCTACAAAGAAGAAAAAGAAAATCAATAATGAAAGCACTGGATAGATTTCAATCCCTGCAATCGTCTCCATATTGTGTTTAATTTGTTCAAACATCTTCTTTCTTATTTATTGTCCTTTACTTTGATATCAGTACCTAAACGTTGCATATAAGCAATCAAAGCTACAATCTCTCTTTCGTTCATCGGAACAAATTTCTCTCCTCTTGCTTCAGCTTTCTTTTTACTCTCTTCGTAACTTTTCACGAAATCAGGATCATTTTTCAAGCTCTCTTCAATTTTGATAGCTTGCGCTCTCAGGTCTTTTTGTCCGTTGGCAATTTGTGCCTCTGTATATGGAACACCAAGAGTAACCATTGCTTTCATTTTCTTTTCAGTCATAGAAACATCCATCGGCTTGTTATCAAACAGCCATTTATAACTTGGCATAATAGAACCTGCTGAAATACTTTGTGGGCTCCAGAAATGGTTAAAGTGCCAGTTATCGTTGTATTTTTGACCTACACGTTGCAAATCTGGACCTGTACGTTTTGATCCCCAAAGGAATGGATGGTCGTATACAAACTCCCCTGCTTTAGCCTGAGGACCGTAACGCTCTACCTCACTTCTGAATGGTCGAACGGATTGAGAGTGACAGCTAACACAACCTTCACGGATATACAAATCACGCCCTTCTAATTCTAGAGGAGTATAAGGTTTAACACTAGCAATAGTTGGAATATTCGATTTGACCATAATTGTTGGAACAATTTGAATAATTCCTCCAATTAAAATAGCTACAGTAGCTAAAATTGCCATTTGTATTGGTCTTCTTTCTAACCAAGTATGGTATTTTTCACCTCTAAAACGTTTTGAGCTGATATCTTGAAGTGCAGGAGCTTCTGCCAATTCATCTTCAATAGCATCGCTGTTGCGCACGGTTTGTACAATGTTATACACTAACACCAACATTCCGGTTAAGTACAAAGTACCACCAACAGCTCTCATCCAATACATTGGCATAATTTGAGTTACTGTTTCTAAGAAGTTTCCATAAGTTAATGTTCCATCAGGATTGAACTGTTTCCACATGGATGCTTGTAAGAAACCAGCAACATACATTGGCAAAGCATAAAGTATAATCCCTAAAGTACCAATCCAGAAGTGGAAATTCGCCAATTTAGTAGAGTATAAAGTTCCTTTTGACATTCTTGGGATTAACCAATAAATAATACCAAAAGCCATAAACCCGTTCCAAGCTAATGCTCCTACGTGAACGTGTGCAATAATCCAATCCGTATAGTGTGCAATAGCGTTAACATTTTTCAAAGATAACATTGGACCTTCAAAAGTTGCCATACCATAACCCGTCATTGCCACTACGAAGAATTTCAAAACAGGCTCAACTCTAACTTTGTCCCAAACTCCTCTCAAAGTCAACAATCCATTAATCATACCTCCCCAAGATGGAGCAATCAACATTACTGAGAAAACTACTCCTAAGTTTTGTGCCCAAGTAGGCAATGCAGAATACAATAAGTGGTGTGGTCCAGCCCAAATGTATAAGAAAATCAGAGACCAAAAGTGAATGATTGATAAACGATAAGAATAAACAGGACGATTGGCTACTTTAGGCACAAAATAGTACATTAATCCTAAAAACGGCGTTGTTAAGAAAAATGCTACTGCATTGTGACCATACCACCATTGTACTAAAGCATCTTGAACTCCAGCATAAACTGAGTAACTTTTCATTGCCGAAATAGGCAATTCTAAACTATTGAAGATATGTAAAACAGCTACGGTAATAAAAGTAGCTATGTAAAACCAAATCGCTACATACAAGTGACGCTCTCTTCTTTTGAGCATTGTTCCAATCATATTGATACCAAAAACAACCCAAATCAAAGCAATAGCAATATCAATTGGCCATTCTAGCTCAGCATACTCCTTAGATGAAGTATATCCTAACGGTAATGAGACTGCTGCGGCAACAATGATTAACTGCCAGCCCCAAAAATTAAGATTACTCAAGAAATCGCTAAACATTCTCGCTTTTAGCAATCGCTGTAAAGAGTAGTAAACCCCTGCAAACATTGCGTTTCCTACAAAGGCAAAAATAACAGCGTTAGTGTGTAAAGGTCTCAATCTTCCAAAACTCAACCAAGAAATCCCCTCGGTTACGTTTGGAAACAGAAACATAAAAGCCAAAATAAGGCCCACAAGCATTCCCACAACACCAAAAACGATGGTTGCGTAAATGAACTTCTTTACAATTTTGTTGTCGTAATAAAATTGTTGCATTTCCATAATTAAATTAGTTTTCTTTTGTTATTGTTGATTTTTGATTTTTTTTGGCTAACTCATCATCAAAGAGCATTCGCACAGAAGGGGTGTAATCGTCATCGTATTGTCCGGTTCTTACTGCAATAACAAAAGCAACAAAAAAGCCTATAGCGACAAAAATACTGATCGAGATTAAAAGATAAATGACACTCATACTATAAGTTTTATATGGACAAAAATACTTTTAAGAAAAATTTCAAAATATGACTTTTATCATATTTAATCTTGTTTTGTTAAAATTATGCAAAAAAAGAATCTTTCTGGTATAATCTGTTTGTTTTCTTTCGCGAGTAGTAATTACTCATGATAGTTACAAAACTCACTATAGTAATGGTACTCAGCGGCATAATGATGGCTGCAACCAATGGCAAGAGGTTTCCAGTAATCGCAAAGGAGAGTCCAACTACATTATACAACAAGGATAATCCAAAGCTCATTTTTATAGTTTTTATAGCGTCTTTGGACAAGTTTAAAAAGTAGTTTAACTGGAAAAATTCCGATGCATCGAGAATCGCATCACAGGCTGGTGAAAACACATTTACATTCTCTGAAATCGAAATTCCAACATTACTTTGTGCTAAGGCACCTGCATCATTTAATCCATCACCCACCATCATCACATTTTTGCCTTGCTCTTGCAATTGTTTGATAAAAGCTAATTTTTCATCTGGTTTTTGATTAAAAACCAATTCCACATCATCAGGAAGTATTTTTTCTAAAGTAGGTCTTTCGCCTTCGTTATCTCCAGATAATATCTTAATTTCATACTTATTATTCAATACTTGAAATAATTCTTCTAAACCAGTTCGATATTCATTATTAAACACATAATGACCGTAGTATACCTCATCAATTTTGATATGAACCGCAGTTTGCTCCAACTCTTCATCTTGTACTTTACCTACAAAAGAAGCGGAACCAATTTGAATTTGTTTATCTAGCACCTTAGCTTGGATTCCTTTTCCCGGAATTTCATCAAAAAGGAAGACTTTTTCTCTTTTGGTTTCAGGCAAAAAGCCATAGAGCATCCTACTCAAAGGATGATTTGAAGCTCTCAAAACACTCTTTATCATAGCTTGTTCTCCAACGCTCAATTCGACACCTTGATAACTAATATTCGATTTTTTATTGGTAGTTATAGTACCTGTTTTATCAAAAACTATAGTATCGACTTTGGCCAATTGCTCTATTACCAAAGCATTTTTGAGATAGAACTTTTGTTTCCCCATAATCCGTAACACATTCCCCATAGTAAATGGCGCTGTCAAAGCCAATGCACAAGGACAAGCTACAATCAAAACTGCGGTGAAAACATTGAAAGCAGTATTGGCATCAAAAAATATCCAATACAGAAAACCTGCAAATGCAATCAATAATAAAATAGGAGTGAAATAACGCGAAATCGTATCGGTAATGGTTTTGTGTTTTTGCTCGACTTTCTTCTGAAAAATGTCGTTACTCCACAACTGTGTCAAATAACTTTGAGAAACAGAATGCAATACTTCCATTTCGATAACTTTCCCAATTTGTTTTCCTCCCGCAAAGATTTTATCGCCTGAATTTTTTACAATCGGAATCGCTTCGCCAGTAACAAAACTATAATCAATCTCTGATTTTTCGCTAATTAAAATACCATCAACAGGAATAAGTTCTTGATTTCGAATCAATAATCGATCTCCTTTTTGAATATCAAAAACAGGAATACTTTCTTCGGAAGCATCAGGATTAATTCTAGTAATAGCGATAGGAAAATAGGATTTAAAGTCTCTTTCAAAACTTAAAAAACTATAGGTTTTTATCTGAAACATTTTTCCCAAAAGCATGAAAAAAATCAGCCCACATAAACTATCAAAAAATCCAGAACCGTAATCCATGATAATATCAAAGGTGCTTCTGACAAACATGACAACTATCCCAAGCGCGATTGGAATATCAATGTTAAGCATTTTGGAACGAATACTTTTATAAGCCGATACATAATAACCACTTGCCGAATAGAAAAAACTAGGTAAAGAAAGAGCAAAAATCAACCAACGAAAAAAACCACGATATTGATTCAACCAATATTCTTCTACTTCAAAATATTCAGGAAAAGAGAGCAACATAATATTTCCAAAACAAAAGAAAGCCATCCCTAATTTGTAAGTCAAACTTCTATCTATCTTTTCTTTTCCAGTCTCATAATTTTCAAGACTTATGTAGGGTTCATACCCTATAGAACTCAAAAGATAAACGATATCTTTTACGGTTACTAAAGTTGGATTGTAATTGATTCTAACTTTTTTCTCTGGAAAATTGACCTGTGAAATATTGATGCCTGATTGCAATCGCTGTAAGTTTTCTAAAATCCAAATACAAGAACTGCAATGAATATGTGGAATATTTAAAGTAATGATTTCTGTATTTTCTTCTTGAAAATCAAGAAGTTTAGCTACAATAGTTGGATTGTCTAAAAAATCGTATTTTCCTGCAATATCAAGAGGCGTGGCTCCAGGTGATTGTTCAAAATCATAATAGCAAGAGAGGTCATTCGTACTAAATATTTCATAAACCGTTTTACAACCGTTGCAACAAAAAAATTTAGTATCAAAATGGATTTCTTCAGCCTTCTCAATGTCTAAGCCGCAGTGAAAACAATTCTCTTTTTTCATATTTTATTGTTCCTGTTAAAGTGCCGCAAAGGTTGCCAATTGATTCGCTTAAAAATATGATTTTTGTCATAAATTTGCTTATTTTTGCCGAAAATTATTCCAACCGCAAATGAGCAAATGTGAGCAATGTATTGTACGTGAATTTAGTTCTTTAAAAGCACTAAACAAAGAAGAACTCTTAAAAGTTGCTAGTTGTAAAACTTCTTACACCATTAAAAAAGGTGAGCCTCTCTTTGAAGAAGGCGAAGTGATTAACGGTGTGTATTGTGTTAAAGATGGTTTTTGCAAACTATCTAAACTCAGTACCAACGGAAAAGATCAAATTGTAAAACTCGTAAAAGCAGGAGAACTATTAGGACAACGTTCTATGGTTAGTGACGAACCCGCAAATCTCTCAGCTATAGCACTTGAGGACATGGAAGTATGTTTTATTCCAAAATCTGAAATCTTAAATTTCTTCAATAAAAACAATCAATTCTCATTAGGAATGATGAAAAGTATTTGTGGAGACTTGAAAGAATCTGATTTACATGTCGTTTCAATGGCTCAAAAAACAGTAAAAAACAGATTAGCAGAAACCTTAATTTATTTACAAGAGAGTTTTGGAAAAAATGCTGACAATACCTTGAGAATACAACTTTCTAGAGAAGAATTAGCGGGTATGATCGGTACGGCAACCGAAAGCTGCATTCGTATTTTATCTGAATTCAACAAAAGTGGTTTAATCGAATTAGTGGGCAAAAAAATCGCCATTAAAGACTTAAACAAACTAAAAAAAGTAGCAGAATAAGCTAGTTACTCTTTCTTAAAAACAACATAGTAAATAGGAATTCCCAAAGCAACAATTGCTAGTCCAATTCCTGTATTCACTGTTTCATAAACTAAAAGTGTCAAACATATTCCTGTAGCAACTAGAATGTAAAGTGCAGGAACAATAGGATAGCCCAATGCTTTGTATGGTCGCAACGCATTGGGTTCTTTTTTTCTTAAAATGAAGACACCCAATATCGTTAAGATATAAAACAATAGGGAAGCAAAAGTGGCATACGTCAATAAATCCCCAAACTTTCCGGAAACACAAAGTACCGATGCCCAAATACATTGTACCCAAAGCGCCTTGACTGGTACTTGATGTTGATTGAGTTCTGTAGCTTTTCTAAAAAACAATCCTTGATTAGCCATCGCGTAAAACAACCGTCCTCCCGATAAAATTAATCCACTATTACAACCAAAGGTCGAAATCATTATTAATGCGGTCATCACAAAAACGCCCGTATTTCCCATAATCATGCTAGCAGCTGCTGCGCCTACTCTATCATTGGATGCGAACATAATTCCATTTGCAACTACTTCATTACTATTAGGAGTTCCGTGCAATGGCAATAAGGATAAATAAGCTAAATTGGCCAAAACATAAATCACAGTAACAATCAAAGTTCCCAAAAACAAACTTCTGGGGATATTTTTCTTGGGGTCTTTTATTTCACCTGCAATAAACGTGACGTTATTCCATGCATCACTAGAAAATAAAGAATTAATCATCGTTGCAGTGGCAGCTCCTAAAATTGCTGTACCAACTAATTTTGTCACTGTCACAGAACCATCAGGATGTACAACTGTCTTGCTAGCTTCCCACATATTACTAAAATTAGCCGACAAAATATCTTTTTGTAACCCAACATAGATTCCTAAAATTATGAGCGCAAAAAGTGCCAATAATTTAGTTGCCGTTAATATCAATTGAATCCATTTTCCGTTCTCGATTCCTTTGGTATTTATATAGGTCAAAATAAAAATACTAAAAACTGCAAGTACCTGTTTATTAGAAAAAACAAAACTCCCAGATTGGAATAAAACGGTATCCAAAACAGGAAAAAATACAGCACTGTAATTCGCAAATGTAACAGCAATAGCAGCAATAACGCCTGTTTGTATTACCGAAAAAACCGTCCAGCCATAGAGAAAAGAAACCAAGCGACCATAAGCTCTTTGAATATAAACAAACTGTCCGCCTGCATTGGGCATCATTCCTGCCAACTCTCCGTAACTCAAAGCTGCAGCAACGGTAATCAAACCCGTAACCACCCAAATCATTAACAACCAAGCGGCAGAACCAACATCTCTGGCCATCGCTGATGTTACAATAAATATCCCTGAACCAATCATAGAACCAGCTACTAAACTTGTTGCATCGAGTAAGCCTAATGATCGTTTTAATTCGGTTTTGTTTTCTGACATGTAAAGTAGAATTTTATAAAATGAATGGTTTTTTTTCTTTAAAGCTTCTTGGCTTCATTCCAAAAAACATCCATTTCAGCCAAAGTCATATCCATAAGTGGTTTCCCTAGTTCTTCTGCTTTGCTTTCTAGGTATTGAAATCGCTTGATAAACTTTTTATTGGTTCGTTCCAAAGCGTCTTCTGGATTGATGTTTAAAAAACGGGCATAATTAATCATTGAAAATAAAACATCTCCAAACTCGGATTCCATTTTGTCTTGATTTCCTGACGCTACTTCCTCTTGAAGTTCTTGCAATTCCTCTTGCACTTTGTCCCAAACTTGATGGGGTTCCTCCCAATCAAATCCTACTCCTTTTACTTTATCTTGAATTCGGCTAGCTTTAACCAAAGCTGGTAGACTTCTCGGAACACCTTCTAAAACAGATTTTTTTCCTTCTTTCAATTTGAGTTTTTCCCAGTTTTGCTTTACCTCTTCCTCATTTTCCACAACAGTATCTCCATAAATATGAGGATGACGGTGAATGAGTTTTTCGCAAATTTCATTACATACATCGGCAATATCAAAATCTTGTGTTTCGCTTCCGATTTTGGCATAAAAAACCAAATGCAACAGCAAATCGCCAAGCTCTTTTTTGACTTCAGTCAAATCATTATCCAAAATAGCATCGCCTAATTCATAGGTTTCTTCTATGGTCAAGTGACGTAAAGATTGCAAGGTTTGTTTTTTGTCCCAAGGGCATTTTTCTCGCAATTCGTCCATTATGGTCAATAATCGATCAAAGGCTACTAACTGGTCGGCTCTAGAATTCATAGCAATGGTTTTTGGTAAAAATAAAAAAATCCTGTCAAGAAAACGACTCAACAGGATTTTATATTGGTATAAGTACTACTACTCTTTTTTAGCTTTCGCTTTTTTTGGTTTTGCTTCAGCAGCTACTTCCTCAGTAACTGATTCTTCTTTCCCAACCGCTGGAGGCGCATCATCAGTAACTAAACCTCTTTCTTGTAACATATTGTACCAATTCAAGATTTTTTTGATATCTGATGCATATACTCTTTCTTCATCATATTCAGGAAGAACTTCTCTAAAATAAGCATTCAAAGTAGCGTTATCTTCTTTATGAGAAATAGCCTTTCCGTTGTTCTCTTTTTTAGCAATATTCGACATTACTTCTGCCAATGGCTTCTCAGCATCATAAGTATAAACAGAAATTTCAGTCAACAAACTCACGTTGCTTTTTAAACTTACCGTTACTTTTTTTCCATCTAATAAAGATTCGGCAACAAAACCTGTTCTAGTTTGAACTTTCAATGCAAATAAACCTGGTTTACCTGAAATCGCTAAAATTTTTTCTAAATTCATTGTATCTATTTTTATTGTTGGTTGTTAATAGTTTGGCTTGCATTATTTTGAAAATAAGCAGCAAAACTACACCCTAATTTATCTTCCTTTTTTTGCAAAAAATTTCATTCGGTATTCCTGAAAAGTTTTTCCCTCCATGATATTTTTCAACTTCTTTTGAATCAATCTTTTTTTCAAAGATGATATTTTATCCGTGAACAAAATCCCTTCAATATGATCGTATTCGTGTTGAATGACTCTAGCAATCAAGCCGTCAAAAACTTCGGTCTTCATCACAAAATCCTCTTCGCAGTATTCTATTGTTACTATAGGTTTTCTGTAAACATCCTCGCGAACATCTGGAATACTTAAACAACCTTCGTTAAAAGCCCATTCTTCACCTTCTTCTTTGATGATTTTGGCATTAATAAATGTTTTTTTGAATCCTTTTAACTGTTTTTGAGCCGCAGTTTCTAAATCGTCATCATCACTGAACGGTGTTGTATCAACTACAAACAAACGTAAAGGTAAACCTACTTGCTCAGCAGCCAAACCAACTCCAAAAGCATTGTACATGGTTTCATACATGTTTTCAATTACTTCTTTTAAGTTAGGATAATCAGGAGTTACTTCTTCTCCAACTTTTCGTAAAACTGGATCGCCATACCCTATAATTGGTAAAATCATTGTTATCGTAATTAAGTTTATGCCACAAAAGGGGTCTTTCCTTTTTTATTGGTTGGCAAAAATAGTAAAATTTCAACAATGCCGAATTCCTAATGGAGAATAAGTTTCGTTTTTCCTGAATTAACCAAATTCGAAGTACAATTTTATACCTTAAGAAGCGCACAATTCTTACCTTTGAAATGAAATTACCACCATGATCGAAGAAATAAGAAAATTTGCAGATAGTACGCATTTCACCAATGCTTTGAAAGTGACCATAGCTACAGTAACTCCTGTGTTGTTTTTTGTTTACTTAGGACATTTTGAAGTGGGGTTTACAATTGCACTTGGCGCTTTTTTTACCTACCCCAGCGACATTCCTAGCAGTTTAAAACACAAAATAAATGGTCTTATTGTAACTGCAATCTTGGTGGCTTTTGCCAATTTATTAGTCAATCTAGCCTATCCTTATGGCATTATCTTTTACCCGCTTTTTGGCCTACTCATCTTTCTATTCTCCATGATTTCGGTGTATGGACAAAGAGCTACAGCAGTTTCTTTTTCGTGCTTATTGTCTATTTGTTTAGCTTTTGCTCATTTGCATTCAGGATGGGAAATGCTGCAATATTGTGGATTAATGTTTGCTGGAGGATTATTTTATCTCTTGATTTCGTTGCTTTTTTATTATATAAGTCCTTATCGTTTTGTTGAATTGCAATTGGCTTCATGCATTGATTTAACAGCCAAGTATTTAAAACTAAGAGCCGATTTATGGAAAATTGATGCCGATAAAAAAACGATAACAGAAAAACAACTGGCCTTACAAGTTGAAATCAATACTAATCACGAAAACATTCGAAAAGTATTGATAGGAAATCAATCACTTTCTGCGGATTCAGCTCAAAATCGAAAACTTTTGATTGTATTTGTTAATCTAGTCGAAATATTAGAGTTGGCCTTGGCCACCGCTTTTGATCATAAAACACTACACGAAAAATTTGATGCGCATCCACAAATCATCAAAAGTTACTCTACAATTGCTACGAATTTGAAAAAGACTTTGAAGCAATTAAGTAAAAACATCGAAAATAGATCACAATACCGTTCCAAACATTCGTTAATAGATGATTTAAAAAAATTTGAAGCTACTATTTTAGAATATGAAAAAAATCTAGGAGAAGACCTAGCAAAAGAAGGCGTGATAATGTTGACTACCATGTTGCATTATGCCGAAAGTCAGGTCGAAAAAATAAAGATCATTGAACGTGCTTTTAATTTAAAAATAAAAGAGGAAGATGTAAAGGTACATCGAAAAGAGTTAGAAAAATTCCTAACACCTCAGTACTATCCCTTGTCAACATTTATTAATAACTTAAGCTTTTCCTCTACCCTTTTTAGACATTCCCTGCGCCTATCAATTACACTACTGTTTGGCTTTTTAATTGGCACTTTTTTGCCTTTTCAAAATGTATTTTGGATTTTACTCACCATCATTGTAATCATGCGTCCTGGATACGGATTGACCAAAGAACGTTCGTTTCAGCGAACCTTTGGAACTTTCCTTGGAGGCTTCATTGCTTTTGGTTGTATTTATTTCATTGACAACAATGTTGTATTGAGCTTGATGGCTATTTTATGCGTTCTTTTAGGTATGTCTTTTACCAATATTAGTTATAAAACTAGCGCAACTTTTGTTACGATGTATGTGGTTTTCTTGTACAGTATACTTACCCCAAACATTGCTAATGTGATTGAATTTAGAATTATTGACACCATAGTTGGAGCAGTTTTGGCTTATACTTTCAATCATTTTGTTTGGCCTTCTTGGGAATTCATAAATACACCCAACCATATAGAAAAAGTAATTCTTGCCAATAGAAAATACCTGAATGAAATTGCTCTTTTCTATAACAAAAAAGGAAATGTTACAACGGTTTATAAAGTCGCTAGAAAAAATGCCTTTATTGAGATTGGAAACCTTATGGCATCGTTTCAACGTATGAGCCAAGAACCCAAATCACAACAAAAAAAAATTGCTCAAGTATACAAATTGACTGTTTTGAATCATACGTTACTTTCTTCAATTGCATCTATGGGAACGTACATTCAATCACACAAAACAACGGCCGCTTCTGACGCCTTCAATCGTGTGATGGCAACTGCCTTACAAAACTTAGACGATGCATTACTTGTTTTAAATCCTTCTTATTCCTCTAAAACCGCTCCAATTTCAACTTCTGAAAAAGCAAAAGGTTTTACTGAACTTATGGCAATCCGTATGAAGGAATTAACAGAAAAAAGTACTTTGGACACTACAACCAACAAAGTACAAATGCAAGAAGCACAACTCATAATCGAGCAGTTAATTTGGTTGATTAATCTCTCTGAAAATATCTTAAAAAACACCAAATTATTAATAGAAAAAGAATAAAAAAAAACCCCAAATTTCTAAATGAAATATGGGGCTAAATGAACAAAATTAATCCTTTACAAATTTAAAACTTCAGCGGTATTTGCTCTCACCTCTGCTAATAACGCTGGATTTTCATTCAAAGCTTGTCCGTAAGAAGGTATCATTTTTTTGACTTTTTCTTTCCATTCAGAAGATTGCATCTCTTTTTCAAAGCATTTTCCAACCAAATCTACCATAATCGAAACTGCTGTAGAAGCACCTGGAGAAGCACCTAAAAGAACGGCCAAACTACCATCGGCAGTAGTAATCATCTCCGTTCCAAATTCTAATTTACCAATCAATTCTTCGTCTCTTTTTATAACTTGAACACGTTGGCCTGCGCGTTCTAGCTTCCAATCTTTGGTTTTAGCATTTGGCACATATTCTCTCAAAGCGTTCATTCGATCTTTTGGAGATTGACGAACTTGTTCAATTAAATACTTTGTGAGTGGAATGTTTTTATATCCAGCCACCAACATAGGTATAACATTGTCTGGTTTTATAGACAATGGCAAATCAGAATAAGAGCCATTTTTTAAGAATCGAGTCGAAAAGCCTGCAAAAGGTCCAAAAAGCAATGCCTTTTCTCCATCAATCATACGAGAATCTACATGAGGCACCGACATTGGTGGTGCTCCCACACTTGCTTTCCCATATACCTTGGCTTGATGCTGTGCAATTACTTCTGGATTGGTACACTTTAACCACTGCCCACTCACGGGAAAACCACCATATCCTTTACCTTCAGGAACATCTGCTTTTTCTAATAAAGGAAGTGAACCACCTCCAGCTCCTATAAAGACAAACTTTGTATACGCTTTTATTTTTTGATCCGATTCCAGATCAGTGATTTTTATGCGCCATCTTTTATCCTCACATTGTTTCAATTTCTTTACTTCATGACCAAAATGAATCGTTACTCCATCTAAAGAAGTTAAGTGCGCCAACATCATTCTTGTCAAAGTCCCGAAGTTAACATCAGTTCCTATTTTCATAGAAGTCGCAGCGACTTTCTCTCCTTCTTTTCTGCCATTCATAACCAAAGGCATCCATTGCTTTAATTCTGAAGCATCGGTACTAAATTCCATATCCGCAAAAAGAGGATTGGCTTGCAAAACATTGAATCTATTTGTCAAGAAGGCAACATTTTCTTCTCCCCAAACAAAACTAATATGCGGTATGCTTTTAATGAATTCTTTTGCTGAGGCCAATTTACCTTCGCTTACAAGGTAGGACCAAAATTGTCTTGAAACCTCAAACTGTTCTGCTATGCTAATGGCTTTAGCAGGATTAATAGTGCCATCTGGACTCTCGGGAGTATAGTTTAATTCACAAAAAGCAGAGTGCCCTGTTCCTGCATTATTCCAAGCATCTGAGCTTTCTAATGCGGCAGCATCTAAACGTTCGTAAATTTCAATCTTAAGATCTGGCTGTAATTCTTTAAGCAATAACCCTAAAGTGGCGCTCATAATTCCAGCACCAATTAACACTACATCACTATTGGTTCTTATGGTTGTATCTGACATGGTTCATTGTGTTTTTTAAAGGTGCAAAAATAGTTCATAAAAACACAATAAAAAAAACAAAATTGTAGAGAGATTCATTACAAAAGAAACATTTAGCGACAAGTATGTTACAGTTACAACTCTAGTAAACAATTACCTGTGACTCAAGTAATCTTGTAGCATTATTGTAGCCGAAATTTCATCGATAAGCGCTTTATTTTGGCGCTGTTTTTTACTTAATCCACCATCAATCATGGATTGAAAAGCCAATTTAGAAGTAAATCGTTCGTCAACTCTAATCACTTTCATTTCTGGAAAATGATTGGTAAAATGTGTTACAAAACCTTTAATAATAGAAGCACTTTGTGAAGGCTCTCCGTTCATTTGTTTGGGTTCCCCAATCAATACTGCTTCGACTTTTTCTTTAGCAAAATAATCTTTCAAGAAATCAATTGCAGTAGCAGAAGGTATAGTGGTTAAACCCGAAGCTATGATTTGTAGTTCATCGGTAACTGCTATTCCAGTGCGTTTTTGTCCGTAATCTATGGCGAGAATTCTTGGCATTTGTGACTATTTAAGGAGCAAATATACACAAAGAAATCTTTTAAATTCAAAACACAAACCGCTCCAATGTATTGAAGCAGTTTGTGTGTATTGCAATTTCAAAAACTAAAGAATACCAAAAAAACGTTTAAAGAAACCTCTTTCCTCTTCTACCGCAATTGGAGAATCAGGTTTTTGTGAACGTTCATATTCAGTAAACAAATCATTAATATATTCAACGTATGAACGGTTTTTTTCTTCTAAAAAACCAATCAAATACTTTTCACTATATTCTACTCCGCTTGCTTTTTCAATTTGTAGCAACTTTTTGTATAATGGCTCAATATGATTAGAGATAATTTCTTGAGGAACGGCTCTTCTTCTCCCAAAATAATTGGTGATTTCACCATTTTCATTTTTAGTTGATTCAAAATCGGTAACTACCCAATAGTACCTACCTGATTTTGCTAGATTTTTAACCACCGCGTGAAAATTAGCCCCTTGTTTTAAATTTTCCCACAATACTTTAAAAAGTACTTTTGGCATGTCTGGATGTCTAATAATACTATGAGGTTGCCCCATAAGTTCATAATCTTCGTATCCGCAAACATCAACAAAAACCTCATTTGCATACTCGATGATGCCACGATGATCGGTTTTGCTCATAATAATTCTAGACTTGTCCCATACTACCTCTTTGTCAATAACTACTGGTTGTTTAAATAATTCGTTGGCTTCCATTTTTAATAAATATTAGTTGGTTTCTTTTTGAGAGCACTGTTATCGGACTACAATGCATGAAACAAAATTATGTATATCACATTTTTTAAAACATGATTTTTATCATTTGCCTTTTCGATATCGATATCGACACTAGATTTCGCTTTATTTATAGACTAATAATCCAGTTTTACTTATTATTTTTTCACAAAAAGATTAAAAATGTTAGTATTAAATGAACAAAGTTAGATTTACAAAAAATCGAATTATCTTTGCAAAAAATATTTTTAACATGAACGAATTACAAACTATTATAGAACAAGCTTGGGAAAACAGAGCTTTATTACAAGAAACCACTACAACAGATGCGATTAGAGAAGTAATCGAATTACTTGATGCTGGTAAACTTCGTGTTGCAGAGCCTATTGGCGACGGATGGCAAGTAAACGAATGGGTAAAGAAAGCAGTGGTAATGTACTTCCCTATTCAAAAAATGGAAACTTGGGAATCTGGAATTTTTGAGTATCATGACAAAATGTTATTAAAGAGAGGCTATGCTGAAAAAGGAATTCGTGTGGTTCCTAATGCCGTAGCACGTTACGGAGCCTATATCTCAAGTGGTGTGATTTTAATGCCTAGTTATGTTAACATTGGAGCTTATGTAGACGAAGGAACTATGGTAGATACTTGGGCTACTGTTGGAAGTTGTGCACAAATTGGTAAAAACGTACACTTAAGTGGTGGTGTTGGAATTGGTGGTGTTTTAGAACCTTTACAAGCTGCTCCTGTAATTATTGAAGACGGTGCATTTATTGGTTCACGCTGTATTGTAGTAGAAGGTGTTCACGTAGGAAAAGAAGCAGTACTTGGAGCTAACGTTTGCTTGACTGCCTCTACAAAGATTATAGACGTTACTGGTGATGAACCTGTTGAAATGAAAGGCTTTGTTCCTGCACGTTCAGTGGTGATTCCTGGAAGTTATACTAAAAAATTCGCTGCTGGTGAATTCCAAGTTCCTTGCGCTTTGATTATTGGAACTCGTAAACCTTCAACAGACTTAAAAACCTCATTAAACAATGCCCTTCGCGAGTATGATGTAGCGGTATAATCTCAGAAAACAATACTGAAATTCCAAATTCCAATTGACTTCAAGAGGAATTTGGAATTTTTATTTATATTTTTTTTGCAGTTTTAAAAGCTTGGCATATTTCATATAAGAGAAAAAACTTTGAATCATTGCGATCGATAATCCGTCTACTCCATTTAAAAAACCTCTCTTAAAAAAATAACAACGAATAAAGGCAACCAGTCCATTTAAAACTGGTTTAAAAGCATTTATTCTTTTTCCCTGATCGAACAATTGTTGTGCATGCCAACCAGAATATTGATTTTTTTTAGCTATAATCTGGTCTAAAGAATCCCATCCGTAATGCAAAATATGTACTGCTACTTTTTTCTCATTTATAGCAACAATTTTTTGATGCACTTTAGAATCTGATGGATGAGCTGTTTTTTTATTAAAGAAACGAACCTTGTGATCTGGATACCATCCTGAAAAGTCAATTAACTTATCTGCAAGAAAGTTTTTTACCCTAAAACTAAAAGCATCGTAATTCCCTTCCAGATATTTTTTATTCAATATAAATCCTTCTGCGTCTCTATCAAGAAACTCATCTGCATCTAAATTTAAAATCCAATCGTTTTTGCAATATGGAAGACCGTGAGTGCGTTGAGGACCATCTCCTAAAAAGCTTTGTTGAATAACAATTGCCCCTTTTTCTTTAGCAATTTCTACTGTACGATCTTTACTAAAAGAGTCTACAACAATTACTTCATCACAAACTTTTAATAAAGCATCAATACATTTTCCAATGTTTTTTTCTTCATTAAAAGTAATAACCAGACCACTAATTTCCATCACAAAATTTAATTTATCAAATCACAAAAATAAAACATTTTTACTTTAGTTTTCCTTGAATCATATTATACTGTTGCTGACTTTATAAAATAGTTTGTAATTTAGCCCATAAAAAGAACATTAATCAAATGAAAATATTAGTCATACAGCAAAAAAGAATTGGAGACGTCTTAACTAGTACAATAATCTGTAACAATTTAAAAGCTAAATTTCCAGATGCTGTAATCGATTATATGTGCTACCCAAATTCTGTTGATGTATTAAAAGAAAATCCGAGCATTGACAATATTATACCACTATCAAATAAAGTTAGAAAATCAACTCCTTCTCTTTTTAAATTTATTTTTAAAATCCGAAGTAATAAATATGATGTAGTTATAGATGTTTACTCTAAGTTGGAAACTAATTTAATCACCTTATTTTCAGGTGCTAAATATAAAGTTTCTTATCGAAAATGGTATACAAAGGCATTCTACAACTACACTTACGAGCGTCTAGATGCCGTAGAATCTGAACATGGATTAGCTATTGAAAATCGTCTAATGCTTTTAAAACCTCTTATTTCAGAAAAGATTACAAATGTAAAGCCGAAAATCTTCCTGAAAGACTCCGAAATCAATAACGCTAAAAACCTTCTAAAAAGCCATCAAGTTGATAGTGAAAAACCATTAATTATGTTTGGAATTTTAGGTAGTGAAACGTATAAAACGTATCCTTTGGAGGGAATGGCAAAAATTATAGATTTTACCGTTGCCAAAACCAAAGGCACAATCATTTTTAATTACGTTCCGTTTCAAAAAGATTTAGCATTAGAAGTCTATAATTATTGCAACGAAGAAACAAAAAAACACATTATATTGGATTTATACTCTACGGAATTACGTGAGTTTTTAGCGCTTCTCTCTCAATGCGAAATGTTAATTGGGAACGAAGGTGGCGCAGTAAATATGGCAAAAGCACTTGATGTCCCTACTTTTTCAATATTTACCCCTTCTGTCAGAAAAGAAACTTGGCAACTATTTGAAAATGAAGCCAAAAATACTTCTATTCACCTAAAAGACCTCAAACCAGAAATATACCAACAGTTTACAGAGCAACAAATCAAAGATCGTACTTTTGAATATTATGCTGAATATCCTTTAGATCTTATGCTAGAAAAATTAGCAACTTATTTTAAGGAATATAAAAATTGAAAAAATAGTACAGATGAGTGCTAGTAAAAAGCCCAATTTATCAGTTCTAATTATTACACTAAATGAAGAACGCCATATTAAATCATTGCTAGAAAATATTGACTTTGCAGATGAAATAATTGTAATCGATTCATTCAGCAAAGATAAAACGGTTGAAATCATTAACACATTCACCAACGTCAAGCTAATTCAAAACCAATTTATCAATTATACTTCTCAAAGAAATTTTGCATTAGATCAAGCAAAAAACGATTGGATATTATTTATTGATGCTGATGAAAAATTAACCCCCAATTTAAAATCTGAAATACTCAAAACCATAGAGGATAATAACTCCGCAAATGCGTATTTGATTCACAGAACTTTTATGTTCAAAAATAAGAAATTACATTTCAGTGGATGGCAAACTGATAAAATTTTCAGACTCTTTAAAAAATCAGACTGTAGATACAACGAGGATAGAATTGTGCATGAGAAACTAATTGTGAATGGAGAAATTGGTACTTTAAAACATAAAATCATCCATTTTTCATATACTTCCTATAAGGATTATAAGTTGAAAATGTATAATTATGGTGTTTTAAAAGCTCAAGAAAAAATAAAAAAAGGACAAAAACCATCATACCTAAAAATGGTCTTTCATCCTGCATATACTTTTTTATACCAATTTTTAATTAGACTGGGCTTTTTAGATGGCCTAAAAGGGATTACAATATGCTATCTTAATGCTTACAGCGTTTTCATTCGATACAAAGAAATACATCGAATTACTTTTTCCAGAATTTGAGTTTCTTTTTTAGACGTTTTTTTCTGTAAAATTTTTCTTGAAAATCAGTAGTGTATTTCCATAATGTCTCAAAAATTTTTTCTTCAGATTCTGAATACAATTTTGAATATTCGTTGCTCATCACTGCCACCATTTCTTTTACGGGAGTCAAACGACATAGGTTTTTCATTCGCATTTCAAATGACATGGAGTCATGAAATTCCATTCGGTTTAAATCAACCAAAAAGAATTCATAATTTCCATTGTCGCTTTTTTTAATCAATGTATTTCCCGGTGAATGGTCCAGAAACTCGATTCCTTTTTGATGAAGCTCATAGCTAAATCGAGTAAATTGTCTCAATATTTTATCGTGATCGGGATAATCTGGAACTTCTACTAATTCCCTGTACGTTAAATCCGCATCTAAATGTTCGCTAACATAATAACTATCTCGTAATCCAAAAACATTAAAATTCTCTAAAAAGGCCATAGGTTGTGGGGTTCCAATGCCTTTTTCTAGTAAGATCGTAGCATATTCATAAGAACGTCGTGCTTTTGACTTTCTAAAGTAACGATAGGCAACTTTATTAATAATATTTGGAATCTTGAATGATTTAATATTGATTGCTACTCCCTCTACATCAAATATTTTAATAACGTTTCGCTGACCATTACCAAACAACTGCCCTGAAGTGTTGAAATTATTGATAAGAGATAGAATATCTCGGGATTTTTTTACTGCTTTTGAAAATTTAAATTTTGATATCATTGAGTAGAATTTCTTTGCTAATAATTAATTTGACATCCCTTCAAGGTAAGCAATCCTAAATTTATTAAATGCTAATAGCCAAAAATAGTTTCTTTTACATTTGATGACTTCAGCAAATTGAAAGAAGCAAAAATAACTTTATAATTTAGTAATAACCAATCACACCTTACCTTTTCTTATTCTTTACCAAGTATTTTAGCCATTGTCCAAAGTTCTTAGTAAAAATATACCATTTTGAAACACTTAATCTTTTTTCATTTTCAATAATCTCTTTGATTTGAGGAATACTTTTTGTTGAAAAATAACCTAAGCTCTTCCATCTTTTAGGTTGCAAATAGTAAAAATCCTTATATTCTTTATAATTATTTTCATTAACTACTATCCATTTATCTAGAAATCCTTTGTCTAAATCTATATTATGCCCCCAATTTTCTAGTTTAAAGCGTAGCTCATCCTCTGTTCTTGACAGCGACTCATGCAAAACAATATTGTTAGTATATATCTGACGCTCTTTAATTCTTCGTCCAGTTTTATAATTAGGAAAATTGGTCGCAAAAATTGCTTTTAAAGGTTTATCAACATACAAAATACCATTAGTGGTATACTTGTAAAGCATAACCCAATAAGCACAAATTTGGATTGGATTTTTTTCTGGATTAATTAAATAAGAGTCGTATTTTCTAAGGTCAGAAACAAATTTTTTAAAATCAACAAAATATTCATCACAATCAACCTGAACAATCCAATTTCCGATTCCCATTTTCTCAGCAAGCATTTTTCTTTCTCTGATTTCACATTCCATTGTAGTCAACTCGGGAACATAAAAATCATCTTCGTAAATGACTACTTTTTTATCTACATCAAAAGCCTTAATCCACTCAAAAAAGGAATCGTTAATACTAAAACTACCACCATTCCAAGTATTTCTATTTTTATCAATAGCAATAAAAACTTCATCAGACTCACCATATACAGTTGGAAGTGAGGTTTTCAATAATTCATAATCGTACGAAACTAGGTAGCCTGTTTGTATCTTTCCTGCCATAATAACCAATTTAAAAGTTGTGCAATTTAGGATTTTATTATCTATTTTTGCCTCATGAAAAAAGAATATGATTATCTAATAGTAGGCTCAGGTCTCTTTGGCAGCGTGTTTGCACATGAAGCAACAAAAATTGGAAAAAAATGTCTTGTTATCGATAAAAGAAATCATAGTGGTGGAAACATTCATTGTGAAAATATTGAAGGTATAAATGTTCATAAATACGGCCCACATATTTTTCATACCAATGACAAAAAGATATGGGATTATGTAAATCAATTTGCTGATTTCAATCATTTTGTTTACTCACCTTTATCCTTTTCTAAAGGTAAACTATATAATTTGCCTTTCAATATGAATACTTTTTATCAATTATGGGGGACAAAAACACCAGAAGAGGCTAAAGCTAAAATAGAAGAACAAGTAGCTATTTATGGTTTTGAAAAGCCAAAAAACCTAGAAGAACAGGCATTAAGTATTGTTGGAAAAGATATTTATGAACAATTCATTAAAGAATATACTGAAAAACAATGGGGTCGAAAAGCAACTGACTTGCCTGCTTTTATCATCAAAAGAATCCCTATTAGATTCACATTTGACAATAATTACTTTAATGACAAATACCAAGGAATTCCTATTGGAGGTTATAATAAAATTATAGAAAATTTATTAAAAAATGTTGAAGTAAAACTTAGCACCAATTATTTCGAAAATAAAGAATTTTTCGAGAATATCGCTACAAAAATTGTTTTTACAGGAAAAATCGATGAATATTTTGATTACCAATATGGAAAACTAGAATACCGTTCGTTACGATTTGAATCTGAAATCCTAGAAACAGAAAATTTTCAAGGAAATGCTGGTATCAATTATAATGATAGTGAGTTTGGGTATACTCGAATCGTTGAACACAAACATTTTGAATTTGGCAACCAAAAGAAAACAGTCATTACAAAAGAATATCCTGAAAATTGGACATCTGAAAAAGAAGCTTATTATCCCATCAACGACGAGAAAAATCAAGAAATATATCTTAATTACAAAAAACTATCAGAAAACCTTAACCATGTGATTTTCGGGGGAAGGTTAGCTGAATATAGGTATTACGACATGCATCAAGTAATTGCTTCCGCTTTACATAAATCAAAAATAGAACTTCAGAATGACTAAAATATTTATTGTTACACACGAAAAAAGTCCAATATTAGCAAATGATATTCTCGTGCCTATTCAGGTTGGAAACAGAGCCAACATAGAAACTAACATTTTAAGGGACAATACTTTAAATAACATTTCTAACAAAAACAATAATTTTTGCGAATTGACTGCAGCCTATTGGATTTGGAAAAATTATAAAGAGGCAGAAATTGTGGGTATTTGTCATTACAGAAGATACTTTAATTTTTTTAACCCAATTTATAACTTAAAACCTTCTGCTCAGAAAAAAATAAGTGTTTCAAAATTTAAACAAACAAAGACAAGTACCAGTCCGGCGAGTGTTGTAAATAAGAAAATCACTTCTATACTCAGTAATCATGATATCATATTAGTTAGGCCTTATGAATTCAAAAAAGACTCCTTAAGCCAAAATTACTGTGATGATCACAGACCTGAGGATTGGGAATTGACAAAAAAAATCATTATCGACAAATATCCCCAATATACTGAAAGTGTAAAATTATTTTTAGACGAAGGAACCAAATTCCACATGGGTAACATGTCAATTTGCCGAAAAAAATTATTTGATGAATATCATGAATGGTTATTTTCAATCCTTTTCGAACTTGAGTCTAAAATAACCATACCTGAAGACCCATATCAAGCTAGAGTATTTGGTTTTATATCCGAAAGGCTAATCAACTTATACGTATACCACAATAAACTAAAAATAAAAGGAATACCATCTTATAAAATTATTGATCTCTAAGCGGAAAAAAAACTCAATATTTCTAAAAAACAATAACTAAATAACTATTTCAAAATACGAATTCTACTTGATAAAAGAATATATTTAGTCAATATCATTTTAAATAAACAAAATCTAAATATCCTAAATAAAAATACCTCAAAAAACGAATACTAATTATTAAAATTAAATATTTTTTTAAGTTTTAAAGTCAATTATTCACAAAAAACACTGCAATAAAGAAATTTTTAAAATTTAATTTTCATCATTAACATTATATTATGATATTTGGCTCAAATAATCTTAAATAATTTTAACATGAGAATCAATTTTAAGCATTTTTTGAGTTTGCTTTTTGCCCTATTTGTGCAAATTACTGTAGCTCAAGAAATCACAGTAACTGGAGTAGTTACAGATCAAGCTGGAATTCCTATTCCTGGGGCTAACGTACTTGTAAAAGGTACGAAATCAAGTACCCAAACTGATTTTTCAGGAATTTTTGCTATAAAAGCTACTACTAGTGATATACTGACTATTAGTTTTGTGGGTATGACAACAGTTGAAGTAAAGGCTTCAGCAAAAGTTTCCGTAAAACTGAAAGATACTTCTAACTTACTAGAAAATGTTGTAGTTGTAGGTTACGGTACTCAATCAAAAAAGAAATCAACAGATGCAATTGCAAGAGTAACTGCCAAAGACATTCAGCAAATTCCTGTTTCAAACGTTCAGAATGCTTTGGTTGGGAAATTAGCAGGAGTTCAGATAACACAAACCAATGGTAAAGTTGAAGGCGGTGTTAGTGTTCGTGTTAGAGGCGCTGCTAGTATTAGTGCGGGTAAAGAACCACTCTATGTATTAGATGGAATTCCATTAATCACAACGGATGAGTCTAGCAATGGTGCTCCAACAAATCCATTATTAACATTGAGTACAAACGAAATTGAATCAATTGACGTGTTAAAAGATGCTTCTTCAGCTGCAATTTATGGAGCTAGAGGAGCAAATGGTGTTGTCATTATAACAACAAAAAAAGGTAAAGAAGGCAAAGGAACTTTCTCCATCAACTTGTCACAAGGTGTTAGCGAAGCGACTAACAAAAGAAAATGGTTAAACGCAGCTCAATATATAGAATTATTTACAGAAGCTTCTATAAACGGAACAGGTGATGCATCTGAGGCTGAATCTTATTTTGACACTTATGCTGCAGGTACGGACTGGAGAAATTTAGAAGTTAATACAGATTGGCAAGATCAAGCATTCAGAAACGGATTTTCAACAGATGCAGATTTCTCTGTATCTGGAGGTGATGCCAAGACTAAATATTTTTTCTCTGGAGCTTACAACAATACAACGGGTATTATAGTTGATAATGATTTAGAAAGAATAACGGCTAGAACAAATATCTCTCATAAACTAACTGATCGTTTTACAGCAGGTATGAATTTGAGTTTCTCAAGATCTCAAATCAATAGAGTTCAAGACGATAACTCTTTTACTACTCCATTGCAAATGGTTGCTCAATCTCCACTTGCTCCTGTACGATTGGCTGATGGTTCTCCAAACCA
Source organism: Flavobacterium polysaccharolyticum (assembly GCF_038739875.1). Lineage (NCBI taxonomy): Bacteria > Pseudomonadati > Bacteroidota > Flavobacteriia > Flavobacteriales > Flavobacteriaceae > Flavobacterium > Flavobacterium polysaccharolyticum. The sequence continues at coordinate 210,411 of NZ_JBCGDP010000003.1, forward strand.
AAACACTGAATATGTAAATTATGTGCAAGCAGCAGATAATTCTTTTTACAAAACTTTGGTTAGAAGAGTTATTGGAAAAGTATATGGAGAATTTAAAATTCTTTCATTTTTAAAAGCTAACAGTGATTTTTCATATGATTTAATGTCTCAAACAGAAGATGCTTGGTATGGAAAAAACTTCCCTAATATGGGAACAGACGGTGAAGTTTTTGCTAGTGCAGTAAATAATGAAACATACATCACAAGCAACTACTTAACTTTTGATAAAACATTTGCTGAAAACCATGATGTCAACATTGTTGCTGGTATGGAATTTAATAAATTTAATAGAAGATACCAAGATGTAACTAGCATCTACTTCCCTAATGACAGCTTTACAACTGTAGATGGTGGTGCTGAAGTAAATGCTGGTTCAGGAAACGAAACCGATTATACTTTTGTATCTCAATTTGGAAGGTTAAGCTATTCTTATGCTAACAAATACTTAGTTAAAGCAAGTATCCGTCGTGATGGTTCTTCTAGATTTGGAGCTAACAATAGATTTGGAACTTTCCCAGCTGTTTCTGCTGGATGGGTGGTTTCAGAAGAGAACTTCTTAAAAGACAACGCTATTGTTTCTTACTTAAAATTTAAAGGTAGTTGGGGTAAACTTGGAAATGCAGAATTAGGGAACTTTGCCTCTAGACAATTCTATGGACCTAACTCTTATAATCTTAAATCTGGATTAACATTTACTCAAGCAGGAAACCCAAATTTAACTTGGGAAACATCATCTCAAATTGACTTTGGAGCTGAAGTAGGATTTTTTAAAAGAATCAATTTGGAAGCTGACTACTACAAAAAAACAACTGACGGATTGTTATTTAGCGTCCCTCTTTCTCTTAGCTCTGGTGCAACATCGATAAACCAAAACATTGGAGAAATCGAAAGTAAAGGAATTGAGTTTGTATTAAACACTAAAAATATAGACACAGAAGACTTTAAATGGAGTACCAATTTTAATTTAACAACTAACAAAACAAAAGTTCTTTCATTACCTAATGACAGCAAAGATATAGTTGGTACATATACCATCAACCGTGTAGGTGAGAATGTTTCTTCTTTCTATTTAAAAGAATACGCAGGAGTTGACCCTGCAAATGGTGATGCCTTATTTTATTTAAATACTGTAAATCCCGATGGCTCTATAGATAGAACTAAAACTAATGATTATGCTGCAGCTCAAAGAGTAATTGCTGGAAATCCTTTCCCTACTTTGATGGCTGGTTTAACCAACACTATCAATTACAAAGGTTTAGATTTTTCTTTCACTTTCCAAGGAGAATGGGGAGCAAGTATCTACAATTCAGCAGGCATATTTCAATCTGTATCAGGAGATTATCTTGACAACCAAACAGTTGATCAATTAAACCGCTGGAGAAATCCAGGTGACATCACTAATGTACCACAAGCTAGACTTTATGGAAGTAATGGCACTGGACACTCTACAAGATTCTTAGACAAAGCAGACTTTGTTCGTTTAAGAAATTTAACCATTGGTTTTACTTTGCCAAGCAGTGTAGTAAAAGATCTTGGAATGAGTAGCGTTCGTTTTTATGGAACAGGAGTAAATATACTTACTTTTACTAACTATAGTGGTTACGATCCAGAAGCAAGAAGAGATGATTCAGGAATCGGAGAAGAATTCTATTCTGCTCCACCAGCTAGAACAATTGCATTGGGTGTAAATATTAATTTCTAATAATAAAAAAAATGAAAGTCAATAAATTAATTATATATTCATTACTTACTGCTCTATTTATTAGCTGTGAGAGCGAATTAGAGATAGATCCTAGACAAAGTGAGGATGCTACAATAACTTTAAGTACAGAAAGTGGAATAACCAATATACTTACTGGTACCTATGCTATTGCTGCCACTGGTGATCTTTATGGAGGCAGAGTTCAAATTTCAGGAGACTTACTTGCCCAAACAGGAGTTACAAGCACTACAGATTTAAGATGGAGAGGTACTTTTGTACCCTTTAGACAAATGTATGCTAAAACAATGCTTATAGATAATGGCTTCGCTCAAAATATTTGGGCAAGAAATTATGAGATCATTAATGCTGCAAATATTGTAATCGAAAATATCGATAAAGTTGTTGATCCTAGTAAACAAACAAGAATGATAGCCGAGGCTAATTTCTTAAAGTCTTTAGCTTATTTTGATTTAGTACGCTTTTTTGCAAAACCTTACGAAGCTGGTAAAACAAATAGTCAATTAGGAGTTGTAGTAAGAGACAAAGCAATCTATGATTACACTAAAGATTATTCCAAAGAAAGAAGCTCTGTTGAAGAAATTTATGCTCTAGTTATAGCTGGTTTAAACAAAGCTTATACAGATCTTCCTGCAGACAACAGCTTTTACGCAAATAAATACGCTGCAAAAGCACTTTTAGCTAGAGTATATCTACAAATGCAAAATTACCCAGCGGCTAGAGATGCTGCTAATGATGTCATTGCTAACAGTGGCGCAAAATTAATGGCAACTTATAAAGAAGCATTCAATCACGATGTAAATCAAGCTGAAGATATTTTTGCGATCCAAATCACCAATCAAACAGGAACAAATGACATGATTACATTCTATGCCTCTGGTTTAAATGGTGGTCGTGGTGGTGATGTTGAATTAAGATCAACTTATTTGGACAAATTTGATGATGTGAATGACGAAAGAAAAAATTTTAATTACATCAATTCTGTAAATAGTCGTAGATTAACTTCTAAGTACACTAATCAATTTGGCGATGTACCTGTCATTCGTTTAGCAGAAATGTATTTGATTCGTGCTGAAGCAAACCTTCAAGCTGGAACAACAATTGGAGACACTCCTCTAGATGATATCAATAGATTAAGAACTAGAGCAAAAGCTACTTTGTTTAGTACAGTTACTTTGACTGACATTCTTCGTGAGAGAGAACTAGAACTAGGTATGGAAGGCTTTAGAATTCATGATATCAAAAGAACCAAAGGCTCTGTAAGTTCTTCTATCCCATGGGATTCAGATTTATTAGTTTTCCCTATTCCTCAAAGAGAAAAAGATGTGAATGGATTAATCACTCAAAATCCTGGATATTAATCTTCTTTTGTTCAGTACTTTTAAAACCACTCCAAAATTCGGAGTGGTTTTTTTATACGCTAAAAAAAAAGCATACCATCAAAACGATGGTATGCCTTTTAAAGCTAATCAATAGAAATAATTCACTTACTCAATGGGTAAAACTAAAGTTGAAGTTACTGCCTCCAGCACCTGAAATGCCGTCTCTGCCATCTTATTCCCTTTGGTATCCAATAAAGGATTCACCTCAACTACTTCTATACAAACTACTTTTTTGGTTTTAATGATTTGATCAATTATAGCAATTACTTCATATTGATCAAAACCTTTGGCTACTGGTGTTCCTGTTCCATAAGAAATCAAGTCGCAATCCATCGAATCAACATCAAAGGATATATATAAAACTTCGCAATGAGACAGCTTTACCAAAGCTTCTGCCACACAAGTCTCTAAACCTCTATAACGTACTTCGTCTACTTTATAATTGCGAATAGACAGTCGTTCCATTTGTTGATCTTCTGCTTCTTCGGTATCACGAACTCCAAAATACACCAAATTCTCTGGCTGAATTTTAGGCCCTTTGTACCCAATTTGCTTCATATCTTCCCAATACTTTTGAGTATCAGGATCTACAGCATTTGTTTTAGAATCCAAATTATCATTTGCCAATGCTGCTGCCAAAGGCATACCGTGAATATTCCCAGAAGGTGAAGTATAAGGCGAATGTAAATCGGCATGCGCATCAATCCAAATTACTCCAACATTTTGTTCTGGAAATGCAGATTTTATACCACTAATCGTTCCTAAAGCCGAGGAGTGATCTCCTGAAAGCACGATTGGAAAATAATCCTTCAAGTTTTTATGAATCGAGTTATTCAAACGAATACATTGCTCCACTACATGTTCAATTCGTTTGGCAACAGTACTCCTATTTTTATCGTAAATCGATTCATTATGCGTTTTGATATCTTCAAAAGGAAATTGATTAAAATAATCACTTCCTTGATTGATAGCTGCAATTTCAATAGCGTCTACCCCTAAATCAGAACCACGAGTACCCGCTCCGATATCGGATCTATTTTTAATTAATTTAATAGGCTTCATACAACTTCCTAGATAAAGTCATTTAACGCTTTTTCAATAATCACTAAACACTCTTGAATTTGCTCTTCGGTAATAACCAATGGTGGTGCAAAACGAATTTTGTTCCCGTGAGTAGGTTTGGCTAACAAACCATAATCTCTAAATCGCAAACAAATATCCCAAGCCAAATCAGAATCTTCATCACTATTGATGACAATAGCATTCAACAAACCTTTTCCTCTCACCAAAGCAATCAATGGATTTCTGGCAGCTATATCATTTAATCCTTGTCTTAGTATATTGCCTAAACGATCAGCATTAGCGGCTAAATTCTCCTCTTTTATAACCTCCAAAGCAGCAATAGCAACAGCAGCTGCCACTGGATTTCCACCAAAAGTAGAACCGTGTTGTCCTGGTTTGATGACATTCATAATCTCATTATTGGCCAAAACTGCCGATACTGGGTACACTCCACCAGAAATGGCTTTCCCAAGAATAAGAATATCTGGTTTTACTTCAGGCGTTTTAGAACAGCCTTTTTCACAAGAACAATTTCCGCAAGTAGCCAATAAACGTCCTGTACGAGCGATTCCTGTTTGAACTTCATCGGCAATAAAAAGAGCATTATGCGCTTCACAAAGAGCCTTAGCTTTAGCTAAATACCCTTCAGAAGGCACGTATACTCCAGCTTCACCTTGAATAGGCTCCACTAAAAAACCAGCAATATTAGGTGAAGATTGCAGTGCTTTTTCTAATGCATCGATATCATCATAAGGAATTCTGATAAAACCTTCGGTGAATGGACCAAAACTTTTACGCGCTCCTTCATCATTAGAAAAAGAAATAATAGTAGTAGTTCTTCCGTGGAAATTATTTTCGCAAACAATCACTTGTGCTTGATTTTCTGGAATACCTTTCACTTCATACGCCCATTTACGGCATAATTTCAAAGCAGTTTCTACTGCTTCAGCTCCAGTGTTCATTGGTAAAACTTTGTCAAAGCCGAAATAATCAGTAATATATTCTTCGAACACGCCTAATTTATCATTATGAAAAGCACGAGAAGTTAAGGTCAACTTTTGTGCTTGCTCAATCATCGCTCCAACAATTTTTGGATGACAATGTCCTTGATTCACGGCTGAATAAGCAGAAAGAAAATCAAAGTATTTTTTCCCATCAACATCCCAGACATAAACTCCTTCCCCTCGCTCTAAAACTACCGGTAACGGATGATAATTATGTGCGCCGTATTGATCTTCTTTTGCTATCAAAATTTCGGATTTTGAAGAGAGAATTTGTTCTGTATGTATCATTTTATAGGTCTTTAATTAATATTTCAAAAGCAAAAGTAATATAATTAATTTAAATGTTTGTAAAAAAAGTAAATTTTGACTCAAATTTTTCTTTAAAAAATATTTTTTTGTTTTTTTACACACTTATCAAAGTCATTTTGTTATTTTTGAAATCGAATTAACGCTTTCATTTTGAAATGAAATAAAAATAATTACTTTTATAAATGAAATAAAAAGTGATTTTAACTTAAAAATACATTTAAAAATGGAAGTATTAGACGAATTTGACATCAATATTATTAAGGAATTAGAGAAAGATGGTAGAATGGCTTTTTCTGCAATTGCCACTAGTCTCAAAATTTCGAATACGATGGTGCATCAACGAATCAACCGATTAATTGACCAAGGTGTAATCACTGGAATCAAACCCGTAATTAACGAGAAAAAAATTGGTTATGACTGGGGTGCTTTTACCGGTATTACCTTAAATAAAGATGCCGATTCAAAAAGAGTTATTGACGAATTGAAAGAAATTCCAGAGATAACCGAATGTTATTTTATTACCGGCTCCTTCACCTTATATATAAAGTTGATTGCAAAAGATCACGAACATATGAGAAAATTGCTGTATGAAAAAATAGATAACATTCCGGGTATAGCCAAAACCGATTCTATAATCGAGTTAGGTTGTGCCTTTAAGCGCAATGTAACCTTATAAACCACTTAATAATGTTCCCTGATTTTCTAACCAAACCAACCAAAAATGACATTATACTAATTTCTTCTTTTCTTTTATCATTCAGTTTATTGGCCTGTAGTAGCGATTCTAACGAATTCGAAAAACCAATTTCGACTCCTACCTATACTCCTATCCCCTCTTCGATTGGAATCGTGGGAGACTCAAAAGATGTTACAGTAACCACTAGTGCAGGAACTGTTTTGATGGGTGGCTCTACTGATGTAGACAGTGCTATGAAATGGATGATCAACAAAAGTATCGGAGGAGATGTAGTAATCATTAGAGCATCAGGGGCAACAGGTTACAATCAATACTTATACGATTTAGTAAAAGTAAATGGCATCCACCAAGTAAATTCTGTAGAAACCTTACTTATAAACAGTGCCGAACTTGCCAACAATCCAAAAGTAGCTGAACGCATCAAAGAAGCTGAAATGCTTTTTATTGCTGGTGGAGACCAAGCCAATTATATTCGCTTTTGGAGAAACACTCCCGTTGAAGAGGCGCTTAATTACCTAATTAATATAAAAAAAGTACCCGTTGGCGGAACTAGCGCAGGTTGTGCCATTCTTGGTGAAGCCGTTTTTACCGCCGAAAACAACACTATTACTTCTGAGGAAGCTTTATTGAATCCTTTTGACTTAAAAATGACTTTAGCAAAAAGTGATTTTATCAACAATCCTTTTCTTAAAAATACAATCACCGACACCCATTACAACAATCCCGACAGAAAAGGAAGACACATTACTTTTTTAGCCCGTTTATCCACTGATTTTAACTGGCAAGAAGCCAAGGGAATCGGTGTAGAAGAAGAAACTGCGGTTTGTATTGACGAAAACGGAAAAGCAGTAGTTTACGGAACTGGAACTGCTTATTTCTTGAAAGGCAGTAGTGAAAAACCTGAAAAATGTAGTCCAAGCAATAAACTCAATTGGATAAACAATAAAAAAGCTATTCAAGCCTACTTAATCACAGGTAAAGAAACTGGAAATGGCTCTTTTGATTTGACCAATTGGAGCACTATTTCTGGAGGAACTTCTAAAAATATGTATGTTACTGATGGCGTTCTTTCTATAGAATAAATCAGATAGCACAATCTCATCCTGAATACGTTTTCATTATTAATACCATTTATTATGCAATTTCCAAAAGTAAGATTATCACAACTTTTCATTACCCTACTTTTACTATCAACCACTATAGTTGAAGCTCAAAAAAACAAAGGAAAATTATTCATCATTGGTGGCGGAAAACGCTCCGACGTATTGATGAATCAGATGCTAAAAGTAGCTGACTTAAAAACCAAAGATTTTATTGTGGTGCTTCCAATGTCTAGTGAAGAACCTGATAGTGCTTATATTTATTTCAAAAAACAGTTAAGTAAACTTACACCTCGCCCTATCGTAATGCTCAATTTTGACAAAACCACCAGTCAAAATAAAGTCCTTACGGATTCGCTACAAAAAGCCAAACTCATCTTCATAAGCGGTGGAGATCAAACCCGTTTTATGGGAGTAGTTCGCGGAACTCCTATTTATGATGCCATTCACAAAGCACATCAAAACGGAAGCACAATTGCTGGAACTAGTGCTGGCGCAGCGGTTATGTGTGAAAATATGATTACGGGGAACCAAAAATTAGAAACCAAATACACCGAAACCTTTGACAATATCCGCTATGACAATCTTGAAATTAATTCGGGTTTGGGCTTAGTAAAAAACGTAATTATTGACCAGCATTTTCTAAAAAGAAGTCGCTACAATCGCTTACTGACGGGCTTAGTTGATTTCCCTAATCACGTTGGAATTGGTATTGACGAAAGTACCGCCATTGTTGTCAGAGACAAAACCGTAGAAGTCGTAGGCGAAAGCGAAGTCATCGTGGTTAAAAATCCTAAAGAAATCAAGAAAGTACCCAAGAATCATCTCGTTAGCATCAAATCTTTAGAAATGAGCGTTTTGATTGAAGGTCAAAAATTTAATATCCAATAAAATGAAGACACAATACTATTGGGCGATTGTTTGGATGCTACTATTGAGTCCAATGACTTCAATTTGGGCACAACAATTAACGGCTTCAGAAGTAAAACGAATGGAGCAACAAGCCAAACAAGTCACCATCATCAGAGACAATTGGGGCATTGCTCACGTATACGGAAAGACCGATGCTGATGCCGTTTTTGGTATGTTGTATGCGCAATGCGAAGACGACTTTAAGCGTGTCGAAATGAACTATATCGATAAGTTAGGACGTTTGGCCGAAGTAAAAGGCGCTGGCGTTTTGTACAATGATTTAGAAACCCGTTTACTTATTGACGCTGAAGAAGCCAAAGCCGATTACAAAAAAGCGGCGCCTTGGCTCAAAAAACTAATGAACAGTTATGCTGATGCCATCAACTATTACTTGCACAAACATCCTGAAGTAAAACCATTATTGCTGACTCGTTTTGAACCTTGGTTTCCTTTGCTTTGGACTGATGGTAGTATTGGCGCGATTAGCACCGCCGATTTAAGCACGGGCGAACTGAAAGCTTTTTACTCTGGCAACAAAGACAAAGTTGCTTACATTGAAAGAGATGTAAATGTACAAACAGGCTCCAATGGATTTGCTATTGCTCCTTCAAAATCGGTGACGGGTAATGCGCTTTTGTACATCAATCCACACACAACTTTTTATTTTAGACCCGAAATCCAAATCAGTAGTCAAGAAGGATTGAACGCCTACGGAGCCGTGACTTGGGGGCAATTTTTTATTTACCAAGGTTTTAATGAAAACTGTGGCTGGATGCATACGTCTTCGAATGTAGATGTAGCCGATATGTATGCAGAAAAAATAGTCGACCAAAAAGGAAAACTTTTTTATGAATACGACGGAAAATTATTGCCCGTAAAAGAAAAAAACATCGTCATTAAGTATTTGGACAAAGGACAAATGGCCTCCAAAACCATCAAGACCTATTTTACGATTCACGGTCCGATTATGGCTAAACGAGACGGAAAATGGATTAGTTTGAAATCCAAAAACCGCAATATGGAAAGTTTGGTCCAAAGTTGGGTGAGAACCAAATCAAAGGATTTCAAGGACTACCAAAAAGCGATGGATTTAAAAGCCAACACTTCTAACAATACAGTGTACGCCGACAACAAAGGCAACATTGCCTATTGGCACGGGAACTTTATTCCGATGCGCGATAAAAGTCTAAATTGGGCCAAAGTAGTCGATGGAACCACTTCCAAAACCCAATGGAAAGGTTTACATCCAGTATCTGAAACCGTGCATTTGTACAATCCAAGTAACGGATGGCTCCAAAATTGTAACTCCACTCCCTATTCTGTAGCAGGTACCAATAGCCCAAAAGAATCCAACTATTTGCCTTATATGGCACCTGATGGAGAAAACTTTAGAGGAGTTAATGCTGTTCGTATTTTTAGTCAAGACAAAAAATACACCTTAGACAACTTGATTACGGATGGTTACGACACCAAACTTTCGGCTTTTGAAGTGCTACTTCCAGCTTTGATTGCAAATTTTCAAAAAGATGCTGAAGCTCAAGAACCCAAATTCAAAGATTTGGAAGCTCCAATTCAAGTGTTGAAAAATTGGAATTATTATTCAAATGTAAATTCTGTGGCGACTACTTTGGCTAATGAATGGGCGTTCAAATTGAATCCAATTTTGCAAAAAGTCTACATTGACGAAGGTGAAAAAGACCAAGTAGAGAATATGACCGAGTTTGCCAAAACTGCTAGCATTGATGATATGTTACCACAATTAAGAGAAGTTGTTCAGGAACTGCAAGCCAAATTTGGAAAATGGGAAATTCCGTGGGGCGACATCAACCGTTTTCAACGTCCTTCGGGAGACATAGACTTAACGTATGACGACAACCAAGAAAGTTTAGCAATGGGCACCGCTTCTGTATTGTGGGGAAGTTTACCTGCTTTCAAAAGTTCGTACCAAAACAATAGCAAAAAACGCTATGGTTACAATGGTAACAGCTTTATTTGTGCGGTTGAATTTGGTCCAAAAATAAAAGCCAAGTCTTTATTGGCAGGAGGAAATTCAGGAGACCCTAACTCGAAACACTTTTTTGACCAAGCCAAAATGTATCAAAACGCTCAATTCAAAGACGTTTTATTCTACAAAGATGACGTCCAAAAAAATGCTGAGAAAACCTATCATCCTGGTGAGTAATACCAATCTATAATTCAAATGCCCTCGTAAATTTTTCACGAGGGTATTTTTTTTGAGTAATATTACTGATATTTGTTAAAAACTAACCCTATGAGAAATATAATAGTCCTATTCTTGACGCTACTATTTTGTAGCCTCTCGAGTAATGCCCAACTAAAAGCCGTTTCCTATCAAGATGAGAATCAAAAACTAAACGGCTTTGCCATTCAACCCAAGAAAAAAAGCAGCCAAAAACCAGGAATTCTGATTCTTCCAGCGTGGAAAGGTATTGATGAACATTCCAAACAAACCGCTATCGAATTGTCAAATCTAGGATATCACGCCTTTATTGCCGATATTTATGGAGAAGGAAATTATCCAAAAGACAATGCCGAAGCTGGAAAAAATGCAGGTTTTTACAAAAAAAACACCGACTTGTACCAGAAAAGAATTAGCCTAGCCTTGGCGCAACTCATTCAATCTGGCGCCAATCCCGATAATATTGCAGTGATTGGTTTTTGCTTTGGTGGAACAGGCGCTTTAGAAGCCGCACGAGGCAATATGAACATCAAAGGAGTGATATCCTTTCACGGCGGTTTAGGTAAAGATGCGACCCGCGCCACTACTCCAATCCAAGCTAAAGTTTTGGCTTGCCACGGTGCCGATGATCCTTTTGTTCCCAAAGAAGAAATTGCAGCCTTTCAACAAGAAATGCGCGATGCCAAAGCCGATTGGGAAATGATTTATTATGCCAATGCCGTGCACTCCTTTACCGATCCAAATGCAGGAAACGACAACTCCAAAGGAGCCGCTTACAATGAAAAAGCTGCAAAACGTTCTTTCGAACACATGCAACTTTTCTTAAACGAAATTTTAAAAAAATAAAAAAGTTAACCGCAGATTCGCAAATTGATAGAAATTCAAAGCAAAAATAATTCACTCTCAAGCCAAAGAAAAACAACCGCAAATTCGCAAATTAAAACTATACTAACGAAAAAATAATTTGCGAATTTGCGGTTAATTAAATTAATGCATTCGTGGCCATACTAACCCACAACACTATTCAAAATAATTTGCGAATTTGCGGTAAATTAAACACCCGCAACGATAAAAAAATTAGTGCATTAGTGGCCATACTAACCCACAACACTATTCAAAATAATTTGCGAATTTGCGGTAAATTAAACACCCGCAACGATAAAAAAATTAGTGCATTCGTGGCCATACTAACCACAACACTATTTAAAATAATTTGAATTTGCGTTAAATAAAATCCTTAAAAAAATGATTCAAAAAGCATTAGTATGTGCTGTACTTGTTAGCCTTTCCTGTACAGCACAAAACAAAACCAAAGCAGCGCCCATAGAAAAATACCTGGCTACCATTACCCAAACCGACCTAAAAAAACACCTAACTATCGTAGCTTCGGACGAAATGGAAGGACGCGACACAGGAACCGAAGGTCAAAAAAAAGCCGGTCGCTATCTCATCGAACAATACAAAAAAAACGGCATTTCGTTTCCCGATGGTGCCTCCGACTATTACCAAAAAGTTCCCGCCGAGTTCATGAAGTCCAATTATGGTCCCAAACTCAATGACTCCGAGAACATTTGGGCCTTCATCAAAGGAACTGAAAAACCGGACGAAATCTTGGTCATTTCTGCCCATTACGACCATGTTGGCGTTAAAAATGGTGACGTTTACAATGGCGCCGACGATGATGGCTCAGGAACCGTAGCACTTTTAGAAATAGCACAAGCCTTTCAATTGGCAAAAAAACAAGGTCACGGGCCTAAACGTTCCATCTTAATTTTGCATGTAACAGGCGAAGAACACGGCTTGCACGGATCTCGTTTTTATGCCAAAAACCCATTATTTCCCTTAAAAAATACCATCGCCGACATCAATATTGACATGATTGGACGTCGCGATTTTGACCATCCAAAGACCAACAATTACGTTTATGTCATTGGTGCCGATAGATTGTCGAGTCAACTACACGACATCACTGTGGCGGCCAACGACAAATACACCAAATTAGATTTGGATTTCAAATACAACGACAAGAAGGACCCCAATCATTTTTATGAGCGTTCCGACCATTACAACTTTGCAAAAAATGGCATCCCGTCGGTATTTTTGTTCAATGGCGTACACGAAGACTACCATAAAAAAACCGATGAAGTCAGCAAAATAGAGTTTGACGCCCTAGCCAAAAGAACCCAATTGGCCTTTGCTATGGCTTGGGAATTGGCCAACAGACCCGAACGCCCAGTAGTAGACAAACCTTTACAATAGCAAAATTCGAAGGAGCAGGGAAAATAGGCTTTTTTGCCAGCATAGGTCCCGCCATCCGCTGTATCTTTGCTTTTTTAAAGGAAAAAAGCAAAGGATGCCGCTGCTGTCGGGGCTAAAAGGAAACATTTTTGATGATTTGAGGGAAAAATAAAGCGAAACGAACTTTCTGGTTGTATTGAGAGAAAGTTTGTTTCGCCTATACAAAAGTTGGCAGTAAGACTAAAACGGAAAAACTAATAAAGACCTAATGCAATAAATGGGGAAATTTAATATAAAGAAATTACCAAAAGGTTTTCGATTTTTGTTTACGTTGAAAGAAATCAAGGAAATTGAAAATTTTGCTGGAGTAAAATTTAAAAATGTGACTAACGGAAACTTAACTAACTCTAACAAGTTTGATAATGATGCATATATACAAAGTAGTTTCCGAGCTTTCTCAATTCACGGCATAAAATCAGAATCAAATTGGGAGTTTAGTTTACATCAAGACGGTTTTAGAGAAGAATTATTGCCTAATATACACGAAGAAGAAATAAAGATATTATCATCAAAGAAAATAAAAGATTATTTAAATCAAGTTAACCATTCAAAAGAAACAGATTGCTATAAAACCCCTGAACTTTGGTCATTTATTATGATAACGGAAAATAAGGCGAAAGTTACTTGGAAAGAAATCAAATAGTAAAAAGTCCTACTACCAACAGCTACAACGGATTTGGACAATTGGCTTAATGGAAAGTTGGTTTTGTATTTGGCAGTTTAGTGACAACCGAAAAATAAATCTTAATTTAGAACCCAAACCCGCTGTAGTACCAGAACGTTATGCCAAATTATATGACACGACAACTAATTATTTTCTTGACAATTTTATTTACAGCGTGCGGACAGAAAAACGCAACAATAAAAAATGATAAAGTTGAAAACCATTCATTCATTTTAACGGAAAGTTCGCAGGAATTTTCAATTTCAAAAACAACCCTAGAAGATTTTACAAAAGCAAAAAATAGTTACAAAGACAAATTAATTCAAGACACGCTTAATATCAGAAAAGTAAATGGTATAACCGAAGTGTATCTCAATAGACCACATTATCCATCATCCGTTATTTTCAAAGACACGCTTGTTGGACTTGGAGAAACTGAAGAAAGAGAATATCATTATCTTGGACACTTTCCCGACCTTGACAATTATTTAGTTTCAGGAACATTCTGGGAACATTACGAATGTTATCTAATTGACAAAAAAACAGGCAGGAAGACGACAACTTGGAATAGACCTTTCCTTTCGCCCACTTCAAAATACTTTGCGAATTTATCAATGACTTACGGACTTGAAGGAGTTCCAAATGGCATTCAAATTTGGAAAGTTGAGACAGCAAACCAAAATTATTTAAGCAAATATTTAGAACTTGACCAACAAATATGGGTTCCTGACGACTTTGTTTGGGAAACAAACAATTCATTAATTTTAAAAGTTGCTTCGGTTGACAAGTATTTGAATGAAAATGGACAACCAAACGAAAAGGACTTTTATTATTTAAGACTACTATTGAAAAGATGAAAGAAAGAATAACTGGGCATAACACACGTGGCTGTTGCACAACTAAAAAAAAGACTAAATCTAACTTTTAATCATTTTTTTTAAACAAATCAACCATTGAAAATCAATATATTATATTTTAAATAATTTGATAAATCAGAATTTTAAGAAGGAATTTTAGTTGTGCAACAAGCACACACGCTACAAGCAATTTAGGTATTAGGCTTAATTTGAAATTGGTTTTGTATTTGAAAGATTTGACAAATCCGAAGAATGGTCTTAATTTAGTCCCCCCCCGAAGCAGCTACAGAAAGTTAGTAGAAATTTATACACCAAACGATACTAAATGACACAAATAAAAAAGAAACAACATTACGTTTGGAAAAAATATCTAATGTCTTGGTCTAATAAGAACCAAATCTTTGCTTCATTTAAAAGTTCACGTAAAATCATCAAAACTAATATTGAAGGAGTAGCACAAGAGCGTTTCTTCTATGCTTTGGAAGAACTTACGGAAGAAGAGGAAATTATTTTAAAAGAACTTATCACGTTGTGGAGTAATGATATCGTTCGCCCCCTTTTAATGGAATATTACCAAATGATTACAATTTATTCTAAAATAAATCGTACCATAAAAAGCATAGATTTAAGTACAGTAAATTCTACCGAATTAGACAAAAATCTGGCTTTATTGAAAGCCAATACAATTGAAAATATGCATACAAGTTTTGAAAAATTTGGAGAGAGACTAATTGCAATTCGGAAAGTTGAGGATTTAGAATTTCTTGATAATGAACGAGAACTATTAACTACAATGATTTATGTTTGTTTTCAATATCTCAGAACAAAGAATATGAGAGAAGTTATAAAACCAATTATTACTAAATACCCATACATATCTAATAAATTTTTGAATTTCATCCCATTTATTTATGCATTAGGAATAGCCAATTCATTAACATATGAAAAAAATATTAAATTCATTTATTTTGATAACAAAACAGAAATTGATTTTATAACAACTGATCAACCAATTATAAATGCCAAAAAACATATTATTAGTGACACTGGAATTGTTTCACAACTAGAGTATTATTACCCCATAACCCCAAAAATAGCGATTATTATTCATTATCAAGAACAGGAAGAAAAACGTAAATATGTATTAATTGAAAAACAACAAGTAAATCATTATAACGATTTAATGATTAGTAATGCAAAAGAATTTGTCTTTTCAAGCACAGAAGAACAATTAATGTTCATTTAAACAGATACCACAACGGATTTGGACAATTGGCTTAATGAAAAGTTAATTTTATATTTGGGATGATTTGGTAAATCTGTGAATACGCCTATTTTAGTCTCAAACCAATGTAGCGATAAGATGCTAACAATATTTCAAAGAACAAAATGATCATAGAACAAGTAATAGGATTTACAAAATTGCTAAGCAAAATATTTTTTTTGGTAATAACCTGTTTATTATCATTTGCGTATGGCACAGCTTTGTCTATAAAAATTGAACATCCAAACTTTAAAAATTTACCAGTAAGTGATTTTTTTATTTTTGGTACTATACTAATTATTATGATTTTTATTAATCTTAAAGTCTTTGGGATTTTGAAACCTCGCTCCGTAACGACTACCTAATTCATCGCTCAAACCACAAATATCCTTATCATTGTAGTCTATACCATAGCTTAAGTGTTCATTTTCTAAAACCAGAACTATCAATTAAAAATATGTCCAAATTAAAAGCCATCAGAGAATTTCAAAACCTCACCCAAGAAGAATTAGCACAAAAATCAGGTGTTTCGGTAAGAACGATTCAGCGCATTGAAACGGGAAAAGAACCCAAAGGATATACTCTTAAAGTCTTAGCTCAAGTATTAGCAATTGAAGCGAATGAATTACTTACTGAAAAACCCGCAAAAGAAAATTTAGCAGATGTCGAAGAAATCGATAAAAAGCAAGAAACCGATCCAATCAATTTTACCAAGCTAAAATTAATCAATCTTTCTTCCATTCCGTTTATCATTATTCCTCCTTTTAATATTATCATTCCATTGCTGCTAATGTTTAGAATGAAACAAAGAAACAGCCTAGCAAAGCAACTTATTTCCATACAAATACTTTGGACTATAATGGCTCCAATTATTTTTATGTTGGGTATTTTTTTGAAACTAGGCAATCAATTCACAATTTTGCTTATGGCACTAATTGTACTTTCAAATGTGATACTTATCCTTAGAAACGCTGTAGCCTTAGACAAAGAAAAAAAGCTTTTTTTTACACTGAATTTCAGCATTCTATAAAAACTGACGGGTAGTTGTCAGGTTATTGTCAGGTTTGTTTTTACGTTTTTAAAATGCAAAGCACATAGCTTTGTTTCTGGAATTAAAATCGCAAAACAAAAATAATTATGGCAAAAAAAATTATCATTAGCTTTATCATTGTTCTGTTTTTTGGAACAAAAAGCCAAGCTCAAATCGAGAAAAACTCAGCTTTATACCAAACTATTCTTTCAAAAGACAGTCTGTTGTTTGAGGTCGGTTTTAATCATTGCAACATCACTCAGTTTGAAAACTTGTTGAGTGATACGTTTGAGTTCTTTCACGATAAAGACAGTATTTCCTATAAAAAAGAGTTTCTAAACAAGTTTAAAAATGGCTTGTGCAAATCGCCAACAACTTACCAATCAAGACGAGAATTGAGTAAAGAAAGTACCGAAATTTTTCCTCTTTATAAGAACCAAGTACTATATGGAGCCATTCAAACAGGAAATCATAAATTCTATGAAACGATTTCAGGCCATAAAGAAACCTTTGCAGGTTCTGCAAAATTTACTCACGTTTGGCTTTTAGAAAATGGTGTTTGGAAATTAGCCAAAAGTTTAAGTTATGACCATCAAGACAACAATAATTCTAACTATCAATCTTCCATTTTTGACAACGATACTAAAATAGAAAAGTGGTTACTAGAAAACAAAGTGCCTACTTTAGGAATTGGTGTTATTAAAGAAGGAAAATTGCAACAAGTAAAAGTATTTGGAACCATAAAAAAAGGCATAACGGCTCCATACAACACTATATTTAATGTCGCTTCACTAACCAAACCCATAACGGCTATGATAGCTTTAAAATTAGTGAATTTAGGCAAATGGGATTTGGATGAACCTGTTTTTAAATATTGGATTGACCCTGATGTTTCAAAAGACAAAAATTCCAAAATACTTACAACAAGACATATTTTAAGCCATCAAACTGGATTTACCAATTGGCGCGGAAATAACAAAGACGGAAAACTTCATTTTGAATTTGAACCAGGAACGAAGTATCAATATTCGGGAGAAGGTTTTGAATATTTGAGAAAAGCGATAGAAAGTAAATTTCATAAATCACTTAACGAATTAGCAAGTGAATTGATTTTTAAACCATTAGAAATGACAGACACCAACTATTTTTGGAACAATAAAACAGATATTTCACGATTTGCAATAGGTTATGACGCTAAAGGAATGGCTTACGAAATAGAAAAAAACAAAACAGCCAACGGTGCTGACAATTTATTGACAACCGTTGAAGATTATGGAAAATTCTTGACAAGCGTTATGAATAGCGATGGTTTAAGTGATGACCTATTTAACGAGATGGTTAAAAATCAAGTCGAAACCAAAAATGGAAAACATTTTGGACTTGGTTTTGAAATATATGATCTTGGAAATGGGGAATATGCTTTATCCCACGGTGGTTCTGACAAAGGCTGTCAAACCATAGTATTTATTTTTCCAAAGACAAAGCAAGGGTTACTTATTTTTACCAACGTAGATAATGGCTATAAAGTTTATGAAAAAATAGTAAAACATTATTTAGGAGCGTATGGAAACAAAATATTTGAAATAGAAACAAAATAAAAACAAAATAAAAACTACCGATAACAGCAGTAACTATTGTAAAATTTCCGATAATGCAGATTTGAAACCTTGCCCACACACTATGTGAAGAAGTTGAAAAAAAATTAAGTTTAATAATTAGAGAATTTTAGTAGGTTTACGTCTTTTAAGAAGCATAAAAAAGTACAAAGTAAGGGTGCTTTGTGCGGCAGACGGCAGACACAATTTTACGACAAATAAGAGATCATACAAATGACACATTTTCCAGTAAGCAATTCTAATCTTTCAGCGACTCATCTTGGACTGTTTTTACAGGAAAAATATTCATTGAGCAAAGACACCAAATGCCAACTGATAAAAGCGGGGATCAATGACACGTATGTAATAAGTGATAAATCAGACCAATTTGTGTTTAGAGTGTATAGTTTAAACTGGCGAACAAAAGTAGCAATTGGAGAAGAAATTAAATTATTACAGCAATTAAAACAACATAACATTTCTGTTTCCTATCCATTATCTGATGATGAAGATAATTACATACAAACATTAAATGCCCCAGAAGGCGAAAGATTTGGGGTGCTTTTTACCTTTGCAGAAGGGGAAAAATTACACATAACGTCACCAGAAGCACATTTCCAAATTGGACAACTTATGGCGCGACTTCATAAGGTCACCAATAATCAAAAGTTAAATCGGATAGACTACACCCCAGAAGTAATTCTTATTGACTCATTACAAAAAGTATCACACTTTTTAAATAATGACAGCGAAGAAATGGCCTTTATGAAATTGGCCCAATCGTATTTATTAGACCAATTCGCGAATTCCAAGACTTCTCAAATTCGACAAGGAGTTGTGCATCTCGACATTTGGTTTGACAATCTAAATATCACAAAAGATAATAAAGTAACCATCTTCGATTTTGACTTCTGTGGAAACGGTTGGCTTTGCTTAGACATTGCGTATTATATTTTACAGCTTCACAACATTGAGAAATATGAGGCAAAAGATTACCAACCTAAAATCGACAGTTTTATTAAAGGATACGAATCGATAACACCAATAAGCGCAGAAGAAAAACGGCTTATTCCTATGCTTGGAGTAAGTTTATACTTTTTTTATTTAGGTATTCAATGTCAACGTTACGACAATTGGTCGAACTCCTTTTTGAGCGAGAACTATTTGAAAAGATATATAAACGGGCTTGTCAAAAGATACTATGACATTTATAAACTTGGAGTGTAATCAAAACTATTAACTTGCAAAATCGAATAGTAATGGGCTAAAGCCCATTCTTTAAATGAGTTTCGTATTGGACTTTATCCAAAATCTAGTGATTTTGCTGTTTTAAAAGTTCTTAAAAACTATACATTTGATAAATTCTCCTACTCCAAAAAATAGATTACTTTGTTTCTAAAAACTTCGCCGCAGTGACTTTTGGGATAATAACAACATAATCGTAGCCCATTATAATCCTATAAAGTTCCATATCATTTACTTTTATTGTTCCTTTTTCTACTTCGGTTCTTATAGGAAGTAAATCAAAACAATGCCAATCATCAGTAGAAACAGCGTTGAATAGTGGCTTTAAAGATTTTAAACTTTCACTGTTTTCATCTACTAACTGTTCTTCAAATCCTTTAAATGGTGAAGACTGCATCCCAGATTTTCCAACAATCATTATGTGCATCGATTTTTTAAACTGGCTATCTGCAATATTGTTTACTAAGTTTCCTAAATCATAAATCTTCAACAAGCTTTCTCCTTTTGGCAAATGATTCGCTCCAAACTTAAATAAGTTTTTCTTGTCTTTCCATTCTTGATATACGTTCATCAAATTATTTTTCATCAGCTGAATGCGTAAATGATGACTCTGTTCTTTATAAATTATAGCCGTCAATTGTAATGCAAGAACTATTTCCCTCTCTTCTTTTCTTAAATTGAGGCTAAGAAGTTCCGTAATTTGTTTTTGAAAATTATCTGTCAACAAATAAAAGTCACCTTTGTGCTCTTTTAAAAATCTTGAGAAAGATATCCTTGAATTTTCTGCTATATCCTTATAAATCTCCTTAGCTCGACTATTTTTAGTCTTTTGTGCGAGTTCATTACAAACTAATCTGTCTGCGACTAAAAGTATTTGATCTGTTCCATAAATGGCAGTTTTAGCTTTTACAAAATCTTTCAGCAATTGAAATTCTGGCGCTAAAGCATAAAACGAAAAAGTCATTCCTAGTTCATCCTCATACTGCTTTAATTGATTTTCAGAAAGAGTCTTGAGTTTACTTTCGATAATCTTGGCAGAAAACGGATCAATTTCACAGAAAAAATTATCAAATTTAATTTTAGTAGTTATTGCTGAAACAAAAAAAGGAATTTCATTTGTAAAATGATCTTCACCTATTAAAACATAATCAGATGATTGTATCGCATTAACTAATACATTCCAACCTTTCCCTTCAAAGGTTTTTCCGTTCATCGAGAATGTCGTTTTATTTTTCTTTGCTACATCCGTTAGCAAGGTATCTTGAGGAAATGCATCTAGCGATTTAAAAAACACAAATAGTAGTGCAATAAGTAATTGGTGTGATTTCATCTTCTTCTTTTTTATTAAAAGACTAATAATTTCACCAAATGTTACAAAATCAAAGAGATTGTTAGAGGAAAGAGATTATGAAGTAAGAAAGCAGTTTTATTGCAACAAAAAAAGCCTTGAATTTCTTCAAGGCTTTTTATTCTGGGTGGCTGACCGGGTTCGAACCGGCGACCCGCGGCACCACAAACCGCTACTCTAACCAGCTGAGCTACAACCACCATTTTGCTTAGCGGTTGCAAATATAGAACAATTGTTTGCTTCTGCAAAGATTTTTTCAAAAAAAATACTAGAAATTTACTTCAAATCACTTAAGCTATTGACAGCCAAATACCTTTCGGCAGTAAAACCTTCGGCGTGTTCGAGTCCTGTTAAACGTCCTAAATCTCGAGAACGATAATTCAAGCTTTCCAAAAAGTTTTTGCTAGAAATGGGCGATTCGGGTTCTTTGGAATTAGGGTCATAAAACTGAGAACTGTAGGCCAAAATAGCCGCTGTTTTTTGCTCCACGTAACCTGTAATATCGACTACGAAATCTGGCACAAGGTTTTTCCACTGCATATAATGGTAAACGACTTTGGGACGCCACGCTTTTTGTTCTTCGTCATCTAAACTGGTCGCAATCCGAATCAATCCTGATAAAAAACAAGCGTCCGAAACCAGTTGGCTTCCTTTGGGATGGTCGATATGACGGTCATCAACGGCATTGCACAACACGATTTCGGGTTGGTATTTGCGAATCATTTTTATGATTTCGAGTTGGTGTGCTTCGTCATTTACAAAAAAGCCATCTCGAAATGCTAGATTCTCTCGCACTGAAACGCCTAAAATTGCCGCTGCTGCTGCGGCTTCTTTGTCTCTAATTTCGGCTGAACCACGTGTGCCCAACTCCCCTCTTGTCAAATCTACGATGCCTACTTTTTTTCCTAAAGCGACTTCTTTTAAAATAGTGCCAGCACAGCCCAACTCTACATCGTCTGGATGGGCACCAAAAGCTAATATATCTAGTTTCATATATGTAAAATTTATTTGTCAGTGGTCATATATGTTATCGCCTTATATTTATATGTATTTACTTCAGTAAACTTATTACTAATGGCGATTTCATAAATTATTATTTAAACAGCTAAGGCTGTTGTTGACTTTGTATGATTAAAATTTTCTCTTTTACACGATAACCACTCACAAAGCAGAACCCAAACAATCACTTTGTTTCTCTCTAGCCCCGATGGTAGTGGCATCCTTTGCCTTTTTTCTTTAAAAAGGCAAAGATATAACGGACAGCGGGACTATTGCTGGCCAAGGAGCCTTTTGTTGCTGCTCCTCATCAAGCTACTTTTCCATTTTGCCTAAGACCCTTTTCATTGTCATTGATTTGTTGACCGTTTCTTGCCACTCGCTTTCGGGCATACTGTCTTTGGTAATGCCGCAACCCATATACAAGTGCACTTCTTGGTCCTCAACTTGCATACAACGCAAATTTACGAACAAATCGGAACTTGAATCGATATTTAATTCGCCTAAAAAACCGGTGTAAAAACTGCGATTATAGGACTCGTTTTGTAGAATAAAATCTTTCGCAACTGCTGTTGGAAACCCACAAACCGCGGGAGTTGGATGCAGTAAATGAATGATTTGCTGCAAGGTGTTTTCTTTTTTCCAACTGCCTTTGATATCGGTTCGGATATGGCAAATGGCGCCGGCTTGAATGGTGTAAGGTTCCGAAATCTGCAATTCATCGGTGTACGGTTGCAACTGCGAAACAATATAATCGGTTACCAATTGCTGCTCTTCTTTTTCTTTGGTGGGCCAAATCACGGTTTCGATATCTGATGCTTTTTGGGTTCCTGCCAAAGCAATCGTTTGGAAAGTACTACCAGAAGCCTTGAGTAATTGCTCGGGTGTAGCGCCTAACCAAAGACCAATCTCAAGATGAAAAAAACAATAGACAAAGGCCGTAGGATAGGTTTGCAACAAGCGCTCAAAAACGATATTTATGTCAAAATCTGGTGTTTTCAATACTTCGTCTCGAGAAAGAACCACTTTTTGAAAAACACCATTTTGAATGGAGGCAACCCCTGAAGCAACCAATTGTTCATACTGTCTCTGCTCCTTCTTCGTTGGATGACTAATTTCGGGCAATGGAATGGCTATGTCTTTCTTATCAAAAGAAAAGGAAAGGCTCTCGGAGGCTGCTTTGGGGATGATGTAGTTTTTGTTACCATCAAAAGACGCAAAAACAAAACCTTCCTCTGTACAATCGTTTACTTCATACAATGTAGCATCGGACTGAAAAAGCCCTTTGAGTTGCGAAGCATTGGGTTTACGATAGACCACAAAAGGCATACGCAATTGCTGGTGTTCGTTTATTTTGGAATATAGGGTGTGCATAATAATTGCGCTGTTTTTTTGCTATTTATATCTTATGCTACTAATGAAGATTCGAAATCTAAAAACTCTTTTTTTGCTTTAAAAAATGATTTAGATAAAATATCGTTATAATCGTGTATTGCTTTGAACAAAATTTCTAACTTACTTTCGTGATACTCTTGACCAATAAAGTAAACCAAATCCTCTGCTGCATATTTTGAAAAATTATCTTGCATTTCTGGACTTAAAGCATCAGAATAATTATCATTTCCCAATACATCTTGAATCTGAATTTTGAATTCTTTTTCGATGACTTTTAATGTGACTAAATTCTTCTCTATAATTGCAAAAGGTGTTGTTTCATATAAAAATGCTGTATTATTAATCATCTTTATGTAAGTGTCAAACTTGTTATCAAAATCTTTATCAATATTGGTAAATCTAGCATATAGTTTGGTAAACTCCTCTGTCTTGTCTTTACGTTTTGCTGCATCAAGAAAAAAGCTAAAAATCTTTTTATCATTTATGAAAATCTCTTCTTTTATTTGACTAAGCTCTTGCTCCAGTTTATTTACTATTTCTCCACTTTCAGAGGCCAAGAATTGTTCTCCGTCATAATCAAACCTTTTTACCACAATCTCCTTTTTCTCGATTTGCAAAAGCGTATTCTTATCATTTTCGAGAGCAAAAGCTGTATACACTAAATCTACTTTTTTATCATCAAATAAATCTTGATAACGAATATCAGAAGCTAAATCATTTATTTCATTGTCTTTATCTTCAAAAGACACCGGCTGTTTGTTATCATAATAACCATTAAAAACCTCCGCAAAAGAATTAGAATGATAGTTTTTAGTAAAATCTTCTACAAAAGACTCCTTATCTTTTTTTACAACTGCGGTCTCATAATTCACCATTCCGAATAATTTATCGGTAAACTTGGCTTCTAACTGATAAGAATCTGAGAATAAATTTCTTGCTGGTAGTATCGTTTTTTCTTGTTTAACAATATTGAGATGGTTTAATTGAGCTACTCTATCCTCAGTACTTGGATGTGTAGACAATTGATTGTTAAGTTTTAATTTACTTTTATTATACCTACTCAAATGATCAATATTTACCAATGGCAAATTATTGTCTATAGGTAGTTTGCTTTTTTGTGCTAAAAAATTCATTACAAATTGCTGCTGAGGATACAAATTATCAGTTACAATAGCATCAGAAACTTTTGTTGCATAATAATCTAAAACTGCATTGTAAGAATGACTAGCCAAATCCAATCGCAACAAGGAAGTTATTAAGGGAGATGAACCTGTAACATTTGCAGCCACTTCATCTGCATGAAACTCCATCTCTCTTGACATTTTCAAATAATTGGTATTAACTACTTCATATACTTGCTTCAAAACCCACTGAATTCCCTCAACAATTTTTACGGCTAGAGAGACAAAAAAAGTAAAATAGGCGTTTACTCCGCCCCAACTTTTAATAAGTGAATTATACGAATCGTTTTCATAAAGCATATTGAAAATGATATGGTTTACATTATACACATAACTTCCAACCTTCATGCTTCTCTGAGAAAAATGACCAAACTCGTGGGCTAAAATTGCTTTAAACTCAATATCTGAAACACTATTTACGAGTCCCATTCCTATTTGAAGATTCTTCTTTACAGGCAAAAACATACTCCAAAAACTAGAATCATAAAATACACAGGCATTGACCTCTGATGACAAATAAACCTTTTTGGGAAATTGAGTATCTACTTCTTGAACAATCTCATGAATTAGTTTAAAAAGCTTTGGCTCTTCATTTTCTGTAATTTCAACCAGATGGGAACGATCAACTTCTTTCTTTGAGAATAAAAATTTAAACAGAAAAATCAAAATTAAAATTCCCATACTAAGTAAACCAGCACCAATCATAAATGTAATTAAAGCTGGCTTAACAATTATAATTTGAAACCCTGCATATGCAGCCAAAATAGTGATAGAAATACCTAAAACAATTAATAAAACATAAACAATTAGAAAAAAAACAATTGATAAAATGGCTTGGGTAGTCATTTTTTGAAAAGCTGATGAAACAGCAATAACTTTCTGGGACATAAAAAATTCAAATAATTAGTTGCAAAACTTACTTTTTCTCTTTCGACAAAACCATATTGGTCAATTTACATAAGGAAATCAAATTTCCGGCTTCGTCGGTGATTTTTATTTCCCATAAATGCACCGTTTTACCTTTATGAATAATTTTGGCTGTGCCGAAAACCACGCCTTCACGTATACTTTTTAGATGATTAGCCGAGATTTCAATCCCGCGAACTTCTTGCTCTTTAGCATTGATAAAAAAGTGGGAAGCCGCACTCCCAACACTCTCTGCCAAAGCCACAGAAGCTCCGCCGTGCAATAATCCCATAGGCTGATGTACTGTGGAATTGACTGGCATTTTGGCCACCAAAAAACCTTCGCCAGCATCTATATATTCTATATTTAAGGTCTCCATCAACGTATTCTTCGAAAAGTCATTGCAAAATTGGAGCATTTTTTCTTTGTCTATTTCCATTGTCAGTATATTTCCCGTAAAAATAAGCGAACTAATTGGTCAGTACAAACCAATCACTGTTTTTTAGTATAATTGACTAGATTTAAAGGCAACAGCCATAACCATCAAATTTGTAGGATTTGCGATGGCATATTCTAATTAATCGTTATTTTTACCAAAAAAAAATAAGAAATGCGCTCCATTGCTACCGTATTTATTCTTGGAATTATACTGCTTCTGGCTTCTTGCCGAGCTGATTTTGAAACTGTGGCTAGCACAGGTGATTTGAAATTTTCTAAGGATACGGTGTATTTAGACACTGTTTTTACCAACATTGGTTCAAGTACTTATCAACTAAAAGTCTACAATAAAAGTAAAAACGACATCAACATTCCGATTATTCAATTCGAAAAAGGGCTCAATTCGAAATACCGAATGACCGTAGACGGACAGCAAGGAACAGCGGGTAAAATTTTTAAAGACATTACGTTGTTGGCCAAAGATAGCTTGTATATTTTCATCGAAACTACAGCAACTATCGCTGATGCTAACCCTACTGATTTTTTGTATACGGATAAAATTCAATTTGATAGTGGTGCCAATTTGCAAACGGTTGGATTGGTTACTTTAATTCAAGATGCTATTTTTCTTTATCCACAGCGATTCGCAGATGGAACGACCGAAACCCTCCCGATTGGAGATGAAAAAATTGAAGGTTTTTATTTAGACGAAAATGACCCAATCAACGGCAATGAGTTGCATTTTACCAAAACAAAACCCTATGTAATTTATGGCTATGCCGCAGTTCCTTCGGGAAAAACAGCCGTTTTTGATGCGGGTGCTCGAGTGCATTTTCACGCTAATTCTGGATTGATTGTAGCCAATCAAGGAAGTATTCAAATCAACGGAACTACCTCAACCACGAATACTTTAGAAAATGAAGTCGTTTTTGAAGGCGATCGATTAGAGCCTGGATTTTCTAATGTTGCAGGACAATGGGGAGCGTTATGGCTAACCAACGGAAGTACCAATAACCGCATCAACCATTTGACTGTAAAAAATGCCACCATCGGGCTTTTAATTCAAAACAATGATGGAACAGCGGTACAAGTAAAAAACACTCAGATTTATAATTCTAGTAACTACGGCATTCTGGCTCAAACAGGTAAAATCGTAGGCGAAAATTTAGTAATAAACAATGCTGGTGTAGCGAGTTTGGCTTGTTTGTATGGTGGAGAATATCATTTTACCCATTCGACATTCAATAACAATTGGAACAGCTCCTCTCAAGTCGCAGTTTTGGTAAGTAACTTTATCACAGGCGCCGTTCCTGAGTCTAAAGATTTAACACAAGCCACATTTAATAACTGCATCATTTACGGTTCTTATTCTAATGAAATGCTGTTGAATAAAAAAGCTACTTCGGTTTTCAATTATCAATTCAATCATTGCTTGCTTAAATTCAACAATAGCAGTAATTCATTTCTCAACAATCCTTTGTATCAATTTGAAACGGATGCTACACACTACAGTGGGATTATTTTAAACAAAGACCCTAAATTTTTCAAAGTAAATCAGAACCAACTCAACATAGACAATACGTCTGCTGCATTTGCTAAAGGAAATTCGAGTTATTTAATTCCATTAGACATTTTAGGAACAAGTAGAACCTTGCCACCTGATTTGGGCGCTTATCAAAATAAAGCGTTTCCGAAAACCAATTAATACAATCTTTTTTAGAACACTACATCATCAGCGTATACATTCTGATGGTGCAACTACCTATGCTTTTAAGTTAATGTTATTTTTTTTACAAGATTCATTGATAGTCATACATTAATTAAAAAAACACATTACATGATGCTTCACCAAAGAAGATAAGAAAAAACATGTATATATTACTATTTCTTAACATAAAATATAACAAAAAAAGATACTTTTGTCTCCAAAACACAATTATTACTATGAAAATCAAACACGTAAAACAACAAATCTATTAAATTAACTAAACTATATTTATGAAAAAACTTTACACTCTACTTCTTTTACTTTCATTTATTATTGGATTTGGACAAATTCCATCTGGTTATTACAGCGCCGCCACTGGTACTGGATTCACTTTGAAAACACAGCTTTACAACATCATCAAAGGCCACACCGACAATGGATATGCTGGACTGTACACTACGTATCAAACCTCCGATATCGATTCTTTTTATGAAAATGATGGAAGCATTTTAGACATGTACTCCGAAAAACCTTCTGGTACAGACCCTTACAACTATAGTCCAGGATCAACTCAAAGATGTGGCACTTACTCTGTGGAAGGAGACTGTTACAATAGAGAACATATTATTCCACAGTCTTCCTTTAATTCCGCAGCACCAATGGTTTCTGATGCGCATTTCATTACGCCAACCGACGGAAAAGTAAACGGACAGCGTTCAAACTATCCTCATGGAAATGTAGCTACAGCAACTTGGACCTCTTTGAACGGAGGAAAGCTAGGTTCAAGTGGTGTTTCTGGCTATAGCGGAACTGTTTTTGAGCCAATAAATGATTTTAAAGGTGATATAGCTAGAATGTATTTCTACTTCGCTACTCGCTATGAAAATACCGTAGCGGACTATTCTTTTCCAATGTTTGATGGTTCAAGCAACAAAGTTTTTACTACAGCTTTTTTAAATCAATTATTAGCATGGCATACACAAGATCCTGTAAGTGCAAGAGAAATAGCTAGAAATAACGCTATTTATGCAAGACAAAATAACCGAAACCCCTATATTGACCATCCTGAATATGTACAAGCTATTTGGGGATCTGCTCCATCATCTGATACTCAAGCACCAACTATACCAAACAATTTAACTGCCTCTGCAATAACAGCTACATCTTTAACATTAAATTGGACCGCTTCTACTGACAATATAGCTGTTACGGGATATAGTATTTATATGAACAATACACTTAAAACTACTGTTACTGGCACATCAGCCTCTATAACTGGATTAACAGCTTCGACCGCATACTCTTTTTATGTAATTGCAAAAGACGCTGCAGGAAATAGTTCAACAAAAAGCGCCACCATCTCAACAACAACTAGTAGTGGTGGAACGGCTGCAACCGATTTGCTTTTCTCTGAATACATAGAAGGTTCATCAAACAATAAAGCATTAGAAATTGCCAATAACACCGGAGCCTCAATAAATTTATCGAGCTATACCATCAAAAAACAAACTAATGGTGCCGGAGCTTGGAGCACTGGACTAAGTTTGTCTGGAACATTAACTAGTGGTAGTAAATTTACCATCGTAAATAGCTCAATGTCTTCTACTTGTTTTTCTCCAAGTGCTGCCAATATTTCAACCGCAGCAACAGAATTGGCTTTTAACGGAAACGACGCTGTAGGTCTATTTAAAAATGGTGTATTGATAGATATCATAGGGACTTTCAACGGAGGGACGGC
Source organism: Flavobacterium polysaccharolyticum (assembly GCF_038739875.1). NCBI lineage: Bacteria > Pseudomonadati > Bacteroidota > Flavobacteriia > Flavobacteriales > Flavobacteriaceae > Flavobacterium > Flavobacterium polysaccharolyticum. The sequence continues at coordinate 239,499 of NZ_JBCGDP010000003.1, forward strand.
TAATTTTGCTGCCGATGTAACTTTGAGAAGAAAAGCAACTGTAACTTCACCAAGCACCACCTTTAATCTTGCGAACCAATGGACTTCTTTTACAACAGATACTTGTAACAACCTTGGTAGTAAAACTAGCACTAAAGTCAACAAAGAAGAAGTAATAACGGATATCAATTCAATTTCTATTTACCCTAACCCTTCTCATGGTGATTTTACCATTAATTACAACAATTCTAATAAAACCTACTCTATTCAACTTATTTCATTATTAGGACAAATCATTTTTGAGAAAGAAAATATCAATCAACCTTCGGTAACCATAAACAATATTCCAACAGGATTTTACTTGGTTAAAATAGAAGATAATACTCAATCTATCTACAAAAAGATAATAATCAACTAATTAAAACCAGTTGTGATATAAAAAAAACGACACAATTGTGTCGTTTTTTTTATGGCATCTGCATTCCTTTTAGCCTAAAACAATCAAAACCAGTCTAACTTATTTAAATATTTCTTAACCTTAGACTCATTTGCAAAGAATAACTTTACAAACTTTTAATATTTTATACCATTTCACTTTATGAAACAAATCTACTCCCTACTTTTTTTAGTACTCTTTTCAGCGAGTTTTGCCCAAGCACCAGCTGGATACTATTCTACCGCTACAGGCACCGGCTACACGCTAAAAACCCAGTTGTACAACATCATTAAAGACCACACTGTTATTGATTATGCAGGGCTTTATGTCACATATCAAACTTCTGATATTGATAATTTTTTTGAAAATGACGGTTCTGTTTTAGACATGTACTCTGAAAATCCCGCAGGAACCGACCCATACAACTACAACATTGCAGCTACTCAAAGATGTGGCAATTATACCAACGAAGGCGATTGCTATAACAGAGAACACATTATTCCGCAATCCGTTTTTAATGAGGTTTCACCTATGGTTTCTGATGCGCACTTTATTACCCCAACCGATGGAAAAGTAAACGGAATCCGTTCTAACTATCCGCATTCTGTGGTTGTAACGCCTTCACAAACCACATTAAATGGAAGCAAACTGGGAACAAGTACAACAGCAGGTTATAGTGGACTTGTTTTTGAACCCATCGATGAATTTAAAGGAGATATTGCCAGAATGTACTTTTATTTTGCTACTCGATATGAAAATACAGTAGCCGGTTATAACTATGCTATGTTCAACAATACCAGCAATCAAGTTTTCACCACTGCTTTTTTAAATCAACTACTAGCTTGGCACAATCAAGATCCAGTAAGCGCAAGGGAAATTGCAAGAAACAACGCTATTTATGCTAGACAAAACAATAGAAATCCGTTTATTGACAACCCTAACTATGTAACCGAAATTTGGAAATCAGGCACTGTTGATACTGAAGCTCCAACTGCACCAACCAATCTAGTGGTAACCGAAACTACAACCAATTCAGCAACTTTAACCTGGACTGCGGCAACAGACAATGTGGGAGTTACAGGCTATGATGTGTATGTAAATGGCACCTTAAAAACTTCAGTAACTAGTTTAACCACTACCATTACAGGCTTAGCAGCTGAAACTACTTATACTTTTTATTTAATTGCCAGAGACGCTGACAGAAATTCTTCTGTGGCTAGTGCTTCGGTAAATGGAACTACCAAAGCCCCAGCTGCAGGAACCACTACTTGTGCCTCTGAAAATTTCGAAAATATGCCTGCCAATGCCACTTCTTATGCCGTAAGAACCTGGACGAATGGCGGAATTACTTGGACAGCAACTGATGCAAGAACGGACCAAGCTTTGGATTCAAGAGCTATCACTATCAGAAATGGTTCGCTCACTTCTTCTTCTGTAGCGAATGGAATTAAAGATTTGACGGTTACTACTCAACTTGTTTTTACTGGAACGGCAGGAACATTTAAGCTCAATGTAAATGGCACCGAAGTAGGAACAATTCCCTATAGCACTACTTCGACTACAACAACTATTTCTGGAATTGATGTAACTGGAGACGTAGTCATCAGTATAACTGGAAACAGCACTACTTCAAACAGAGTACGATTTGACGACCTTTCTTGGAGTTGTAATACAGTACTTGCAGTAGATGAATTAGAAAAAGAAAGTTTTGCCATTTATCCTAATCCTTCTAATGGAACGGTAAAAATCAATTTTGAAAATGCTAACGACAAACATGACGTTGCCATATTCTCTGTTTTGGGACAAAAAGTTTTTGAAAAAGAATACAATAACACAGCAGCTGCGGCTGTAAATAATCTTCAAAAAGGGATTTATTTGGTTAAAGTCACAAAAGAAGGGAAATCTACTACCAAAAAGCTAATTGTAAATTAGATAATGATAAAATAATTTTATTTAAAGCGGCAGCAATTGCCGCTTTTTTTTTAGGGCTTAATTAACTAAATTTGCAGCGCAATACAACAAACCCTACAACAATGATTCATTTCTTTGAAAACCAAAGTAACACTGTTTTTGCCGTACACACGCAGAACGAAATTTCAGCTCAAGACATCTCAAAACTCAACTGGCTATTTGCTGATGCCTCTAAAATAGAAAAATCCGTTTTGTCGGATTTTTTTGTTGGTCCTCGTGCCACTATGATTACCCCTTGGAGTACCAACGCGGTAGAAATTACTCAAAATATGGGTATTACTGGCATCATCAGAATTGAGGAATTTCAACGTGTTACCAAAGATTTTTCCGATTTTGACCCTATGCTTTCGCAAAAATTTAGCGAACTCCACCAAGATATTTTTACTATCAATATCCAACCAGAACCTATATTGGAAATCGATGATATTGAAGCTTATAATCAATCTGAAGGATTAGCCTTAAGCCCAGAAGAAGTAGACTACCTTTCTAATTTAGCGACTAAATTAGGTAGAAAATTAACCGACTCTGAGATTTTTGCGTTCTCGCAAGCGAATTCAGAGCATTGCCGTCACAAAATTTTCAACGGAACTTTTGTAATTGATGGTGAAGAAAAACCGACTTCCCTTTTCAAATTAATTAAGAAAACGTCAGAAACAAATCCAAACGATATTGTTTCTGCCTATAAAGATAATGTGGCTTTTGTAAAAGGGCCAAAAGTGACACAATTTGCACCAAAAAGTGCTGATAAACCTGATTTTTACGAAGAAAAAGAATTTGACTCAGTACTTTCCTTAAAAGCAGAAACCCACAACTTCCCTACTACTGTGGAGCCTTTCAACGGAGCTGCTACAGGTTCTGGAGGAGAAATTCGCGACCGTTTGGCAGGAGGACAAGGTTCGTTGCCATTAGCAGGAACAGCGATTTATATGACTGCGTATTCTCGATTAAACAATGAACATTCTTGGGAAAAAGGAATGGCAGAAAGACCTTGGTTGTACCAAACACCAATGGATATTTTGATCAAAGCCTCGAATGGAGCTTCTGATTTTGGAAATAAATTTGGACAACCGTTAATTACGGGTTCTGTTTTGACTTTCGAACACGAAGAAAACAACCGTAAAATTGGCTACGACAAAGTCATTATGCAAGCGGGTGGAATTGGTTACGGAAAATTAGACCAAGCGATAAAAAAGAAACCTACAGCTGGCGATAAAATCGTTATTTTAGGTGGAGAAAACTATAGAATTGGAATGGGTGGTGCAGCGGTTTCTTCAGCTGATACAGGTGCTTTTGGCTCCGGAATCGAGTTGAACGCCGTACAACGTTCTAATCCTGAAATGCAAAAACGTGCCGCGAATGCCATTCGTGGACTGGTGGAAAGCGACCACAATCCTATCGTGTCAATTCACGATCACGGGGCGGGTGGACACCTCAACTGTCTTTCGGAATTAGTAGAAGAAACCGGTGGATTGATTGATTTGGATAAATTACCAGTAGGTGACCCAACGCTTTCTGCTAAAGAAATCATTGGTAACGAATCGCAAGAGCGTATGGGATTGGTGATTGGTGAAAAAGACATTGATACCTTACAGCGTATTGCCGATAGAGAACGCTCTCCAATGTACCAAGTAGGTGACGTGACGAACGATCATCGTTTTACATTCGAATCCAAATCAACTGGTTTGAAACCTATGGATTATGCTTTGGAAGATTTCTTTGGAAGTTCTCCAAAAACGATAATGACAGACAAAAAAGTAGCTGTAAATTATACTGAACTAAATTATTCTACTGAAAATATCCCGAACTATCTTAATCAAGTACTGCAATTAGAAGCGGTTGCTTGTAAAGACTGGTTAACCAATAAAGTAGACCGTTGTGTGGGAGGTCGCGTAGCCAAACAACAATGTGCAGGACCATTGCAATTACCTTTAAACAATGTGGGAGTAATGGCTCTAGATTTTAAAGGAAAAGAAGGAATTGCCACCACTGTAGGTCACTCGCCAGTAGCATCGTTGATTGACCCTGTAGCAGGAACAAGAACTGCTATTGCAGAAGCACTTTCTAATATTGTTTGGGCTCCTTTAAAAGATGGTTTACAATCAGTTTCTTTATCGGCCAACTGGATGTGGGCTTGTAAAAACGAAGGCGAAGATGCTCGTTTGTACGAAGCAGTGCAAGCGTGTTCTGATTTTGCCATCGAATTAGGAATCAATATCCCAACGGGTAAAGATTCGCTTTCTATGAAACAAAAATATCCTAACGACGAAGTTATTGCTCCAGGAACAGTGATTATTTCGGCGGCAGGAAATTGTACCAATATTACTAAAGTTGTAGAACCTGTTTTACAACGCAATGGTGGCAACATTTACTACTTGAACTTATCTCAAGATAACTTCAAATTGGGAGGCTCATCTTTTGCTCAAATTTTGAATAAAGTAGGAACTGATGTACCAAGCATTACTGACGCAGCTTATTTTAAAACAGCTTTCAATACCCTACAAGAAGCCATCAAAAACCGCCAAATCAAAGCGGGTCACGATATTGGCAGCGGTGGATTGATTACTACTTTATTAGAACTTTCGTTTGCCCAAGTAGACTTAGGTGCTACTTATGACTTGAGCGTTCTTGGTGAAGCGGATACGGTGAAAACATTATTTAATGAAAATATTGCTGTGGTTTTCCAAGCCGATGCAGCCATTGAAGCTCTTTTTGCCGCTCAAAATGTTGAGATTTTCAAAATAGGAACCGTTACCGAAGGAGATTGGGTAACTATCCAAAACAATGCAGATACGTTTACATTTAATATAAATGAAACTAGAGATACTTGGTTTAAAACGTCTTATTTGTTAGACGCTAAACAATCTCGTAACGGAATGGCAGAAGCGCGTTATGCGAATTACAAAAACCAACCGTTAGACTATCAATTCCCGGCACACTTTGACGGAAAGAAAGCCTCCATTGATGCTAAGCCTAAACCAAAAGCGGCTATTATCCGTGAAAAAGGAAGTAATTCCGAGCGTGAAATGGCAAACGCCATGTACTTGGCTGGTTTTGATGTGAAAGATGTACATATGACCGATTTGATTTCGGGACGTGAGACATTGGAAGACATTCAGTTTATTGGTGCCGTGGGTGGTTTCTCTAACTCAGATGTCTTAGGTTCTGCCAAAGGTTGGGCGGGAGCTTTCTTGTACAACGAAAAAGCCAATACCGCATTGAAAAATTTCTTCAAACGCGAAGACACTTTATCTGTAGGCATTTGCAATGGTTGTCAGTTATGGATGGAATTAGAATTAATCAATCCAGAACATAAAGTACACGGAAAATTGCACCACAACACTTCGAACAAACACGAGAGTATTTTTACCTCAGTAAAAGTGCAAAAAAATAACTCGGTGATGCTTTCAAGCTTAGAAGGCGCTACTCTTGGGGTTTGGGTGTCACACGGTGAAGGAAAATTCCATTTACCAGAACAAGAAGCGAATTATAACATCGTTGCAAAATATGGTTACGAAGGCTACCCTTCTAACCCAAATGGTTCGGATTACAACACGGCTATGCTATGTGATGCTACAGGTCGTCACTTGGTGATGATGCCACATATTGAGCGTTCTATTTTCCCTTGGAACTGGGCACATTACCCAGACAACGGGCAAAAAGATGAAGTTTCGCCTTGGTTAGAAGCTTTTGTGAACGCAAGAAAATGGATTGAAAAACAATAATTTAAAAAAACAATCTTAAAAGCTCATTTCTGTTTGAATGAGCTTTTTTTATCAAAAGTTAAAATTGTAATGACCACAAAAAAGAAACCATGACTCCTCATAGCCCCGATGGTAGTGACATCCTTTGCCTTTTTCCTTTAAAAAGGCAAAGATATAACGGACAGCGGGTCCTGTGACAATAAAAATACCTTTTGTTGCTGCTCCTTACAAAAACTAAAAATAATGCTATAATCTGAGCATGCCCTTGCTCATAATCAACCCAAAAACTAACCTACTTATGAAAAAACAATCTTTATGGCTTATGGCGCTTTTGATGAGTGCAAGCACGACTTTTGCTCAAATTAAAACGACAAAAATCAAGAATCAAAACACCGAACATTACATTACTACCATTATCAATTACCCTATTACGGGACTTTATTCGGTGCAAAAACAAGTGGAACCCATAACAGTTCTCAATGCCGATGGAACTGGAATAATACAAAATGAGGATTTGGTAAAAGAACCGATTGTTTGGGGTATAGAATGTTCTGAATCTGGAATTCCAATTTTTAAAGAAGGATTTGATAGTGCGGCCTATTCGTTTTGGTACAAAAAAGCGAAGGCTACCGAGGAGGAGGAAGAATGGACTTATCAGTCGTTTACAATTCATTTTAATAAGATGAAAATGTATATTGCGGGTGAGCGCTTTAAGGAGTTTACAGAAGAGGAGTTGAAAAGGTAAAAAGCCAACTCATTGAAGGTCTTTTATTTGAAAGTTTAAAAAAAAATAAAAGAGTTAAAAAAACATTTTTTTTATACAAAATTATTAATTTCAAGAAATCGATTTCGCTGAATACCAACTAATTAGTATTCAGAATAATAATTAGTTTTTAAAAATCTAAAAATGTTAGCATTTTTTATTTAATTTGCGACAAATTCAATTTATTTATAATGGTAGATATCACACGCCTATTTGATTTCCCTTACTATCAATTAGAGAAATTCAACTCAATTCCCGATGCTTTAGTAACTAAGCAAAATGGAGTTTGGAACAAAACTTCAACCGAAGATTACATTGCAAAAGCAAACACCATTTCTAGGGCTTTGATTAGAATGGGTATTCAAAAAAACGACAAAATCGCCATTATTTCCTCGAATAACAGAACCGAATGGCACATTATGGATATTGGTGTACTCCAAACCGGAGCTCAAACCGTGCCTATTTACCCGACTATTGGTGAGGAAGATTACGAATATATTTTGAATCACTCTGGTTCTATATTATGCTTTGTTTCTGATGTAGAAGTCTACAATAAAGTAAAAAATATCCAAACCAATGTTCCGGCTTTGAAAGGAGTGTATTCTTTTAACGAAATTGAAGGCTGTGAAAACTGGACTTCGCTATTGACTCTTGGTGCAGACACCGGTAACCAAGATGTGGTAGACGACCGCAAAAACAATGTGACCACCCAAGATTTGGCTACCATTATTTATACCTCTGGAACCACTGGAAAACCAAAAGGAGTAATGCTTTCGCATCAAAATATTGTTTCTAACGTATTGAACAGTGCCCCTAGGATTCCGTTTGAACCAGGAAAAACTAAAGCGTTAAGCTTCTTGCCTATTTGTCATATTTTTGAACGTATGATTTTGTATTTGTACCAATATTATGGTGTTTCGGTATATTTTGGAGAATCGATTGAAAAAATTAGCGATAACATCAAAGAAGTACGTCCAAACGTAATTACAGCGGTTCCGCGTTTGTTAGAAAAAGTATACGATAAAATTTATGCCAAAGGAGCCGAATTAACGGGTATCAAAAAAGCCTTGTTCTTTTGGGCAATCAATTTAGGATTGCGTTACGAACCTTATGGAGCGAACGGATTCTGGTATGAATTCCAATTGAAAATAGCCCGAAAACTAATTTTTAGCAAATGGAAAGAAGGTTTGGGAGGCAATCTTGATTTAATGGTTTCAGGAAGTGCTGCTTTGCAACCGCGTTTATCAAGAGTGTTTGCCGCTGCTGAAATCCCAGTGATGGAAGGTTACGGATTAACAGAAACATCGCCTGTAATCTCGGTGAACGATATGAGAAACAAAGGGTTTAAGATTGGTACTGTAGGTAAACTAATTGACAATGTTGAAGTAAAAATTGCTGAAGATGGTGAAATTCTTTGCAAAGGTCCAAACGTAATGATGGGCTACTACAAAGATGAAGAAAAAACCAATGAAGCTTTGGCTAATGGCTATTTCCACACTGGAGACATTGGTAACATCGATGCTGAGGGTTTCTTAAAAATTACAGACCGTAAAAAAGAAATGTTCAAAACCTCTGGTGGAAAATACATTGCCCCACAATTGATTGAAAACACCATGAAACAATCTCGTTTTATTGAACAAATTATGGTCATTGGCGATGGCGAAAAAATGCCCGCTGCTTTTATTCAACCTAGTTTTGAATTCATCAAAGAATGGGAAAAACTGCACGGTATTGAAGTGGGTAAAACCAACCAAGAAATCATTTCTAATCCAAAAGTAATTGCGCGCATTCAAGAAGAAGTAGATCATTTGAATACTAAATTTGGAAATTGGGAAAAAATAAAACGCTTTGAATTAACACCAGACGTTTGGTCTATTGATGGCGGACAACTTACCCCTACCCTAAAACTAAGACGTAAAATTGTGCTGGAAATGTACCGCGATTTATACGATAAAATATATAGTCAGTCATAAAAAACGATTTGATATGAACCTAAAAGTCCTGAATTTAATATTCAGGACTTTTTTTTGTGGGGTGGTTTAGGAATATTTTGCAAAAACATTTTTGTAAATTTCACTCTCTTTCACTATTTTTCAACTTTACTTCTTTTTGTTAGCAAAATCATAATGTATTGGCAAAAAAAATATTTTAACAACACCGTAAACTCCTGAAATACAAAGGAGTTTTTTAATTTTTATAAAAAAAATAAAAAAATAATATGCATGCATAGTATTTTTTATATATATTTGAAATCGATATAGTAAACTATGAAAGACAAAACAATTGATTATGTTTTAAGAGCAACATGGCAAGCCGTTTCTAGAATGTATAACGAAGAAGCCGCCAAATATGATGCGACCATGGCAACAGGATTTGCCTTATTGAGTATTGACAAAGAAGACGGAACACCATCGACTGCTTTAGGACCAAGAATGGGAATGGAAGCGACGAGTTTGACCCGAACTTTGAAAACTATGGAGGAAAAGGGATTGATCTTCAGAAAGAAAAATCCAGACGACGGCAGAGGGGTTTTGCTATATCTGACTCCTTTTGGAAAAGAAAAAAGAGACCTTTCGAAAAAGACAGTATTAAAGTTTAATGAAACGATAAAACAACATGTTTCGGAAGAAAAATTAGCCCACTTTATGGAGGTAGCAGATATTATCAACGAATTAATTCTTGAGAAAAGCATTTTCAATACTCCAGAAAATGAATCTAATGAAGACACAATGATCATGATTGAAAACGCTAAGCAGTAACATACTGTGTAAAAAGCGACACCACATTCAAGAAATAAAATAAAAAAAAATAAATAGTAACAAAGTATGAAACGCACAATTAAAAAAGTCGCAGTAATCGGGTCTGGAATTATGGGTTCTGGAATTGCTTGCCATTTTGCCAACATTGGTGTTGAAGTCTTACTTTTGGACATTGTTCCAAGAGAATTGACGGATGCAGAAGCCAAAAAAGGATTAACTCTCGAAAGTAAAATCGTGAGAAACAGATTGGTAAATGATAGTTTAGCTACCGCTTTAAAATCAAAACCATCCCCTATTTACAATCAAAAATTCGCCAATCGAATTGCTACGGGTAACACTACCGATGATATGGCAAAAATTGCAGGTGCAGATTGGATTATCGAGGTGGTTGTAGAGCGTTTAGACATCAAGAAATTAGTTTTCGAACAAATTGAAAAATTCAGAAAACCAGGTACTTTGGTAACGTCAAATACTTCTGGTATTCCGATTCACTTCATGAGCGAAGGCCGTAGCGAAGATTTCCAAAAACACTTCTGCGGAACACACTTTTTTAACCCTGCACGTTACTTAAAATTATTTGAAATCATTCCTGGACCACAAACTTCAACTGAAGTATTAGATTTCTTGACAGGATATGGTGAAAAATTCTTAGGAAAAACTTCGGTTGTAGCCAAAGACACTCCAGCGTTTATCGGAAACAGAATTGGAATCTACGGCATCCAAAGTTTGTTTCACTTGGTAAAAGAATTAGGATTAACTATTGAAGAAGTGGATAAATTGACAGGACCAGTTATTGGTCGTCCTAAATCTGCTACCTTCAGAACTGTAGACGTTGTGGGGCTTGATACCTTAGTACATGTGGCCAACGGAATCTACGAAAACTGCCCAACTGATGAGCAACACGAGTTGTTCAAACTACCAGATTTCGTCAACAAAATGATGGAAAACAAATGGTTAGGAAGTAAAACAGGACAAGGTTTTTACAAAAAAGAAGGCAAAGAAATTTTATCTTTAGACTTAGACACTTTAGAGTATCGTACTGCTAAAAAAGCTTCTTTTGCCACTTTGGAATTGACAAAAACCATTGACAAACCCATCAATAGATTTAAAGTTCTAGTAAAAGGAAAAGATAAAGCGGGCGAATTCTACAGAAAAAGCTTTGCTGGAATGTTTGCTTATGTTTCGAACAGAATTCCTGAAATCTCAGACGAATTATACAAAATTGACGACGCTATGAAAGCTGGTTTTGGATGGGAAAATGGTCCATTTGAAATTTGGGATGCCATAGGTGTTGAAAAAGGAATTGAAATCATGAAAGCTGAAGGTTTAGCACCTGCTGCTTGGGTTACAGAAATGATTGCTGCTGGAAATACAAGTTTTTATACTGTGAAAGAAGGTGCTACTTATTTCTACAATGTTCCAACCAAATCACAAACAAAAGTTCCTGGTCAGGATGCATTCATCATCTTGAACAACATACGCGAAACTAAAAAAGTTTGGAGCAACAGTGGCGCCATTATTCAAGATTTGGGAGATGGTATCTTAAACCTAGAATTCCAATCTAAAATGAATACTATTGGTGGCGATGTATTGCAAGGCATCAACAAAGCAATCGATCTAGCCGAAAAAGAATACCAAGGTTTAGTCATTGGAAACCAAGCAGCAAACTTTTCTGTTGGAGCCAATATTGGAATGATTTTCATGATGGCTGTTGAACAAGAATACGACGAATTGAACATGGCTATCAAAATGTTCCAAGATACTATGATGCGTGTACGTTACTCCGGAATTCCAGTAGTAGTAGCTCCTCATGGAATGACATTAGGTGGTGGTTGCGAAATGAGTTTACATGCTGACAAAGTTGTAGCTGCCGCTGAATCTTACATTGGATTAGTAGAATTTGGTGTAGGTGTAATTCCTGGCGGTGGTGGATCAAAAGAAATGGCGTTAAGAGCCTCTGATTTGTTCCGTAAAAACGACGTAGAATTGAATGTACTTCAAGAGTATTTCTTAACAGTGGCTATGGCCAAAGTATCTACTTCTGCTTATGAAGCTTTTGATTTAGGTATTTTACAACATGGTAAAGACGTAGTGGTAGTCAACAAAGATCGTCAGATTGCTGAGGCTAAAAAACATGCTTTATTGATGGCCGAAGCAGGTTACACTCAACCTATCCGCAGAAAAGATGTAAAAGTATTAGGAAAACAAGCCTTGGGAATGTTCTTAGTAGGAACTGACCAAATGCAAGCTGGTAAATACATCTCTGAACACGACAAGAAAATTGCCAACAAACTGGCTTATGTAATGGCCGGTGGTGACTTATCTGAAGCGACCTTAGTATCTGAACAATACTTATTGGATATCGAAAGAGAAGCTTTCTTATCTCTTTGTACAGAAAGAAAGACATTGGAGAGAATTCAATTTATGTTAACCAAAGGGAAACCGTTGAGAAACTAGATTGACGTACAAAGAATTAAGTATTAAGTATCAAGACCTAGAAATATGCATCAATTTGAAAAATTAAAGATTTGGCAAAAAGCAATGGATATTGCTGTGGATGTTTACAAAGTCACTTCAGAATTACCTTCTGATGAGAAATTTAACTTAACACATCAAATTAAAAAATGTGCCGTTTCTATTCCTTCAAATATTGCTGAGGGCTCAGGAAGAAATTCAAATAATGAATTTGTGCATTTTCTTGGTATTGCAAATGGTTCTACTTATGAATTAATCACTCAATTAATGATTTCAAAACGCTTAGAATTAGTTGAAGAAGTAAAAATTACTCCAATCATCCATAATTTAGTTGAAGTGAGTAATATGAATTTTGCCCTTCAAAAATCTCTAAAAACTAATAATAAATAACGATTGGAAAATCTTAATACTTAATTCTCCAATCTTAATACTTTATAACAATGAAAACAGCATATATAGTAAAAGCTTATCGTACAGCCGTAGGAAAAGCACCAAAGGGAGTTTTTAGATTCAAACGCCCTGATGAATTAGCAGCAGAAACCATTCAGTACATGATGAATGAGTTGCCTGATTTTGACAAAACCCGTATTGATGACGTAATGGTTGGAAATGCTATGCCAGAAGCTGAGCAAGGTCTAAATGTCGGACGTTTGATCTCTTTAATGGGATTAAAAGTAGACGATGTTCCTGGAGTTACTGTAAACAGATACTGTGCTTCAGGTCTAGAAACTATCGGGATGGCAACTGCCAAAATCCAATCTGGAATGGCGCATTGCATCATTGCAGGTGGAGCAGAAAGTATGAGTTATATTCCAATGGGAGGTTACAAACCAACTCCAGATTACAAAGTGGCCGCAGCTGGTCACGAAGATTACTACTGGGGAATGGGATTAACCTCTGAAGCGGTAGCAAAACAATTCAACATTTCTCGTGCAGATCAAGATGAGTTTGCTTTTCAATCACACAATAAAGCCTTAAAAGCTCAGGCAGAAGGAAAATTTGACAACCAAATTGTACCTATTACAGTTGAGCAAACTTTTATCAATGAAAATGGTAAAAAAGAAACCAAATCGTATGTAGTAACTAAAGATGAAGGTCCTAGAGCTGGTACTTCATTGGAAGCCTTGGCAGGTTTACGTCCTGTTTTTGCTGCCGATGGAAGTGTAACTGCTGGTAACTCTTCTCAGATGAGTGATGGTGCTGCTTTCGTTTTGGTAATGAGTGAAGAAATGGTAAAAGAATTAAACATTCAGCCGATTGCCCGTTTGGTAAACTTTGCTTCTGCAGGTGTAGAACCAAGAATTATGGGAATTGGTCCAGTAAAGGCGATTCCAAAAGCCTTAAAACAAGCCGGATTGACACTAAATGACATCGATTTGATTGAGTTGAATGAAGCTTTTGCTTCTCAAGCTTTAGCAGTAACTAGAGAATTGGACTTAAATCCTGACATCATCAACGTAAACGGTGGAGCTATTGCTTTAGGTCACCCTCTAGGTTGTACAGGTGCTAAACTTTCGGTTCAATTATTCGACGAAATGAAACGCAGAGGTAACAAATACGGAATTGTTTCTATGTGCGTAGGTACAGGACAAGGAAGTGCGGGGATTTTTGAGTTGGTGTAAAAGCCCCCTAGCCCCCGAAGGGGGAACTCCAAAAACAATTCAAAAAATAAAGTTCTTTAAAAAAGTATAATCACATCTTTAACTTTATTAAGGTTAAAGAATTTAAAAACCTACTGACCCCTAGTAGGAATTCCCCCCTTCGGGGGATTAGGGGGCTACTATGAGCAATAAAACAAGAGGTGGTCAATTCATCGTAAAAGAAACAAAATGTGAAGATATTTTCACACCAGAAGATTTTAATGAAGAGCAGTTAATGATGCGTGACTCTGTAAAAGAGTTCGTTGACAAAGAATTATGGGCGCACAAAGATCGCTTTGAGAAAAAAGATTACGCTTACACCGAAGAAACTATGCGTAAAGCGGGTGAATTAGGTTTGTTAGGTGTTGCTGTTCCAGAAGCTTACGGTGGTTTAGGAATGGGATTCGTATCGACTATGTTGGTTTGTGACTATATCTCTGGAGCTACTGGTTCATTTTCAACTGCATTTGGAGCACACACAGGTATTGGAACTATGCCAATTACATTGTACGGAACAGAAGAACAAAAATTAAAGTATGTTCCAAAGTTGGCTTCAGGTGAGTGGTTTGGTGCGTATTGTTTGACTGAGCCAGGAGCTGGATCAGATGCTAACTCAGGAAAAACAAAAGCAGTTTTATCTGAAGATGGAAAATATTACACAATCACAGGACAAAAAATGTGGATTTCAAACGCAGGATTTTGTTCGCTTTTCATTGTCTTTGCTAGAATTGGTGATGACAAAAACATTACAGGTTTTATCGTAGAAAACGATCCAGCTAACGGAATTTCTATGAATGAAGAAGAGCATAAATTAGGAATTCGTGCTTCTTCTACTCGTCAGGTATTCTTTAACGAAACCAAAGTTCCTGTAGAAAACATGTTGTCTGAAAGAGGAAACGGATTCAAAATTGCAATGAACGCCTTGAACGTAGGACGTATCAAATTAGCAGCGGCTTGTTTGGATGCACAAAGAAGAGTGATTTCTGGTGCAGTAAACTATTCTAATGAAAGAATTCAATTCAACACTCCTATTTCTCAATTTGGAGCTATCCGTTCTAAATTAGCTGAAATGGCTACTTCATGCTACGCTGGTGAAAGTGCATCATACCGTGCTGCTAAAGATATCGAAGACAGAATCGCAGAACGTGAAGCTGCAGGATCTACGCATCAAGAAGCAGAATTAAAAGGGGTTGAAGAATATGCAATCGAGTGTTCTATCTTGAAAGTAGCGGTTTCTGAAGACGTACAAAACTGTTCTGATGAAGGAATTCAAATTTTTGGTGGAATGGGATTCTCTGAAGACACTCCTATGGAAAGCGCTTGGAGAGATGCTCGTATCGCTCGTATCTATGAAGGTACCAACGAAATCAACCGTATGTTATCAGTAGGCATGTTGGTTAAAAAAGCCATGAAAGGTCACGTAGATTTGTTAGGACCAGCTTCTGAAGTACAAGCAGAATTAATGGGAATTCCTTCTTTCGAAACACCTGATTATTCTGAATTATTTGCAGAAGAAAAAGAAATGATCGGCAAATTGAAAAAAGCGTTCTTGATGGTTGCTGGTGGAGCAGTTCAAAAATATGGTCCAGACTTAGACGCACACCAACAATTATTGATGGCAGCCTCTGATATCTTAATCGAAATCTACATGGCTGAAAGTACTATTCTAAGAACCGAAAAATTAGCTAAAGCTAAAGGTGAAGCTGCAGTAAAAGAACAAATTGCTATGGCACAATTGTACTTATACAAAGCAGTAGATATCATTACTCAAAAAGGAAAAGAAGGAATCGTATCTTTTGCTGAAGGTGATGAACAACGCATGATGTTAATGGGACTTCGTCGTTACACTAAATATACCAATATGCCAAATGTGGTAGGTTTAAGAGAAATTATTACTTCAAAACTAGTAGCTGAAAACGCTTACTGTTTCTAAGATTTTTTTAGTTTTTATTTGTTTAAAAAAGTCGGCTTGTGTGGTACAAGTCGGCTTTTTTATTGCTACAAAAAAACGCAAATTCGCAAATTAACGATTTATAAAAAGGTAAACAATTTGCGAATTATGGTACTATTTATAAACTATTTTTCCTTAGATAATGTGCGATAGGAAAGATAAAAGCTAACCAAAGTCAAGAGAGATGCCAAGAAAAAAGGAGCTCCAGGCACATGAAACACACTGTTTTTAGCTGTAGCGAAAGCAAATAAATTGGTCATCAGTAAAGGTCCAAATACCCCACACAAACTCATCAAACTCGTAAGGGCACCTTGTAATTCACCTTGTTCATTGTCGGGTACTTGACTCGAAATAACACCTTGTATACTTGGTCCAGCAATTCCGCCCAAACAATATGGAATCAAGAAAGCAAACATCATCCAACTTTCTGAAGCTAATCCGAAAAGCAATAACCCAAGAGCTGAAAAAGACATTCCTAAGTAAATGGATTTGACTTGTCCTAAACGCGGAATAATTTTCCGAATCAAAAATCCTTGAACAAAAGCAACTAAAACACCAACGACAGCTAGTGAATATCCTACGATTTCAGCAGTCCAATTGAATTTATACATAGTGTAAAATGACCAATTCGATTGTACTGCATGTGAGGCAATAAAAGTGAGCACTAATGAAATTACCAAACCTGAAACGACTGGATACTTTCTTAAATTTTTCAAAGAACTGATAGGATTCGCGCGTTTCCATTCAAAAGCCCTACGATTGTCTTTTGACAACGATTCAGGTAAAACAAAATAACCATAAATCACATTCAATAAAGTCAACCCAGCAGCAATCAAAAAAGGAACATTAGTCCCCCATTTACTACTTATACCTCCAATTACAGGGCCAATAATAAAACCTAAACCAAAAGCGGCTCCAATTAGTCCAAAATTCTGTGCTCTTTTTTCGGGTGTACTAATATCTGCAATGTAAGCAGTAGCCGTACTAAAACTCGCTCCCATGATTCCCGCAATAATTCTGCCCAGAAAAAGCCAAGCAATTGTAGGAGCAAAGGCATGAAAAATATAATCTAAACCTAACCCAAAAAGAGATAGTAACAAAATGGGGCGTCTACCAAATCTATCACTTAATCCTCCTAAAATTGGAGAGAAAATAAATTGCATTATAGCAAAAGAAAACAACAACCAACCTCCATATTTAGAAGCTTCATTGATGCCAAGTCCCGTTAAATTTTCGATTAATTTTGGTACAATCGGAATAATAATTCCAAGACCAATAACATCGACTAAAACGGTAATAAAAATAAATAGCAAGGCATTATTAGGTGTGGTCTTCATAAAGAGATAGAATTAAAAAGGTAAAAATTAGTATTTAAAAACCAGCACGCATGCTATTCATATTCTTGAAATTGCGGGTGATGAAATCAAAGGCCGCCGTCATAATACCTCCCATTGATTTAGCATTTTTGAAGTTCAAATCATGTGTATAATTATACAACTCCATTTTCAATTGGTTTAAATGCTCAACTGGAGCCAAAGTTTCGCTAGACATAATTTGCACTAATCTTTTTATTCTATTTTCAGAAGATTGGATTCTCTTTGCCATTGCCGAGCGCTCTTCCTTTTTATATTGTTCTATAGAACTTTCTTGCAGTTTATCTTTTACCAACAAAATCATTGGATAATTTTCTTTAAAAAACTGTGGACGATAGACTTTAAAATTTCCTTCGTAACACTGTTGATCAAAATCTATAGCGCGAATCTTATACACTACTTGATCAAAATCATGCGTAGGTACAATTACATAATTGTAGGCTCGCATATCCCCTAACAATCGAATCATGCAACGCTCATTAAACTTAACAAACTCTTTGGCTATTTGAGCTTTGGCAGTTTCTGTACAATCTTTCAACAGATTTTTCATGAATACATCCCCGGGAATCCCCATAATATGCTCTTCGATTAAGGTATCCTTATAAACCAAAAAATTAATTTTATCAGGAGATAAAATATGCTCAAATTCAAGTCCATAGACTCTAGACGCATCGGCTTTTTTGATATAAAAATGGGTGTAGTTATCATTAAGAATATTTCGGACTTTCACACGAAAGGGCTTTGAATTTCCAAAAGTGCAATAATCTATACAATCGACTGTTAAAAACTTAATGATGTTCAAATTTCCATCAGAATGCAATAACGAATAGATTTTCATTAAAGTCAAATCGATTTCATTGCGCTCAAATTCGTTATAATACACTCGTATCCAAAGTGTATCATTGTTGTTTTTATCATAAACATTTATAGAACCCGAAAAACGCAACAAATCATCATAAAAAATAGGAACTTTAGAAATGCGTTCAAATCGTTCTAAGTATTCCATTAAAGGTTTATTTATTGGGTAGGACGGCTTTTTAAAAACCATTAATGGCTCGCTCATAGGTCTATGTTTTCTACAAATTTACAGTATTTTCTATTTTAATAGTAACAAATTACGATTTGACTCGTCCTACATAAAACTAAATAACTAAAAACTTGGAAACTATACTAACCATCAAAAACCTCAACAAACGCTACGGAAGAATCCAAGCGTTAAAAAACGTTTCTTTCGAAATCAAAAAAGGGAATGTTTACGGAATCTTAGGTCCTAACGGAAGTGGCAAATCAACCACACTAGGAATTACACTCAACGTAGTAAATGCTACATCTGGTGAATACCAATGGTTTGATGGAGCGTTAGAGACACATGAAGCATTAAAAAAAGTAGGAGCTATTATCGAGCGCCCTAATTTTTATCCTTACATGACAGCATATGAGAATCTTAAACTAGTATGCAAAATTAAAAACATCAATTATTCTAAAATAGAAGAAAAATTAGAACTGGTAGGACTTATCGAGAGAAAAGACAGTAAATTCAGTACCTTTTCTTTGGGAATGAAACAACGTTTAGCCATTGCGTCTGCTTTACTCAACGATCCCGAAATTTTAATTCTAGACGAACCCACTAATGGTCTCGACCCACAAGGGATTCACCAAATTCGCGACATTATAAAAAAAGTAGCCAGTTTAGGCACCACTATCCTTTTGGCTTCGCATCTTTTGGACGAAGTAGAAAAAGTATGTTCGCATGTAGTGGTTTTAAGAAAAGGAGAAATTTTATATGCTGGTTTGGTAGACGGAATGGCCGCAAATGAAGGCTTTTTTGAACTTGAAGCAGATGATACTACTACACTAAAAACAGTACTTGCTACACATCCGGCAGTGGATAAAATTGCAGCAGAAGAAAACAAAGTATTGGTGTACCTAAAAACTGACTTGAAAGCTTCGGACTTGAATCATTATTTGTTCGAACATGGCATAGCTCTCAATCATTTAGTGAAACGAAAAAACAGTTTGGAGGAGCAATTCTTAGAATTAACCAAAAAATAGTTTTTATATCTCTTAACCTTCTCAAAAAATAAATCATGAAACGATTACTATCCATAGAATTACAAAAAATCTGGCTCAACAAAGCCAGTAGAGTATTAACATTAACTTATTTCATATTACTTTCTTTCATTGCCTTAATTGCATCCATCAAATTTGATTTGGGTGTTTTCAAATTTCATTTAGCAGAAATGGGGATTTTCAACTTCCCTTTTATTTGGCATTTTAACACCTATATCGCAGCCATCTTAAAATTCTTTTTGGCGATTGTCATTGTATCGATGATGGCCAATGAATACAGTTATGGTACGCTGAAACAAAACCTCATCGACGGAATGAGCAAAAAAGAACTGGTACTTTCTAAATTTTTAACCGTAGTTGCTTTTGCCTTAGCTTCGACAGTATTTGTTTTTGTGATGAGTTTAATTCTGGGATTGTGTTTCTCTTCATACACTGAGGTGAGCATCATTTTTTCAGATTTAGAATACGTCCTTGCTTTTTTTGTGAAACTAACAGGATTCTTTTCTTTGTGTTTGTTCTTGGGGATTTTGGTCAAACGTTCGGCATTTGCCATAGGATTTTTATTGGTTTTATCCATTGCTGAAGGAATCGCTAATGGTATTTTAACTTTTAAAATCTTTCCAGATAGCCCAATTGCAGGATATATTACCCAATTTTTCCCATTGGAAGCCATGTCGAATTTGATTGTAGAACCTTTTTCAAGATTATCGTTAGTAAAAACCATTGGAAGCCAAATTGGCGTTGAAAACACCAAAGACTATGGAGTAGCTTTTACCACCATTCTGATTGTGTTGGCATGGGTTGTTGTACTTAATTTCTTGTCTTATAAAATATTAAAAAAGCGTGATTTATAGTATATTTGCTGTACTATGAAGATTAAATCCTTACTTTTTTTACTAGCTTTTTTTTGTTTTTTTCAAAAAGCAAAGGCACAATATATCAAAGTTGATGATACGTTTAGCACCCAATATTTAGTTGAAAAAGTATTGGTCAATAGTTCTTGTGCCCAAGTTTCGGATTTTAAAGAAACAGGCGACACTTTTACAGCTGGTAAAAAAAGTTTAGGTTTTTTTGATTTTAACGGCACTTCGTTCCCTTTTAAACAAGGGATCTTTTTGAGTACGTGGAGCAGTAACAATACTCCAGGTCCTTATGATAATCAAAGAGGTGGTGGTTCAAGAAATTGGAGTGGTGATCCAGACTTAGATGCTGCACTTGGCATACTGAGCATTAATGCTACTGTCATTGAGTTTGACTTTGTGCCTTTGACGGATTATGTGAGTTTTAATTATTTTTTTGCTTCTAATGAATACCAATCTTATTTTCCTTGTGAGTTCTCAGATGGATTTGCTTTTTTAATTAAAGAGAAAGGAAGTACTACCCCGTACAAAAATTTAGCTGTTTTGCCGGGAACTACAACACCTGTTTCATCCAAAGTTGTCCATCCGTTGATCAATCCAGTTAATACTAATAACGGAGTTCAACCAGGATGTCCTGCGATAAACGAAAACTTTTTCAATGGTTATAATACTTCGAATAGTCCGATTAATTATGCTGGACAAACCAAAGTATTTACGGCCGAAACCAAGGTTACCGCTGGCAAAACCTATCACATAAAATTAGTGGTTGCAGATGATCGAGAAGAAGTTTTTGACTCAGCGGTTTTCATTGAAGCTGGTAGTTTTAGCTCTAAAATTGATTTGGGTACAGATCGTTTAGTGGTCACTAACAATCCAGTATGCTTTGGAGAACAACTACTTTTAAATACCAATTTACCTGCTACAAATAGTTATGAATGGTTTAGAAATGGAATAAAAATTAATGGTGCAAACCAACCCACGTACCAAGTTACCTCTGCAGGAACTTATAGAGTTGACGTGGCATTTTCGCCAACTTGCATTATTTCTGAAGAAATCAAAATAGAGTACACTCCAGATTTGATTTTGAATAACAGCACGCTAGTGCAATGCGATATTGATGCAGATGGTTTAACCAGTTATGATTTAAGCACCATTGATGCCAATCTAAAAAGTAATGATGCAAACATTACAAAAACAACTTGGCACGACAACTTGATTGACGCTCAAAATTCAACCAATGGTATAGCTAATTTAACAAGCTTCAGCAATACGAGTCCAAATCAAATACTTTATGTGAGAGCTAGCTCTAAGTATGGTTGTTATAAAATTGCAACAGTTACGTTGAGTACCGCTACCACGGTTGTTCCTAGTCCGAATCCGATTGCAATTTGTGATGAAGATGCCATACAAGATGGGCTACATCCGTTTAATTTAGCAACACTTGTAACACCACAGTTATTAAATGGTTTGCCCACAGGTTTAGTAGCAGAATACTACCTATCGTTTGCCGATGCCCTAGCAGAAAAAAACAAAATAGGACCTGTTTTTACGAATACCCAAGCTTTTCAACAAACAATTTATGCTCGAATTAAAAACGGTTTGGATTGCTACGGAATAACACCAGTCACCTTGGTTGTCAATACTTTTGATCCAGTCAATTTTGAAGATGAAACGCTCTTTTTATGTGCTGGAAGTAGTGTAAGCCTGAGTGTCAATTCGGGTTTTTCAAGTTATTTGTGGAATACTGGCGCTACCACTGCGTCAATTACTGTGCAACAAGTAGGCACTTATACCGTAACCATCACTAACGATAAAGGCTGCAAAAAAATAAAAACATTCATAGTCAAAACTTCTGAAAAAGCAATTTATGAGAATGCAGTAGTAAAAGACTTTGCAGGCAATAAAAACACCATTACAATAAATTACAAAGGAAAAGGAGACTATGAATTTTCGTTAGATGGTACAAACTATCAGGACAATCCTGTTTTTACGAATGTGGCTCCTGGAAGTTATACCATTAGCATCCGAGATAAAAATGGTTGTGGCATCACTACTAGTGATTTTATTTATGTATTGGACTATCCTCGTTTTTTTACCCCAAATGGTGATGGTTATAATGATACTTGGAAAATTAATAATTTAAGTTCTCTCCCACAATCGAGAATCGTGATTTTTGACCGATATGGAAAACTACTTAAGGAATTAACTTCCGCAAGTGATTCCTGGAACGGGACTTTTACAGGCACACCTTTGCCATCTAATGATTATTGGTTTCAACTTATCTTTGCTGATGGTAAAATCATCAAGGGACATTTTAGCCTAAAGCGATAATTTCTTCGCTCTTTTATAAAAAATTGCTTTTCGTGCAAAAAACATAAAAAAGAGGTCATGAGTTTGCATAAAAACTCGTAAATAATTCTTTTTGGTACTCTTTTTTAATCCACTTATTAAACCTATTTTTGGTTTTAAAATCTAAAAATCAACTGTATTACTGTAACCCAGTAATCTATTTCTTAGCTTTTAGCCCCGATAGTAGCGGCATCCTTTTCCTTTTTTCTTTAAAAAGGAAAAGATACAGCGGATAACGGGACAATGTTACCCAATAATGCCGATTGTTACTGCTCCTAAAAAAAGATATATTCAATTTGGCAAAACCATAAATCACGATTTTAACTACCCTATGAAGAACCTTTTTCCTGTTTTTTTTCTATTTTTTGTTATGACTTCGCATGCACAATTTAGTAAAACGCATTACTTACCTCCTATCACGGCGCAATCGAGTGTGGTGGAAGATCATTACATTTATATTTCTACTCCAAACACCACAAATGTTCCTTTTAAACTCATTGAGAATGGTGGTAATGTGATTACAGGGGTCGTGAATAATCTGAACCCGTATCGCTATTTTATTGGAACAGGTGATTTTACGCAATTGTTTACTCCAAAAAATATCATTGGAATCGTAAAAAACAAAGGATATGTAATTGAAGCCGAAGATTTGGTGTATGCCAATATTCGTGTGAATGCAGCAAGAAATGGGACTAATGGTTATAACCATGCAGGCGGCTTGGTCTCAAAAGGGAACAGTGCTTTGGGGAAAACATTCCGCCTGGGAGCAATGTTAAATCCTCTATATGACACTACACTATTGAATTTCGCCTCTATTTTAGCGACTGAAAACGGAACGAAAGTTACGATTTCGAATTTGCCCATTGGAACTATTTTGACCGATGGTACCGTAATCAATGGGCCAATAACGGTGACGCTAAACAAAAATGAAAGTTATGTTTTGGCTCTAGAAAACAATAGTGCTGCGAGTACTCCTTCGAATAGTGCTAAAATGATTGGCGCCTTGGTAGAATCGGATAAAGCGGTAGCAGTTAACGCGGGTTCTTTTTGTGGAAGTAATAGTACTGTTCTAGGAACAAATCAAAACGGACAGCTCCAACCTGTAGGTAGAGATGTAGGATTTGATCAAATTGTACCCATTGAACGCACGGGAACGGAATACATTTTTGCCAAAGGATTAGGAACAGATGAATTGGAACGAGTTTTACTAGTGGCACATACAGACCAAACCCAAGTGTTTTTAAATGGTGGTGTAGCACCTTTTGCTACCTTAAACAAAGGAGAATATGTGGTGATTGATGGAACGAATTTTATTAATGGTAGTATGTATATCACCACTTCTGAAAAAGTTTTTGCGTACCAAAGTATTGGAGGTACAGCTTCGCCAGCCAATCAAAATATGTTTTTTGTTCCGCCTTTGAATTGTTCAACACCAAACGTGGTGGATAACATTCCAAATATTCAAGAAATAGGTAGTATTATTTATGATGGTGGATTGAATATCATTACTGAAACTGGAGCAACGGTTTTAATCAACAATGCTCCGATTGGTGCTAGCCCACAATCGATTACTGGAAATACAGGATTTGTGAGATATACGATATCTAATTTGATAGGAAATATAGCCGTAAAATCGACTAAACAGGTATATGTATCTTATTTTGCTACTAACGGAGCTGCAACCTATGGCGGCTA
Source organism: Flavobacterium polysaccharolyticum (assembly GCF_038739875.1). Classification (NCBI taxonomy): domain Bacteria; kingdom Pseudomonadati; phylum Bacteroidota; class Flavobacteriia; order Flavobacteriales; family Flavobacteriaceae; genus Flavobacterium; species Flavobacterium polysaccharolyticum. The sequence goes on from NZ_JBCGDP010000003.1 coordinate 263,521, forward strand.
CTATTCTGGGTTTGATTTGAAACCAGAGATTGTATCGGATAAAATTGCTGTGGGTACCTCGTCTTGTATTCCTAATGTTGTTTTAAAAATTAGTAGTTTATCTGCTTATGATACCTTTCAATGGTACAAAGATAATGTAGTTATTCCTTTGGCTACTACCAACACCTACACCCCTACTTCACCTGGTTATTATCAAGTTAGAGGAAGTATTTCTGGATGTTTGAGCGATGTTTTTTCAGATAAAATCCCTGTGAGTGATTGTGCCAAAGACGATGATAATGATGGTACAAACAACAACATTGATATTGACTGGGACAATGATGGATTGCTTAACACCGTAGAGAGTAGCTCTACCTTTTTTAACCAAAGTAACACGCTCTCGGCTAGTAACTTTAACGCGACAATAACTGGCTCCGGAACTATAACGGGCTATCCTGTTTATGGTTTTGTATCAGATGTTCCAGCAGGAAAAAACAATCCTACTGTTTATAAAATCATCTTTACAAAACCAGAAATTATTGAATTTCGTTATATAGTTGATGGCAACGTTCACACCACCCCTACTGGTGATTTAGCTAATGGAGATGGCGATTTTGTGGTCAGTGCACCTACGAATCAAACTTTAACGATTAAAGATTCCTTTGGTGATTTACTGATTGACACCAATTTTGATGGTATTTACGAAAGTGGAGTAAAAGAATTTACCTCTTTTGAAATTCGTTTCCGATTTAAAAGCACAACAACAGTTCCACAAGGGGGCGCACGTTTTACCATTCAAGGCTATAAAGTTGATAGTTTAACTTTTAAGCATTACAACCTTTCGGAAACCATAGCTAACCGAGCAGCTTTTTATATAAGCCAAACCGTAGACCAAGATTCGGATCTAGACACTATTCCTGATGCGCTAGATATGGATAGTGACAACGATGGAATTCCTGATAGTATTGAAGCACAAGCAAAAGGTTTTAAATCTTTTACTGGTGTGGATACCAACAAAGACGGTTTGGATGATGCCTTTGAACCTGGTTTAGTTGCTATTAATTCTGATACAGATGTAAATGGAACATTTTATTTTGTAAAAGATATACTGGATTTAGATAGTGACAATGACGGTATTTTTGATCTTGATGAAGCAGGACACAATGCCGCCGATGCCAATAAAGATGGTAAAGTAGACGGAAATGTTGGTTTGAATGGTTTATTAGACAGTTTAGAAACCACCCCGGATAGCGGAAGATTGAAATATACGATAGCTGATTCCGATGCGGATGGTAACTTTAACTATTTTGAATTAGATAGTGATGATGATGGTTGTAAAGACGTCATCGAAGCTGGCTTCCTAGATGGTGACGTAGATGGATTATTAGGAAATAGTCCAGTGACGGTAAATGACAAAGGAATTGTTACATCGGGTACTGGATATACGACTCCAAATACAAATTACACTCTTGGAGCACCCATTACCATTACTAATCAACCTAGCAACAAATCACAATGTTTATTACAAAGTACTACTTTTGAAGTAGTCTCTAATGCAGACAGTTTTCAATGGGAGTTGAGCGCTGATGGAACAACTTGGACTACACTAGCGAATAACGCAAACTATGCTGGCGTTACAACCAAAACACTACAAGTCAATGGCATTTTAGCCAGTATGAATGGCTACAGCTATCGTGTGCAATTAAACAGAGTAGGAAACTCTTGTGGTTTGACTTCTACAGCGGCAACATTAACCACATTAGCACTCCCAACTGTGGCCACAAGTATCACGTTGAAACAATGTGATGATAACATTGATGGCATTACTGACTTTAATTTGACGGAAAAAAATAGCTTTATCAGTGCCAATTATCTTAATGAAACTTTTACCTATTTCAAAACTGCTACTGGAGCTACAACCAATGATGCAACAACAAAAATTGCTGACCCAACCAAATATACCAGTGGTATAGGTAGCGTTTGGACGAGAGTAGAAAACGCTAATGGATGCTTTAGTACAACAGAGTTAAAATTAATTGTTTCTGCTACACAAATTCCAGCCACTTTTAAACGTAATTTTGCAGTTTGCGATGATTATGTAGATGCTACAAACGACGACAAAGATGGAATCGCCACCTTTAATTTTAGTAGCGTAACTACTGATATTCAAGCATTGTTACCTTCCCCATCTACAGCTTACACCATAAAATATTTTCCTACACAAACTGATGCTTTGGCTGAGACTAATGAGATCACAAATACTACATCCTATAGAAATTCCGGGTTTCCGAACCAACATCTTATTTTTGTGCGCGTCGATTCTAATCTTGACAACGCTTGTTTTGGATTAGGAAATTATGTGACACTAACCGTAGAAAAATTACCTGTTGCAAATCCAATAGCAGACTATAAAGAATGTGATGAAATTAGCAATGATGGTATTTTTACATTCAATACCACAAGCTTAGAAGCCGATTTATTGAAAGGACAAACCAATGTGTCAGTTACGTATTTTGATGAAAATAACAATCCGTTACCTAGTCCGTTTCCATCCAATTTTGTCACAAAATCACAAACCATAAAAGCTCAAGTGACCAATACCATTACTAACACAAACAATGGTGTTCCGTGTTATGATGAAACAACCATCAAATTTACCGTAGACGTTCATCCAATTGCAAATGCAGTAAACATTCCTGCTGCTTGTGATGATGACAACCCTAGTGATACTGATGGACTAAATACTTTTGATACCAGCACAATAGAAAGCCAATTATTAAATGGTCAAACCGGAATGGTGGTTCGTTATTTTGATGCCAACAATAATCCATTACCAAGTCCATTGCCTAATCCTTTTACAACCGCCACTCAAAATGTTAGAGCAACGGTTGAAAACCCAAAAAATACGACTTGCATAGAAGAAACCTTGCTCTCTTTTGTGGTTAATCCATTGCCCAATATTAATTTGAATACCGATGGATCGGAAGACGCCTTGGTATGTACAAATTTACCGACCTTCGCTGTCCAACTCAACGCTGGAATTAATGATGGAAGTCCAATAAACAATTATAGCTATGTTTGGAAAAAAGACGGAGCAGTACTAGCAGGACAAACCAGTTATACGCTAGATGTCAATAGCGAGGGCGTTTATACCGTTGAAGTAGTAGCAGCACAAGGATGCAGCAGAACTAGAACGATAAAAGTAACCCTATCCGACATTGCCAAAATCGAATCTGTTGAAATTGTTGATTTGACTGATGTAAATAAAGTTACAATCAATGTTAGTGGCCAAGGAGATTATGAATACAGTTTAGATGACGCCACAGGTCCTTTTATTTCTTCAAATGTGTTTGAGAACATCCCGTCTGGAATTCACACAATCTATGTAAATGATAAAAATAGATGTGGAATTGTGAGCAAAGAAGTCGCTGTTATTGGTGCACCTAAATACTTCACCCCAAACGGAGACGGATACAATGATTACTGGAATGTTAAAGGAACCAATACCCTCTCCAATTCCAAATCTGTGATTCGTATCTTTGATCGACACGGTAAATTACTCAAACAAATTTTCCCTAACAGCAATGGTTGGGACGGAACCTTTAATGGTCAATCCCTACCTTCTGATGATTATTGGTTCACGGTAGTACTAGAAGATGGTCGAGAAATTAAAGGCCATTTTGCACTGAAACGATAATCATTTTAAAATAAATCAAACTATAACCTTATTTATATTTATAAAAAAACAAGGATTAAAAAATTATTTTAAGTCTTTCATATAAAACATTAACTAATAGCTCAAACATATTATATAAGAAAATGAAAGCTCTCGGTAGCTGATTATTTCTAGTAAAAAAATAAAACAAAATGTTAAAACTCATATCTCTCTTTTTTGGAATTAGTAGCCTAGGCTTGGCTCAAAACACAACGCTTACTATTACTGTCACTGGAATAAAAAATAACTCCGGAAAACTTACTGCAGAAGTTTACAACTCGAAAGGAAAGTTTTTAAAAAGTGCTTTAAAAACCACTTCTTCAACTATCAAATCCAATACGGCAATAGTTGTTTTTAATGATTTACCCAAATCCGAATACACTGTTATGGTATATCACGACGAAAACAACAATGGAAAATTGGATAAAAATTTTATCGGAATGCCAAAAGAAGCTGTAGCTTGTTCCAATAATGCTAAAGGATTTATGGGACCACCAAAATATGAGGATGCAAAGTTTTCTCTTGTTGCTGACTCAAAAATTACAATTAAAATGAATGATAAGCTATAATTTTTAATGGTACCAATATTGTGTTAGGGACAGGAGCGGCATCCTTTTTGGGGCTTTTTTCTAGCCCTAAAAAGATATAGCGGATAGCCCGACCCGCATTTTTCTTGCGGGAAACACCATAAAAAAATCCCAAACTCCATTACTTTGGAATTTGGGATTTACTATTTTGAGATTTAAAAAAATTTAGACTTTAAATCTTTTTCTATCTGTTTCAGTTAAATAAATTTTTCTCAAACGAATAGATTTTGGCGTAACCTCAACATATTCATCTTTTTGAATGTACTCTAAAGCTTCTTCCAATGAAAAGATAATTGGAGGAATAATTCTAGCTTTATCATCATTTCCAGAAGAACGTACGTTAGATTGTTTTTTCTCTTTAGTTACGTTTACACACATATCATCTCCACGAGAGTTTTCTCCAATAACTTGTCCTTCGTAGATTTCAGCATTTGGCTCAACGAAAAACTTACCACGATCTTGCAATTTATCGATAGAATATGGAATAGCTTTCCCTTTTTCCATAGAGATTAATGAACCTTTGTTACGTCCAGCAATTTCACCTTTGAAAGGCTCATATCCGATAAAACGGTGTGCCATAATAGCCTCACCAGCAGTAGCAGTAAGCAATTGATTACGTAAACCAATAATTCCACGAGATGGAATATTAAATTTAATAATCATACGCTCTCCTTTAGTTTCCATAGAAAGCATTTCACCTTTACGCAAAGTAACAAATTCAACAGCTCTTCCAGAAAGATTTTCTGGTAAGTCGATAGTTAACTCTTCAATTGGTTCACATTTTTTACCATCAATTTCTTTGATGATTACTTGTGGTTGACCAATTTGTAATTCGTATCCTTCTCTTCTCATTGTTTCAATAAGAACTGATAAGTGCAATACACCACGGCCAAAAACCATAAACTTATCAGCTGAATCAGTTTCACCCAATTTCATTGCTAAGTTTTTCTCTAATTCTTTTGTTAAACGCTCTCTAATATGACGAGAAGTTACAAATTTACCTTCTTTACCAAAGAATGGAGAGTCATTAATGGTAAACAACATACTCATTGTAGGTTCATCAATTGCAATAGAAGCTAATCCTTCAGGATTTTCAAAATCAGAGATAGTATCACCAATTTCAAAACCTTCAACACCAACAATTGCACAAATATCTCCAGCAATTACTTGCTCTACTTTTTTACGTCCAAGACCTTCAAAAGTATGTAGTTCTTTAATTTTAGATTTAGATACAGAACCGTCTCTTTTTACTAAAGAAATTGGCATACCTTCTTTCAAAATACCTCTTTCCAAACGACCAATAGCGATACGACCTGTAAAAGCAGAAAAGTCAAGAGAGGTAATCAACATTTGTGGATTTCCTTCTGACACTTTGGGTGCAGGAACATTTTCAATTACCATATCCAACAAAGGCTCGATGTTTTCTGTTTGATTTTTCCAATCATCAGACATCCAGTTGTTCTTAGCAGAACCATAAACCGTTGGAAAATCTAATTGCCATTCTTGTGCACCTAATTCAAACATTAAGTCAAAAACTTTTTCATGAACTTCTTCAGGAGTACAGTTTTCTTTATCTACTTTATTGATAACTACACAAGGCTTAAGACCTAAGTCAATCGCTTTTTGTAGTACAAAACGAGTTTGTGGCATTGGACCTTCAAAAGCATCCACTAGTAAACATACACCATCGGCCATGTTCAATACACGTTCTACTTCACCTCCAAAATCGGCGTGACCAGGAGTATCGATAATATTGATTTTTGTCCCTTTATATTGAACTGAAACGTTTTTAGAAGTAATAGTAATACCTCTCTCACGCTCTAAATCGTTGTTATCAAGAATTAAATCACCTGTATTTTCGTTGTCACGAAATAATTGACAGTGATACATAATTTTATCAACCAAAGTGGTTTTACCGTGATCGACGTGGGCAATAATTGCAATGTTTCTAATAGATTCCATCTGTGATTTTTAATGGCTGCAAAGGTACACTTTATTTTCATATAAAAAACTTTCCAACACGGTTTACTAAAACAATGAATAACAAGCAGTTCATTATTTATCATTTCTAGGAAGCAAGTTTTGTAACAGATATTTAAAATTCTAACAAATAAATTATTTATATTTGATTAATGAAAAGTAAAACCAACCAAATAATTAGCATTTTCATTCTTTTCTCCATATTTATGGCCATTATTTGGCATAAATTCTCAAACAAACTTAACTTTGAAAACCCTTATTACTACAACCTTATAAAAGACGTTATTTTTATCTTATTTATAGGTCTTTTATTTCGATATATTTTATCTAAAAACGACAAACGTAATAATACCATTTTAGAAAAAATAAAATCCAATACCAATGAGATAAAAGAATCTAACGAGAAATATGACATTGTATCCAAAGCAACCAGCGATACCATTTGGGATTGGAAAATACAAGAAGACGCCATAACTTGGAACAAAGGAATTAAAACTATTTTTGGGTATACCGAAGATCAAGTTGGCAACAACTCGGCATGGTGGTTTGACAAAATTCACCCCGAGGATAGCATCAAAATGTCTATAAAACTATATTCATTTATAGAACAGAAATCCGAAAAATGGCAAGATCAGTACCGTTTTAGATGCGCTGACAATACTTACAAATATGTTCTTGACAGAGGCTTCCTTTTAAAAGACAAAGAAGGAAGAGCCTACAGAATGATTGGAGCCATTCAAGATATTACCAAACAAAAAGAAGAAGAACAAAATCTAAAATTACTAGAAACAGTGGTTACCCAAACAAAAGATGCTGTGGTAATTACAAAATCAGATTCCGAAAACTCCCCATTCCCCAATATAATTTATGTAAATGATGCATTTTGTACCATGACAGGTTACAAATCAAAAAAAGTATTAACAAAACCATTCAACCCATTCAACACTGAACATCCCGACCTAAACGAATACGAAAAATTCAGCAAAGCCATAGCTGAAAAAAGAGAATGTCAAATTGAAACGTTGACAAGAAAAAAGAATAAAGAAGAATATTGGGTACGCTTTTCAATGATTCCGATTTACAATGCAGACAACCAACTTTCGCATTGGATTTCGATTCAAAAAGATGTTACCGAAGAAAGAAAACAAGAAAAAGAAAAAGAACAGCTCATTCGAGAATTAACTCAAAACAATAAAGACTTAAAACAGTTTTCCTATATCACTTCACATAATTTGAGAGCTCCATTATCAAATTTGATTGGCCTCTTGAATCTCATTGAAGACATCATCATAACAGACTCTGAGCTATTAGAAATAATAAATGGCTTCAAAAAATCAACCCATCTACTAAACGAAACTATAAATGATTTAGTAAAAATCATAGTAATCAAAGATAAAATTTCAATTCAAAAAGAAATCGTTTCCATAAACGAAGTTCTGGAGCATGTTTTTAGCCAACTCCACTTTCAAATTGAACAATCCAAACCTACACTGAGACTAAATTTTGAATCAACCGATACGGTCTATACAAATAAAGCATATCTTGAGAGTATACTAATGAATTTATTGACCAATTCTATTAAATATAAATCAGAAAGTAAAAAGTTAAAAATTTCGATTTCAACAAAAAAAGTAAACAACAAAACCATGATAAAATTCAAAGACAATGGGATCGGAATAGATTTAAAAAGAAATTCTGACCATATATTCGGACTCTATCAACGATTTCATGATTACCCTGACAGTAAGGGATTGGGTCTCTATTTGGTCAAATCACAAATTGAATCATTAGGAGGCAGTATAACCGTAGAAAGTAAAGTAAATAAAGGGGTACAATTCACACTAACCTTTTAAACACATATAAATGTATAATACCATTTTCTGTATTGACGACGACCCAATTTCATTGATGATAAGTAAAAAAATGATCTCAAAAACTGAATTTGCAAAGGAGGTCATTACAGCTTTAAATGGTGAAGAAGCATTACGAATGTATGACAATTTAAAGGAAAAAGCCACAGATTTAATATCAAAACCAGAATTAATATTTCTTGATTTAAACATGCCTGTAATGGGTGGATGGAAATTCTTAGAGATCTTCACAAGTAAAGACTATCTTGAATTCAACACTATAAAAGTAATCATACTCTCTTCTACAATAGATCCTCAAGATTTAGCGAAAGCCAAAACCTATAGCATTGTAGTTGATTTCCTTCCCAAACCAATTACCATAGGAATGCTTGACTATTTAAAAGAAAAATTGAAATAAAATGAGACATAAAAAAAACTCCACAAGGGAGTTTTTTATTATCAATACATTATCGTACATTACAACTTAGCAACATGTTTAGTTAACTTAGACTTTAAGTTAGAAGCTTTATTGTCATGAATTATATTTTTCTTTGCTAACTTATCAATCATAGAAATAACAGCAGATAATTTAGCTGTAGCGTCAGCTTTATCCGTAGCAATTCTTAACGCTTTGATAGCATTACGAGTAGTTTTGTGTTGATATCTATTTAACACTCTTTTCTTTTCGTTACTTCTAATTCTCTTTAGAGCTGACTTATGATTTGCCATTGTATTATTTTTTTATCTTTATTATTTTTTCGTAGTCCGTAAGGGAATCGAACCCCTGTTACCAAGACGAAATCTTGGCGTCCTAACCCCTAGACGAACGGACCAATATTCTTCTAAGTTCGGGAATCAATTCAATAAAAAATTTGTAGTCCGTGGGGGAATCGAACCCCCCTTACCAGGATGAAAACCTGGCGTCCTAACCGATAGACGAACGGACCATTATCCTGATAAGTCCAGGAAAAACTTTAAAATCTCAAAACAAATTTGTAGTCCGTGGGGGAATCGAACCCCCCTTACCAGGATGAAAACCTGGCGTCCTAACCGATAGACGAACGGACCCTGCTTCTGTATTGCGGATGCAAAAATACAACTATTTTTGAGAAGCGCAATAGCTGATGCAAAAAAAATTATTTTTTTTTTAATAAGCCTTAGCAAAAAACACTCTTCCAACCGAAGGATTCCCAGTAAAAACACAGCTTCCCGCCTCCTCTACTCTATCTAAAGGAATACATCTTATGGTTGCTTTTGTCAATTCTTTTATCTTTTCTTCAGTAACTGCAGTACCATCCCAATGTGCGGATACAAATCCACCTTTGCCTTCCAAAACAGACTTAAATTCCTCAAAACTATTCACTTCCGTTATATGATTTTCTCTATACGATAATGCATTGGCGAATAAGTCTGCTTGAATCTGTGATAATAAATTTGCAATATAATTTTCTATTCCATCTGCTACCACAACTTCTTTAGACAAATTATCTCGTCTTGCCACTTCAAAAGTACCATTTTCCAAATCTTTTGGTCCTACAGCAATTCGAACTGGAACACCTTTTAATTCCCACTCCGCAAACTTAAATCCTGGCTTCTGAGTAGTTCTGTCATCATATTTAACACTAACACCAAGCTTACGTAGAGCAGCTGAAACACTAGCAACAGCAGCCGAAATAGCTTGCAATTGCTCTTCTGACTTATATATAGGCACAATCACAACTTGTATTGGTGCCAAATTAGGAGGCAAAACCAAACCTTTATCATCAGAATGTGTCATAACCAAAGCCCCCATCAATCGGGTTGAAACCCCCCAAGAAGTTCCCCAAACATATTCTTGCTTCCCTTCCGCATTAGCAAACTTAACATCAAAAGCCTTTGCGAAATTTTGACCTAAAAAATGTGAAGTACCTGCTTGCAATGCTTTCCCATCTTGCATTAACGCTTCAATACAATATGTTTCTTCAGCTCCAGCAAATCGCTCCGTTTCTGTTTTTAATCCTTTTACAACCGGTATGGCCATAAAATTCTGAACAAAATCAGCGTATACATTCATCATTTTTTCCGATTCTTCAATAGCTTCTTTTTTCGTAGCGTGAGCAGTATGCCCTTCTTGCCATAAAAACTCTGCAGTTCTCAAAAACAAACGTGTTCTCATCTCCCATCTAACTACATTCGCCCATTGATTAATCAATAATGGCAAATCTCTATACGACTGAACCCATCCCTTATAGGTTGACCAAATAATCGCCTCACTCGTTGGACGCACAATTAGTTCCTCCTCTAATTTAGCATTTGGATCAACCATTAATTTCCCAGGCTTATCAGGATCGTTTTTTAATCTATAATGTGTAACAATAGCACATTCCTTGGCAAAACCCTCTGCATTTTTTTCCTCAGCCTCAAACATGCTTTTGGGCACAAACAAAGGAAAATAAGCATTTTGATGTCCCGTTTCTTTAAACATACGATCCAACTCAGCTTGCATTTTTTCCCAGATAGCATATCCGTACGGCTTAATCACCATACAGCCTCTAACCCCTGAATTCTCGGCTAAATCAGCTTTTACAACTAGCTCATTATACCATTTCGAATAATCTTCTTCTCTTGTAGTAAGGTTCTTGCTCATATTTAATAGTTTGGCACAAAGTTTGTTTTATTTTTTTTAACGTATTAGTTAGGCAAAACTAACTATTTTTGTATTGTTCAACAATAAAAAATCCCATAGAATATGAAAACTACTGTTTTTTCCTCAAGAAATATAAACCAATTTACTCTTATTGGATTTTTAAGTTTATTAATTACATCGTGTGGATCTTACCAAAACAGCTCCTACTACGAAACTGATGGTGTTTATGGGTCAAATTCCCCTAGAGTTGTTTACAATGAATCTCAAAACACCGCAGGCAATCAATATCAAGAATACTTTAATTCTCTACAAAACACCAATTCATCAGCAGAAATTTTTACTGATGTAGAAAGTTATAATAATTATGTAGATGTTAATGATAGCATTCAAGCACCAAATACAGGCTACGCAAGCTGGGGAAGCAATCCACAAAGCACTACCATAAACATCAACGATAATGGTTGGAATAATTGGTATGGTGCTGGATGGGGATGGGGCATGAACAACTGGTATGGCGGATGGGGATGGAATAACCCTTGGGGATGGAATGGCGGATGGGGATGGAATACTGGATGGGGATGGAATGGCGGCTGGGGATGGAATGGCGGATGGGGATGGAATGCTGGATGGGGCTGGAATGGTGGCTGGGGTTGGAATGATGGCTGGGGATATCCAAGCTATAGACACAACAATTATGCCTACAATACTAGCAGAAGAGGCTCTGGATATTCTAACGGAAATTACGTCAATAGAACCTACAACAACCGCAATAGTCAAAATGTAACTAATTATAACAGAAGAAGCAGTACTGATTTTAGAAGAAATTCGAATTCTGATTACAGCTCTAACAATTCTTTTAATCGAAGAAATTCGAATTCTGATTACAGTTCTAGCAATTCTTTCAATAGAAGAAATAGTAGTTCTAACTCAAACAATTCGTCATATACTACCACAAGAACTAGCAGAGAGAGCAGCAATTACAATACAAATTCTACTAACTCTTCAAGATCAAGAAGCAATAGTTACACTCCTACTCGCTCCTATTCTCCAAGCTCATCAAGTTCTTCAAGCGGAAGCATGCGTTCTTCTGGCGGAGGCGGAGGATCAAGATCTTCTGGTGGTGGTGGTGGCGGAAGAGGCGGAAGAGGATAATAGTTTCTTTTTTAAAAACCATTCAATCAAACTAACTTAATCAACATGAAGAATACCTTTATACTACTTGCTTTTGCTTTTGTGTTTACATCGGCAAATGCGCAAGATATATCTGACGCGTTACGTTATTCTGTAGACAACCTCAACGGTACTGCAAGATACAGAGCAATGAGTGGAGCTTTTGGAGCATTGGGAGGTGATTTATCCTCCATAAATGTAAATCCTGCTAGTTCTGCTGTATTTAACAACAACCAATTAGGATTAACCATCAGTAATTATGGCACTAAAAACAATTCAAATTATTTTGGATCTCAAACTAGCGACAGTGAAAATTCTTTTGATTTGAATCAAGCAGGAGGTGTTTTTGTGTTTAAAAACTATGACAAAAATGCGAAATGGACTAAAATTGCCTTTGCAGTTAACTATGAAAACACCAACAATTTTGACAATGCAAAATTTTCTGCGGGAGTAAATCCAACGAACTCAATTGCGAATTATTTTTTGAGTTATGCCAATGGAAAAGTTCCTTTAAACACAATTGAATTCGGAAACTATCCTGAATTAAGCTACAGACAACAACAAGCTTTCTTTGGTTTTCACGGATATATTATCAATCCTGTTTCAAATGCAACCAATAATACCGCCTATACCTCAAATGTGCGCGAAGGAGGCAATTATTACCAAGAAAACGCAATTTACTCCAATGGATACAACGGAAAGTTATCCTTTAATTTTTCTTCCTCCTATAAAGACAGACTTTATATAGGTATAAACCTTAACTCGCATTTCTCAAATTTCACTCAATCTTCTAGATTTTACGAAGACAATGACAACACCTTAACGAACGAAGATCGAATTAACAGAATGCGTTTTAGTAATGATTTATACACTAACGGAACGGGATTTTCTTTTCAAATAGGTACTATTGCAAAAATCACAGACGGGTTGAGACTGGGTGCGGCCTATGAATCTCCAACCTGGATGAATTTGAGTGATGAATTAACACAAACATTAAGTTCTGTTAGAAGCAATACTTCAGGAGAATTACCTGCCGATGTGATTGACCCGCGTGTTACTAATTATTACGCTCCTTACCGCTTGCAAACTGCGAGTAAATTTACCGGAAGTGCGGCTTATGTGTTTGGCAAAAAAGGATTGATAAGTATTGATTACTCTATTAAAGATTATTCAAATGTAAAATTTAGACCAACAAATGACGATTATTATAGAGATTTAAACGCTGAAATGAATGCAACTCTTAAAACTTCAGGCGAATTACGAATTGGTGCTGAATACAAAATTAAAGCATTGAGTTTGAGAGGTGGCTACCGAATAGAAAAAAGCCCTTATCAAAACAAAACCACCATTGGTGATTTGACAGGTTATTCTGGAGGTTTGGGATACAATTTTGGAGCAACGAAAGTCGACCTTGCTTATTCTTATGCTAAGAGAAATTATCAACAAGGTTTTTTTAGTGCTGGACTTAAAGATGGGGCGAGTATAGACGCCATCAATAATAATGTCTCACTGACGATGTTGTTTGAATTATAAAAAGAAATAAAACAGAAGCCAAGTTCGGCTTCTGTTTTTTGCTGTTATATTTTCGTTTCATCTTTTTATTGACAACAAAAAAGCCCTATCTTCCTAATAGCCCCGGTAGGAGCGGCATCCTTTGCCTTTTTTCTTTCAAAAGGCAAAGATATAGCGGATGACGGGTCTTTGATGCCAATGAAGCCGAGTCCTTCCCGCTTCTAAAACAATTATAAAATCTATCTAAAATCCAATACATATAGAGATCTCATGCGTAATTAATGCTTTTTCTGAAGAAAAAAAAGCGTAATTTTGCCAATTCCTAGAAGAAGGGGAATTTATACTATGAGAACAAAGTCAACAAAAAAGAATAAAATTAATGTCATCACTTTAGGGTGTTCAAAAAATGTATATGATAGCGAAGTCTTGATGGGACAACTTCGTGCCAGCGGGAAAGAAGTTACTCACGAAGCAAAAGCAGAGGACGAAGGAAATATCATAGTAATTAACACTTGTGGTTTTATTGATAACGCTAAAGCCGAATCGGTTAACATGATTTTGGAATATGCGGATAAAAAAGAAAAAGGCTTAGTTGACAAAGTTTTTGTAACAGGTTGCCTTTCTGAAAGATATCGTCCTGATTTAGAAAAAGAAATTCCAAATGTAGATCAGTATTTTGGAACCACTGAATTGCCTGGCTTATTGAAGGCTTTGGGGGCAGATTACAAGCATGAATTATTAGGCGAGCGCTTGACAACAACACCAAAAAACTACGCTTATTTGAAAATTTCGGAAGGTTGTGATAGACCTTGTAGTTTTTGTGCGATTCCGCTAATGAGAGGAAAAAATGTTTCTCAAACCATTGAAAAATTGGTTAAAGAAGCAGAAGGATTAGCCAAAGATGGTGTAAAAGAATTGATTTTGATTGCTCAAGACTTGACGTATTATGGTCTTGATTTATATAAAAAACGTGCACTTGGGGATTTACTAGAAGCATTAGTAAAAGTAGAAGGTATTGAATGGATTCGTTTGCATTATGCTTTCCCAACTGGTTTCCCTATGGATGTATTGGAAATCATGAAACGTGAACCAAAAATATGTAACTATATTGATATTCCGTTGCAACACATTTCGGACGGCATTCTGAAATCTATGCGTCGAGGAACAACTCAAGCAAAAACTACTCAATTGTTGAAAGATTTTAGAGCGGCTGTTCCAGGTATCACAATTCGCACAACTTTAATCGTAGGATATCCCGGAGAAACTCAAGAGGACTTTGACACGTTAAAAGATTTTGTGCAAGAAATGAAATTTGACAGAATGGGTTGTTTTGCTTATTCACACGAAGAGAATACACATGCCTATTTACTTGAAGACAATGTTCCTGATGAGATAAAGCAAGAACGCGTCAACGAACTTATGGAATTGCAATCACAAATTTCATGGGATTTAAATCAAGAAAAAGTAGGTAAAACGTTCAAATGTATTATTGATCGCAAAGAAGGAGCTCATTTTATTGGAAGAACCGAATTTGACAGCCCTGATGTAGATAACGAAGTATTGATAGACGCCTCAAAACATTATGTAAAAACTGGCGAATTTGTAATGATAAAAATTACAGAAGCTACTGAATTTGACTTATACGGAGAACCGTTTAATTAGTATATTTGAATATATAAAAATCAATTAATGATGCAAAAGATTCAATTTTTATTTTTTTTAGGATGCACTTTGTTTTTCACTCAAACCCATTGGGCACAATTTAATAATGGATATGGGAACAATGGAAGAATGAGCCAAATGAACCAAATGGGTTCAGGACCTACACAAAGCGCACCAAAGCCGCCTTCCAATGAAGAAACGGCGAGCAGAGTAATGGAAAATCTTAAAACAGAAATGAACTTGGATGCTTTGCAAGAGATTGCTATTAAAAATATTTTGATTCAAAGTCTAAATGCTCAAGGCGTAATTATAAAAAAAGAAGGTTCTAACGAAAGTAAGAGCGAGGATATTAAGGTAATCTCTGAAAATACAGATCGAAAAATACTAGAGTTATTGAATCCAGATCAAAAAGATCTTTATAAAAAAATCATTGCTGGAGGATTCAAAAAGAAGAAAAAGAAATAAAATCTAACCACTCAACCAACTAATTAATTATCGATGTTTAGACAACTTATACTTAGTATTTCTTTGGGTTTACTTATAAGTTCATGCGGAACTAATCCTTATAAGGAAAGTAATAAAGTATACGAACAACAATTAAAAATTTTACAACAAAAACTAGCTGAGAAAGAGGCTATTCCACTAACAAAAGTAGAAACTACCACCACCTCTCATGATACGCTTTACACAAAACAAATCAATACACTGAAGGATTCCATATCTAAATCTAATCCTACAGCACTAGAAAACATTAAAACAGAATGGATTGGTACGGTAAATTTCAACTTAAGAAAACCTAATTTTGTAATCATACACCATACTGCACAGGATTCCTTAAAACAAACATTAAAAACATTTACATTGGCAAGCACAAAAGTTAGCGCTCATTATGTGATCGCTGAAGATGGAAAAGTGGTTCAAATGCTAAATGACTATTTAAGAGGTTGGCATGCAGGCAATGGAACTTGGGGAAGAAATAGCGATATCAACTCTGCTTCAATTGGGATCGAACTTGACAATAATGGTTCAGAACCATTTTCTGAAGTACAAATTAATAGTTTATTGGCTCTTTTAACAAAATTGAAAAAAGACTACAATATTCCAACGCAAAATTTTATAGGTCACTCTGATATTGCTCCTACTAGAAAAGTAGATCCTAGTGCTTTATTTCCATGGCAATTGTTAGCCGAAAAAGGGTTCGGAATCTGGCCAGACGATTTATTAGAAACAGCACCTACAGATTTTAATGCAGAAATGGCTTTGCGAATAATTGGTTATGATACTAAAAATTTAAATGCTGCTATCAAAGCATTTAAATTGCATTATATCAAAACAGAAATTGACTCGGTTTTAGACCAAAAAACACTAAATATAATATACGCTGTGTATAAAAAGCAATAATAATTAGATTTACAAAATGTGATAAAAAAGGCTTTTTGATAGTATTCAAAAAGCCTTTTTCTTATTATTAAAATTTAAACCCAGCATAAGGTTCATACTCAAAAGCTAATACTCTTGGTGAACCATCCCCAGGCGTAACTTTTAGTTCTGGCAATGTGATGGATTGGATGGATAAGTCTTCCCGTTAAACTTTACAATACGATATTTACTTCGGCTATAAATGAATAAATTTTTCCATCCGTTGGTTTTAAGGCAACAATAAAAAACACAAATAACAAAACAAGTTAATTAATTAATAAAATTCAAAAAGGACAAGAAATTAGAACAGATTGATTTATTTTTACTAGCTAATTCAGTATTTTCAAATTAGGCAAAATTTGAAGTAATACTACTATTTTTATCAAAAAATGACGTTTACCCTCAACAATCTATTCACTAAAGAATTACCAGCAGATAGCAACTCCGACAATTCACCTAGACAAGTGTATCATGCATGCTTTTCTTATGTGTTACCAAAAATACCTTCAAATCCATACTTAATTCATACTGCTACTGATGTTGCAAAGCAAATTGGCCTAACTAAGGACGATATTGGACAAGAAGATTTCTTAGCTATTTTCAGTGGGTCAAAAACTTATCCAAGTACTCAACCTTTTGCTATGTGTTATGCAGGTCATCAATTTGGGAATTGGGCAGGACAATTAGGAGACGGTAGAGCTATTAATTTGATGGAAGTTACTCATGAAGGGAAAAACTTTACGTTACAATTAAAAGGTGCTGGACCAACCCCCTATTCACGAACTGCAGATGGATTGGCTGTTTTACGATCATCCATTCGTGAATACTTATGCGCAGAAGCCATGCATCATTTAGGAGTACCCACTACTCGATCCCTTTCATTAGTTTTAACTGGAGACGAAGTACTTAGAGACATTATGTACAACGGGAATCCAGCTTACGAAAAAGGCGCTATTGTTTGTAGAGTGGCACCAAGTTTTATTCGATTTGGAAATTTTGAAATTTTTGCCGCCAGACAAGATCATACGAATCTGAAATTACTAGCTGATTTTACCATTCAACATTACTTCGCATCCATAAAAGAAACTGGTAAAGATAAATACATCCAATTTTTTGAAGCAGTTTCTAAAAGCACACTTGAAATGATTCTTAACTGGCAAAGAGTCGGTTTTGTTCATGGTGTTATGAATACAGATAACATGTCAATTCACGGTATTACTATTGACTATGGACCCTATGGATGGCTAGAGGACTACAACCCAACTTGGACACCAAACACAACAGATAATCAACACAAAAGATATAGATTTGAAAATCAACCTCAAATTGGCTTATGGAATTTGTATCAACTCGCCAATGCATTATACCCACTAATCGAAGAAACCCAACCTCTAGAAGCTATTTTAGATGCTTACACCAAACAGTATGACTCCAACTATCTCCAAATGATGCTATCAAAATTGGGATTACAAATAAAAGATAAAGAGGATCGCCAATTAATTCAAGAACTTATTGATTTGCTACAAGAAATAGAAACCGATATGACTATTTTCTTTAGAAACTTGAGTTCAGTGCTTAAAAATGATACTCCAGAAACAGCTTTAACAAAAATTGAATTTGCCTTTTATAATGCTAATGATTACAATGAAAGCATAGCTCTAAAATGGCACAATTGGTTCACTAAATATATTGATAGACTTCAAATAGAAGTAGTATCAGACAAAGAAAAAAGTGTAGCAATGAACCAAGTTAATCCAAAATATGTCCTTCGCAATTATATGGCGCAATTATGTATTGATGCCGCAGAGAAAGGAGACTATATCATACTAAACGAATTGTATACCCTTTTACAAAACCCTTATCAAGAGCAGCCAGAATATGAAAAATGGTTTGCCAAACGCCCCGATTGGGCAAGAGTTAAAATAGGATGTTCGATGTTGAGTTGTAGTTCTTAAAAACTTTCAGAACAAGAACGCTTTAAAACAATAGATAAAATTGATCTCGAATCCATTTCTGAACTAAGAAAAAAAACTCTTTTTTATACGCTATCAAAAATCAAATGGATAGTTTTGCATTTTATGAAACAAAGTCAAAATCATTAAAATAAAATGCAAATGAATCAAGAGATCATCAATGCTTTTGAAGTAATAAAAAACGGTGGTATCATTCTTTACCCAACGGATACCGTTTGGGGTATAGGCTGCGATGCAACAAATCCTGAAGCCGTTGCCAAAATATACCAACTCAAACGAAGAGCCGAAAGCAAAAGCATGATTTGCCTCATGAACGGAGAAAAAATGATGTACAATGTATTCAAGGAGATTCCAGAAGTAGCTTGGCAAATTCTAGATTTATCCGAAAAGCCAACCACTTTAATATTAGATAATCCTAGAAATGTAGCTCCTAATTTAGTTTCTGAAGACCAATCATTAGGTATTAGACTAGTAAAAGAGCCTTTTTGCTTTAAGCTACTGGAACGTATGAAAAAGCCATTAGTATCTACTTCAGCTAATATTTCTGGACAACCCACACCATTATCTTTCAAAGAAATTAGTCCAGAAATTATAAAAGGCGTAGACTATGTTGTAAATTTGCAACACGAAAAAATTGCAGGAAAACCTTCTACGATTATTAAATTGACGAATGATTCTCAGGTTAAAATCATTAGAAAGTAGTAGTTTACCGCAAATTCGCAAATTGTATTATTTATATGGAAGAATACATTTATAGAGAAGAAAATTATGCAATCGTAGGAATACTTTTTGAAGTTCATAAAAATCTTGGAAAAGGATTTTCTGAAATTGTTTACAAAGATGCAATAGAATTTGAACTTCAACAAAACAACATTCCATATCAACGTGAAAAAGAATTTGCAGTAAACTATAAAAACACGACTTTAAAGCATAAATTTTATGCTGATTTTGTAGTTTATGACAAAATCATTCTTGAAATAAAAACAGTTGATTGTTTCAATAACAGTCATTATAACCAATGTTTAAATTATTTAAAAGTTTCCAAAAATAAATTAGCCATATTGGCAAATTTCAATTTAGTTTCTTTAGAATACAAACGCATAATAAATTCAAAAAAATAATTTGCGAATTTGCGGTAAAAATTATGAATTATAAATCAGCACTTAATAACACAATATTCGAAGTAATATCGAAAGCTTCCCAAGAACTAAACATAGAAAGTTATGTAATTGGCGGGTTTGTTAGGGATTTACTTTTACAAAGAGGCTCCAAAAAAGATATCGATGTGGTGGCTGTGGGCAGTGGCATCGAATTGGCTCTTAAAGTTTCAGAACTTTTACCTAAAAAACCAAAGGTACAAGTATTCAAGACTTATGGGACCGCTATGCTTCGTTTTGAAGATACCGATATCGAATTTGTTGGCGCCAGAAAAGAATCCTACACCCACGATAGCAGAAATCCTATCGTAGAAAATGGAACCTTACAAGATGATCAAAACCGACGTGATTTTACTATTAATGCCTTGGCTTTATCGTTGAATCCATCTAACTACGGAGAACTATTGGATCCCTTCGGTGGTATTTCTGATTTAGAATCCAAAACCATAAAAACGCCGCTTGACCCAGATATTACCTTTTCGGATGACCCGTTAAGGATGTTGAGAGGCATTCGTTTTGCTACGCAATTAGGTTTTGATATTCATCCAGAATCTTTAGCTTCCATTACCAAAAATGCAGAACGAATAAAAATCATTTCAGGAGAACGTATTGTAGAAGAGTTAAACAAAATTCTACTAACCGAAAAACCTTCTTTGGGCTTTTTATTGCTTTACAAAACGGGATTATTAGAATTGATTCTACCTGAATTAACAGCCTTGAATCAAGTAGAAGAAATAGAAGGACATACCCATAAAAACAACTTTTACCATACCCTTGAAGTGGTCGATAACATTTGCCCGAACACTGACGATGTTTGGTTGCGATGGTCGGCTTTATTGCACGATATTGGAAAAGCACCAACTAAACGCTTCAACAAAAAACAAGGATGGACTTTTCACGGTCACGAGTTTTTGGGCGGTAAAATGGTTAAGAAAATCTTCGAAAGATTGCATATGCCTTTGAATCACAAAATGAAATTTGTACAAAAAATGGTTGTAATGAGTTCGAGACCAATTGTTTTAGCGCAGGACACTGTTACCGATTCAGCAGTACGCCGTTTGGTTTTTGACGCAGGAGAAGATGTAGAAAACTTAATGACACTTTGCGAGGCCGATATCACCACTAAAAACCCAAACAAGTTCAAAAAATACCACAGTAATTTTGAAATTGTACGCAAAAAAATTGTTGAAGTTGAAGCGCGCGACCACGTTCGCAATTTTCAACCTCCAATCAGTGGTGAGGAAATAATGGAGCTCTTCAATTTAAAACCATCCAGAGAAATTGGCATCCTAAAAGAAGCGGTTAAAGAAGCTATTTTAGAAGGAGAAATACAAAATGAGTACCAAGCTGCTTATGAATTTATCTTAAAAAAAGGAGCCAAATTAGGCCTAAAGATTAACGATTGTTAGCCCTTTTTTTCGTTGCCAAACCCATAAATTTGCAATTAAATAATTGATTTTTATCACTAAAAAAATGACTAAATCTAATAAACCTGTTATCATTTGGCTGCTTTCTGGCTGCTTTCTTTTGTTTTTAATGGTTGTGGTTGGCGGAATTACCCGTTTGACTAATTCTGGACTCTCTATGACCGACTGGCATTTGATTACTGATACCTTCCCTCCTATGACAGAGGCGAAATGGAGTCAAGCTTTTGAAGAATACAAAAAGTTTCCTGAGTATCAAAAAATCAATATTCACAATGATTTTACCTTATCTGATTATAAGTTCATTTACTTCTGGGAATGGTTTCACCGTTTTATTGGTCGAATCATTGGTATGGTATTTTTAATCCCTTTCTTTTATTTTTTATCCAAAAAAAGATTAGACAAATCGACCATCAAAAAATGTATTATTCTTTTGTGTATGGGAGGATTTCAAGGCTTTTTGGGTTGGTTTATGGTAAAAAGTGGATTAATCGACAATCCGGATGTGAGTCATTTTAGACTGGCGTTACACCTTACTTTTGCTTTCATCACCTTTGCCTATACCCTTTGGGTGGCTTTGGATTTGATTTACCCTAACAAAGACAACTTTTATCCTCAGTTGAGAACTATTGCTCGATTTGCCTTTGTGTTTTTGATTATTCAAATCATATACGGTGGTTTTGTTGCAGGTTTAAACGCTGGATTAATTCACAACCATTGGCCACTAATGAGCGATGGGCAATTCATTCACGATAGTGTATTTATCGAAAAAAACAGTTTTATCCTCAATTTGATTGAAGGAAAAAGCGGCGTGCAATTCGTGCATCGTACTACCGCTTATCTTGTGGTGGCTTTGATGGTTTTACTGTATTTCAAAAGCAAAAAATTCACTTTATCTATTGCCCAACAAAACGGTCTCAATGCGCTAGTAGTACTTGTGTTTGTACAATTTGCACTAGGCGTTTTGACTTTGCTATACAGCGTACCTCTTTGGTTAGGATTGGCACACCAAATCACAGCTTTCTTTTTATTGACAGCTATGACTTACACGTTACACCGTTTCACTAAATAAGAAAAAGAGATGGTCTAATACACCATCTCTTCTCTTTCAAACGTTGGTAAAACGATGTGATTGATGTTTTGTTCCATCCATTGGTTCTCTAACAAATCTGCCCAAGCATTCATATATTTTACCGTATCTGACATCACATTTCTATTGAAAGAAGTCACGCCAGCTTTAGCTAAAATCTCAGGATTGGACAAGTTTTCGAGTTGTCGCAAATCTGATTGGGTAAAACCAAATTCAATCATTCTACCGATAATTAAATCCATAGGATAACCACTCGTTGGACAATAATCTATAACCTGTTCCGACCAATCGCCTCGTTTTTGCAAGGCAAACTGTTGAATTTCTGCTCTGGTAAACGAAGTTATATTTTGCGCCAAATGCCCACAATTACAACTTCCCATATGCCCCCATTCATAACGACCGCTAGTTGCTATTTGTGTAGCGGTTTCTCTTAGGGCTTGAATTACTTTTAAATTTGGTACCGCCATAACACAATATATTTGATTTTTGTACCATAAAAGTACTAAAACTCGAAACGTGCTTTTCTTACTTTAACACAAAGTAAACTATTGTTTAGGCAACTATTCCGCTTAAATAGAGCTACTTTTGCACTTCGACTATATTGTCATTCTACTTTTTACAGCTTATAATGTCAAAACTTGCAACACAAGATAAGTTCTTCGACCTCTCAGATTATGGTCGCCCATTTGGTAAATTTCTGGCGCAACAATTAAAAGAAACTCGGTTTACCCCAATTCACGTAACATTACTTTTTGGTCTTTCTGGCTTGATTGCCATTTTTTGCATACTCACCAATCATTACTTTTTGGCCGCCTTTTTCATTGTTTTAAAATCTGGAATTGACGCTGCTGATGGTGAATTAGCAAGATTAAAAAACAAACCTTCATACGTTGGTAGATACCTCGATAGTGTCTTTGATATCATCCTAAATTTTATGATTTTTATGGCCATTTGTTGGGTCTCAAAAACAACATTTTGGTATGCGTTTGCAGCTTTTTTCGGCATCCAATTACAAGGAACTTTATACAATTATTACTACGTAATTTTGAGACATAAATCGGTTGGAGGAGATAGTACCAGTAAAATTTTTGAGTATAAAACACCCAAAGCTTTGCCTGGAGAAACACAAAAATCGGTGACTCTTTTGTTTCGAATTTATACAATCGTTTATGGGCTTTTTGATAAAATAATTCACACCCTAGACCAAGAGGCTTATAGAGTAAAAACGTTTCCGAATTGGTTTATGAGCTTGTTATCCATTTATGGTTTAGGCTTTCAATTGCTAATTATCGCCGTGATGCTACCGCTGCA
This sequence comes from Flavobacterium polysaccharolyticum, assembly GCF_038739875.1. Taxonomy (NCBI): domain Bacteria; kingdom Pseudomonadati; phylum Bacteroidota; class Flavobacteriia; order Flavobacteriales; family Flavobacteriaceae; genus Flavobacterium; species Flavobacterium polysaccharolyticum. The sequence goes on from NZ_JBCGDP010000003.1 coordinate 286,976, forward strand.
TCTTATCGAATACATTGCACCTTTTTTTATTGGCTATACCTTATTTATTTTTGTTATTATAGCCATTAGAAAACGGTTTATTCGCGAATAAAAGCTTCATAGACAAACCCTACAACAAACAGGTAAAAAAAACTAATAAACAGTCTGTTAAACAATTTTGATCTAAACAAAAAAATAAAGTTAATTCTTAACCAATCCAGTTCTTGAAATCGGCTACTTTTTCTCTACTTACAATCACTTCTTCTGCTTTGTAAGTAGGTAAAATAATCTTTAAACGAGAGTTACTGTACACCACAATCTCTTTTATTGCTTTTAGCGGAATGATAAATTTTCGGCTGATTCTGTAAAAAGCAGTAGGATCTAATTCTTGTTCCAAAACTTCTAAAGTGGTTTCCAAAAGATAATCTCTGTTGTCGAAAGTGTGTAAATAGGTCCCTTTATTTTCGCTGTAAAAACATTCAATTTCATCAACTGAAATCACTTTCAAATGTTGCCCTATTTTTAGCGTAAATCGCTTTTTGTAATTTTTCTCAAATGGGTTCGTCAGCATCCTTTTGATAGCTTCAAAATCTAATGCAAACGAAGGATTTTCAGGTGCCTTTTCTGGTACTCGTGATTTGTATTTATTCACTGCAATTTCCAAGTCATCTTCATCGATAGGTTTGAGTAAATAATCAATACTGTTGAGTTTAAAAGCACGCAATGCATATTCGTCATAAGCAGTGGTAAAAATGATAGCGCTCTTAATTTCGACCGCTTCAAAAATGGCAAAAGACAAGCCATCGGATAATTGAATATCCAAAAAAATAAGATCAGGATGTGGATGGTTCGAAAACCATTCGATAGCCTCTTCTACCGAGTGCAGCAGCACGGTTACATTGATTTGTAGTTTTTCGAGTTTACGTTGCAACAAACGCGCTGCTGGTTTTTCGTCTTCGATGATTATTGTTGTCATTATTTGAGGTTAGAAGTTAGAAATTAGAAAGCAGAAGGCAGAAAACCGAGAACTCAGAACCGAAAACAGAAATCACTTCCATTGTTGTTGTCTTTCATCTTCTTCTTTTAAAAATTCTTCCATTTTTCTTTTCTCCCAATCTTTGCCTAAAAACAAATCTTTCCCAAAAACAGAAGCTCCGTGTGCTACCAATCCAATTCCCCAAAAGAAGGCGGTATTGAGTGTTTGCCAACTCCAAAAATTGGTATCTAATGAATCCAAATGCCTTGCTCTCATAGCGATTAATCCGATATTGACTAAAACATACACTATTAGATGCACATAAAATCCTTTTATTTTTTGCACTCTTTTAAAAGCGCTATCGTAACGTTCTTCTTGAGTCTTATCCAAAAATGAATCGTATTTGTTTTGATTATTTTCCATGATGTTTTTTATTTTAATTTATTTCCAATCGTTTCTGGATTGTTTTTCTTTTTCCATAAACTCTTTAATTTTTTGCTCTTCCCATTCTTTGCCGAAAAAGGGCATCCAATTGAACACTTTCATCGCGTGAAAGAACACGCCTACACCCCAACCTAGTAAAGGCCAAAAGAACCATAAATATCCTGGCGAGGTCAACAAATTAATTACTGCTAAAAATATATTCACTACAATGTAAGAGGTCAAATTTCCGTAAAATCCTTTTAAATCCTCTACTCTTTTCTTGGCTTGATAATATCTGTCTTCTTCTTGAAAATTCGTTTCCATAATTATTTCCAAATTTGTTTTTCTGTCTTTTCTCCAAGTATTTTTTTGATTTGCTTCTCCTCCCAATCCTTATTAAAAAATGGAGCGAAATCATACACTTTTAATCCATTCAAAACTACTGCAATTCCCCATCCCAACAAACACCATATAAAATATAAATATCCCGGAGATGTCATGAGATTTACAACTATTACAATTGGGTTTATCAACAAGTAAACGGTCAAATGTTCGTGAAATTTTTTAATTTCTTTTACTTTTTTTTGAGCTTGATAATATCTATCTTCTTCTTGAAAATTCGTTTCCATAATTATTTCCAAATTTGTTTTTCGCTGTTCTTTCCGATTATTCTTTTAATTTGCTTTTCTTCCCAAGATTTACCCAAAATTACTTCGGTAAAAAACAATTGAACTGCTTGAATAACAAAAAAGGTCGTCCAAATCGCCATTACAAAAACGTTGATATACCGAATGGGGAAAAAGTTCAAAGGTGCGCCATAATACGTTTTCAAAACATAGATTACTACGCCTAGCATAAAAAATACCATATGAAAATAAAAATCTTTCAGCTTTTTTACTCTCTCTTTGGCCATTTGAACCAAAGCTTCTTGTTCTTGATTCGTATCTATTCGTTCCATCTTTATTTCCATTTTTGTTGTTCGTCTTCTTTTCTTAAAATCTCTTGAATTTTTCGTTCTTCCCAGCTAGAGCTGTAACCAAAAACTTTGAAACCGTGCATAATCAAACCAAATCCCCAGCCACCAGCGGAAAACCAAAACCAATGAAATTGTGGGACAAAAGTAAGATTCACATAAATTAAAATAGGGATAACTACACAATATGAAATCAGATTGCCATAAAATCCTTTTAATTCCTCTACTCTCTTTTTTGCGCGGTAGTACGCATTGTTTTCTCTGTAATTTAATGTCGTTTCCATAACAGTTATTTGTTGGGTTAAAATGGGTATTTTAACGGTAAAAGTTTGTTCGTTTTGTTCAATCAGTACTTTTCGTTTGGTAATGATTGCGTATCGATTGATGATGTTTTGTAATCCAACACCTTGTCGGTCTTGCAATACTTCTTTCTTTTGAAAATCATTCTGAATCACCAAATAATCATTTTCAATATAAATTCGGATATGCAAAGGTCTTTGCTCGCTTACCACATTATGCTTTACGGTGTTTTCTAATAACAGTTGCAGTGAAAGCGGCACTACTTTGGCGTCTGGGTTTTGAACTTCGGCAGTCACTTCATAAAACAAGCTGTTCTCAAAGCGCATTTTCAGCAATTTCATATACGTCGTTGCAAAACTCAATTCCTCGGCTACCGATACCAATTCTTTATCTTTTTGTTCCAACACATAGCGGTAAATTTTAGATAATGAAGTGGTGAATCGTTGGGCATTATCTGGATTTTCTTCGATAAGTGAACTCAACACATTCAAACTATTGAAAAGAAAATGTGGATCGATTTGATTTTTTAAGGTTTCGAATTTGGCCGAAGCTGTTCCAGCAATAATCTTTTGTTCGATGACTTCTTTTTTAGAAGCTTGTTTCCAATTGAGCATAAAACTACGCGCGTGCATAAAAATAGAAACTCCCAAGGAAAGAATGATATAAAACATATGCACCCAAACCATTCTGTTGTTGAAAAACTCGGATACTTCCAGCTTCTGAAACACTACGAAAGTCAAATAATCAATTCCTAAGACTACTGGAATAGTATACAAAATGGTACAAAAAATTCCAAAATACACTCTCAAATTGGTTTGCTCTAACCAATTCCATCTGCGGTCCAAAATATCATTGATGAGTCCGTTTCCAAAACCAATTCCGTAAGAATATAGAGCACTAACTAAAAAAGTGGTGAGTAGACTTTGAGGACTGAAATCCCCTTGCAACAACGAAAAAACAAGCGTAAATACTAGTGTAATCTTCAAACAATCTATAAAGCCTTTTTTGATTCCTTCTAGTGTACTGTATTTCTGTTTTTCCATATTCTTTGACTTTTGGTTTTGGTTTTTCAACCCTTTCAGCGTTTTTGACTCCGAAAGGATTTGAAATTTATGCTATTTTTTACAATTTTTTTGAGCTTCTTGAGCACGGTCCAACCCCCATTTTGGTGAGAAAGCTGTTTCTGGTTTAAAAGTAGCAAAAAGTCCGATAGCTTTATCAATTTGTGCACACATAGGTGTTGTATCTGTTCCCCAGAACTTCGCCCCACCAATTTCAAACTCGGCTTTACAAAATACCACTCTTGGATTTTCAGGAGCAATAGCCTGTGCTTTACCGTAGAGTTCCATTACTTTTCCAGACAACTTTTGTCCATTGGTCATTGGGTCATAGGCAATCCAAGCGGTGTGAATCATAGCTTGCATTACTAATAATTCGGGATTGTTTTCGTTTTTGATTAATTCTACATCCAAAGCGTTTTGTGCTTTAGTCAACAAAGCTGTTACTTCGTCTTTGCCTTTGGTTCTAAAAGCGGTTGTAGTGTTTACTAAAGCCACATAATAATTAGGTAACCAATTGTTTTTTTCGACTGCTGCAATTCTTTCGAATAAAGCTACAGCTTCGGTATTTTTTCCTTCTCCCCACAACTGGAACGCTTTTCCCATTCCTTGTTCGTATTGTCCTTGGGCAGCTAATAAACTGCAAATAAATAAAGCGGTGGCGGTTAAAACTTTGATCATAATTTCTATTTTTTTAGTTGTTAATTTCTTTTAAATGGTTGTTGTTATTTTGATGATGTAAAAGTACTACTGATGTAACTGCTGTAAAATTGATTGTGACTGAACTGTCGTTTTTTGAGGATGAATTGTAAACTGCTTATACTTTCAATACGATGTGCTTGTTTTGGGTGGCTTGGAACTTAGCGTCTTTGTATTTTGGAGGTCCCATAAACCCTTTGGCATCGTTTGAAGCTGCATAAGCTTCTTTTGGAATTCCCATAAAGTTGGTGTCTAATTTTCCGTTGCTGTTTTCATCGTGAAAAACACTAATCGCATACTCGCCAGCAGGAAGGTTTTCAAAAGTGAAGGTAGCTTTTGCATTTTTGATTAAAGCGACATTGCCTTTGTAGACTTTTTTTAGAAAATGATTCTCGGAATTGTACAATCCGATTAGGACTTGCCCTTTGTTGTTTTTTAGACCAACGATGTCTACTTTGATAGCGACTTGAGCTGTTGCCATTGCACTTATGGCTAAGAACAGGATAAGAACTGATGTTTTCATAGTTTATTTTTTTAAGGTTGTTTATTATGTTGATGTAAAAGTAGTTTGGACCAATCGAAACTAAAATTGATTGTAACTGAACTGTTGTTTTTGGAGGATGAATTGTAAAAAACAACAACTATTTGTTTCTCTGGTTAAGAATGAGTTACTATTATTAAATTCACCGGAAAACAAATTGTTGCTACTGTTTTTTGTATTTTCGATAAAATTTAAAAAAATGTCTACGAGCAAATTGAAATTAAAAATTTTGAAAAGGTTGGATCATTTAAGCGAATCTAACTTGAAGAAGTTTTATGACCTATTGGTATCAGCGACCGAATCAAAAAAAGACATTTCTGATTGGGATTCTTTATCTCAAAACCAACAAAAAGGTTTGATTGAAGCTACTGAAGAAATAGATCATTCAGAAGGAATGGAACACGAGACATTACTAAATTCGCTTAAAAAAAATATGCTTAAATCCGTTAGTTAGCTGTTATTTTATCAAACGAAGCAAAATTAAACGAGATAAAATATATTAATCTCAAAAGGAATGATTGACAAACTAAATGAAATTTCGAAAAAACTAGATCTTTGGAATATTGCTAAGACAAATGCTATGCAATGGATTGAGAATGAAGGCTTAGATGAAATACGTCAAGATCCAAAATTTTCAAAAGTGGTTTTAATTGACATTGAGTTCATTAAAAAAAAACAAAGTTTAATATTTTGGAATTGTGAACTCGGAAAAACTTATATATTGCGCACAGAATATGTTCTAAAAATTACAAACGGTTCTGAAGATACAGAGGGTTATTACTCTTATGATATTGATGAGAATGGTGATTTTTTTGAAGAATGGTTAAGATTTAAATAAAAACAACCGTTAATACACGCTAAAGCAATTTGGGTTTCGTCTTAATGGAAAAATTGGTTTGTATGCGGAAGTTTTGGCTAATCAGGAAAATAATGCTAATTAGTCCCAAACCACGTGAAGCAGGAAACCGTTTTGAAGTTATTCCAGTAAGGCAATTTTGAGAACTTTGTAGGCATATCATCATCTCCAGAAAACCTACAAGGTTAAAAAAAACCTTGCAGGATAAACGATTCTTTTGATGACTATCTTTTAAAATATAACCCTTTCAGCGTTTAGAACGCTGAAAGGGTTATGCTATTTCTACAAGTATTTTGAAAACGATTCTTCCTAACTAGCCCCGGGAGGAGCGGCATCCTTTGCTGACGGGGTTCGGCAGCAAAGATATAGCGGATCACGGGACGATGCCTGCTGGAAAAGCCCTATGCTTATTGCTCCAATTTAACTTATAAATTCTTTAACTGATTGTCGTTTTTGTTGTCGCTGATGGTCCAGAAGAAACCTACGAAAAAGAAACTATCGGCCGTTGGTGTGATGGCTCTGCGGTTGTACACGCCCGCTGCATCTGGAGTATTGGCGTACTCGTAACCAAAGACATTTTGAGTTTGTAAAATATTGGACACGGAGAAATACAGGATTTTTTGTTGCGACACCAAGTACGCCCAATTGAAACTCAAATTATTGAAAGCTTTGGTTTTTCCGTTCATAAATTGGGACTCGTTAGGATTGTTGTACGGACGACCTGTGGCAAACGAATGGGTGAAACCGATTTGTGATTTCCAGTCGGTGATGAAATATTTGGTCACCAAAGACGCTGTATGATCCGCCACGAAACTTGGCGTAACTTGTTTAGTGAAGTTGCGATAATCGCGCTCCGTATCGATGTAAGAATAAGAAATCCAATATTCTAAATTCTTAATCGAGCTGCCGTCTCTCCAGAACAAATCTAGTCCTTTGGCATAACCAGAACCGTTGTTGTTGTACACTGAATTAAACATTGGCGTTGTTGTATTGAATTTTACCAAATTACTGTAGTCTTTGTAATAGGCCTCGGCTCTAAACGTTTGACGGTCGTTGTTGTATTGAAAGTTCAAGATGTAATGTGAGGCTTTTTCGCTTTCGAATTGGTGCATTTTGGAATATTTGATAAAATCGACACTTGGCGCCTGAGTGAAATCGCCATAAGCGAAAGAAAACTGACTGGTTTTATTTAGTTTGTAAGCCAAGGAAACACGAGGAGCAATGGCGGTTTCGTCCAACAAATCGTTGTATGAGGCCCGAACCCCTACTTTGGCAGCAAAGTTTTTGGTGAATAAAATATCGCCTTCGGCAAAAGCTGCTGCTATTGAGGAATTGTATCCGCTAGTACCACCAAATCCAGAATTTGGCGTGAAATCTTCGTTGAAACGAGTAATGAAATAATCTGTTCCTACAGCCAATTTAACGTGTTGCGAAATGCTTTTACGGAGTTTGAATTTAAGATGTGAGGCGTTTTCGTCATTGTTTAGTTTATCCAAATCCAATCCCAATTTGTTTTTTGAATAGCCATAACTCAATCCTGTTGTCATTTGCCAATTGTTCCCAAAAACACCTTTATAAGAAGTATTTAAGTAAAAGTTGTTATTGTTCAAATCGACTCTGACTTTGTTAGGAGAATTAACGCTTTCTTGATTCAAATCGAATTTGGAGGAATCAAAAGCAGCATACAATTTTAAGATTCCGTTATTGAAATTGTAGCGATACACGGTTTCGCCAGATAGCGATTGAAAAGGATTGTTCCATTCGATATTTTGAGGCACCACTTTTTGATACGGAGCCAAATTGATGTAAGCGGCATTAACACTCAAGGAGCTTTTTTTCCATTTTTGTGTATTTCCAACGCCCAAACCTACGGTCATTAACGAAATTTCGGTTTTGTTTTGATCGGGTTCGTCTTGGGTATTCAATAACAACACACTCGATAAAGCTTCGCCATACTCTGCAGAATAACCTCCAGTAGAAAAAGAGATGCCGCTGAACAAAAACGGAGAAAAGCGTCCGCGAGTAGGCAAATTATTGGTAGCAGCACCATAAGGCTGTGCCACTCGAATACCGTCGACAAAAGTTTGTGTTTCATTGGCCTCACCTCCACGAACGAACAAACGACCGTCTTCACCCACGTTTTGAGTACCTGGTAAAGTTTGTAGCGCAGCAATAATATTTCCAGCAGAACCCGCTGTGGTGACAATATCCAAAGGTTTCAATACTGAAACACGAGCTTTCTCTCCCGACTCTAAGGTTCCCGCCGTAATCACCACCGCGTCTAAGGTGTTGACATTCTCTTTGAGCGTTATCGTTTTGTCTTTGTAATTGGTTACATCTATAACGAGAGTTGCCGTTTCGTGTATCAAAGAGCTTATGATTAGCGTCACATTTCCTTTGACTGTGGTTTCGAATGAGAAAAGGCCTTTCTCATCGCTTGTGGCGCCATCATAAGTGCCTTCAATATAAATATTGGCGCTAACTACGGGCTTACCTTTTGGATCGATAACTTTTCCTGAAATGGTATTTTGAGCAAGAGCCATACTACTCATCAAAACCAATAGGGCTACTAAAAAGAATTTGTCTGCGATTTTTTTGATACTTGTTTCCATTATTCTGTTTGTTTTTTGATGAAGCAAATATCTTTCGGGATTATGAATTCTCTAAAAAGTAATGACCGAATTGTAGAAAAACGAGGCTGAATTGCAATCCTGATCAAATAGAAAATTCTCAATAAAATATAAAAATCTACCCAAAGAATCAATTAAAATCATAAAACACCACCAAACAACTCTAATAATTCAACAAAAAAATGTTGTTAAAAACAGTATTCATTAAAAAAAGCTTTCTGTTTTTTGATATTTCATAATAATAAAAAAAAGTAAAACACCTCTTTGGTTATTCAGTATCAATTTATTTATGTTTGTGCCAAAATTGGCAATTCATGAACGAGATCAAAAAAAAACATATTAATAACAACAGCAAGATTGCCTTGCTCTTTTTATTAGTGTTTTTTAATTTTTTATTGTACTCGGCTTTTAGTGCTATTCCGATTTTTTCCTCTTTTAAATTAGAAAAAGAGAATCTGGTTCAATCTGCAACAAAAGGTGATCATTCAAAATTATCGAAAATTACTTATCCTACCTCCGACATGGAAGAGGATTTTGAATACAGCGAGATTGAAATAAACCCTTTTCTACAAGTCCAAAACAATTTATTTACACTAAATTCTTTGGGGAGTTTTTTTTTAACTACCCAATCTAAATACCACAAAAGCTATTTCTATAAAAAAAGTGGTTTGTTTCTGCTGTTTTGCAATTTAAAATATCATTTGAGTTAGTAAACCTATTGAAAAACATTTTCGATTATTAGTTTATTAACCCCCTAAAGTAACCCAAAAGTTAGTGAAGATTGCGTTAGTCCGAGAAAAAAGGACAACTGTACAATTATTTGCAATCAATACTATTGGGCTGTTTTAGCAATATATTTTAAAATGAAATCAACTTCTATAGTTTTTGATGAACATGAAGTCCTTCATAGTCTAAAGCATTATTTGCCAGCGCAAAACCCGCTAAAGGATTTTGTTCATCACAATACCCTACATGCGTTTCAAGGAAAGACTTTTTTTGAAGCATTAGAGGAATCCTCTAAAATCTTTGGCTACAAAACCTATTTGCCATTAGCAAATTTTAGAGAACGATTTGATAAAAAAGAAATCAATAATGAAGTTCTTGAGCAGGTTATACGTTCAAAAAAAGGAGAAGAACAACTCGCTACTTGGAAGCACAATCTTCTTTACAAAAACTATGACGAGTCAATATATCCTAGAATTGGAAGCCTCCGTTCTACATGGAAGAAAGAATACGCCATCAATCTAGAAAAATCAACATACAGCATTTTATTCAAAGTTCTTTGTGGCTATCTCGATCAAGGAATTGCAATTACTACGTTTCCAGTACTGAAAGATAGTTTCTTGGAGTCTATCAAAGAACTAGATAAAAACAGTTCAATAGGTATTCTTAAAACCAAACGCGCTAAAAATATGCTCCAAAAAGGAGCCTCTATTGAAGAGTTGCTGCATATCATTGTTGGGGATCCTATTTATTATGAATACTATTTATTTGATCAACAGTTTAGCCATCCGGGTTGGAGTGGTATCGTTGCTACCATTGAAGGTAATCCAGCTTCATTATTAGACAAACGTTCTATTTCTCTAAAAGAGTTAATTCAGTTTGAATTACTGCTTGAATTAGATAGTTTGGATCAAAAATTCAATTCCATTTGGCCTCCTTTAAGTTTCAAAATCAACCAAAAACCGGTTCCATTATTTGAAGAAATAAAAAAATCAGAACTTTTTGAAACCTTATCGCTTTGGCAAGAGGCATTCGAGTGGACGTTTTATGACCAAGTTTTATCAGGAATAAAAACAGTTGAAAAAGAAGCGACAACCACAACACCTTCTTTTCAAGGATTATTCTGTATGGATGATCGTGAGTGTTCCTTCAGAAGACACATTGAGCATTTAGATAATTCAGCAATAACCTTTGGTACTCCTGCATTCTTTAATTTCGAATTCTTTTATCAACCGGTTAATGGGCAGTTTTTTACTAAACTTTGCCCAGCACCTATGCAACCGAAATACTTAATAAAGGAAGAGAAAAGAAAGAAAAAACAAGCTAGAGATTTACACTATCATAAACATTCGCATTCCTTAGTTTTTGGCTGGATTATCAGTCAAACTCTTGGTTTTTCGGCAGCCTTAAAATTGTTTTTGAACATTTGGAAACCAACTCTAACTCCAGCAACTAGTGCCTCTTTTAAGCATCTAAATAAAAAATCAAAATTAATCATAGAACATGATGATACGTTTGACAATATAGATGGGCTACAAGTAGGCTTTACTGTTGAGGAAATGGCAAACCGTATAGAAGGTTTATTAAAAAGTATTGGATTGGTGTCTAATTTTGCACCAATAGTTTATATCATAGGCCATGGAGCCACTAGTGTAAACAATACGCATTATGCCGGCTATGATTGTGGCGCTTGTTGTGGAAGACCAAGTTCTGTAAATGCTAAGGTGGCTTGTTTTGCTGCTAATCATCCTGAAGTTCGTGAAATCCTGAAAAAACGTGGTCTCCTTATTCCTGATACAACACAATTTTTACCTGCGTTGCACGACACCACAAGAGATGAGATTGCTTTTTATGATGAAGAAACGCTAACCGCTAGCAATAAAGAATTACATCAACAAAACGAAATTACTTTTGCAAAAGCCTTATCTAGAAATGCCAAAGAACGTTCTCGCCGATTTGACACGATTGATTCTACACAAAGTCTAGAAAAAGTGCATGAAAAAATCAAAAGACGTTCCGTTTCACTTTTCGAACCTAGACCTGAATTAAATCATGCCACCAATGCTATGTGTATAGTAGGCCGTAGAAGTTTGTCTAAGCATTTGTTTTTGGACCGACGTTCGTTTATGAATTCATACGACTATCAAATTGATCCTAAGGGAGATTATCTTGCTGGAATTCTTGGAGCTGTTGCTCCTGTTGGCGGTGGAATCAACTTAGAATATTATTTTTCTAAAGTAGACAACCAAAAACTAGGTGCTGGTAGTAAGCTACCTCATAACGTTATGGGATTGATAGGTGTATCCAATGGTATTGATGGTGATTTGCGTTCTGGTTTACCCAGTCAAATGATTGAGGTACATGATCCTATCCGCTTATTAATTGTTGTAGAACACTTACCTGAAGTGGCTAAATATGCGATTTCAAAAAATCCTGCTACTTACGAATGGTTCAAAAATCAATGGGTAAAATTGATTGTAGTTCATCCTGAAAATCAAGAACTCTTTCATTTCATAGATGAAGCCTTTGAAGCCTACTCCCCTATTCAGCAAGAGAACGCAAGCATTCATGACGAGTTAGCATTGGCAGAAGTTTCACAAGAAAACCTTCCAATCTATATTCTAAAATAACAATATCCCTTATGAACGAGATACTACAATACTTTATATTACTACCATTTATTGGATTTGTAATCAGTTTACTAATTCCAGAAAGAAAAGAATCCAGTATTTCCTGGTTGGCTTTTGGTATCGTTTTTACGCAACTTACAGGTATTGCTATTTTTACCATCTTTTGGATTTTAAATGGAAGCAAAACTTTAAACTTAGATGAGTTAACGATAGTAAAAACGGACAATTACACCTTTTTTATCGATTTTTATTTTGATAAAATTTCGGCGGTATATTTGTTAATTGGCGCTTTATTAACGGCTATGATTTCTACTTACAGCAGGTATTATTTACATAGAGAAAAAGGATATAAGCGTTTCTTTAATACTGTGCTTTTTTTCTTTTTTGGTTACAATTTGGCCATTCTCTCTGGCAATTTTGAAACGCTATTCATTGGTTGGGAAATCATTGGAATTTCTTCTTTTTTACTTATTGCTTTTTACAGAGAGCGTTATTTACCCGTAAAAAATGCTTTCAAAGTGTATTCGCTTTATCGCATTGGGGATGTTGGATTGATTTTAGCCATGTGGGCTAGTCATCATTTGTTTCATGAAAACATAACATTTATTGAGTTAAACAATTATGTATTAGTCCATCATCATTTAGAAAGTCATACTTTTATTGGTTTCTTTATTGCTTTCAGTTTAGCATGTGCAGCAGCTGTAAAATCGGCTCAAATCCCATTTTCGAGTTGGTTACCTAGAGCAATGGAAGGACCAACACCCTCAAGTGCTATTTTTTATGGTTCATTATCTGTTCATTTAGGTATTTTCTTAATGCTGAGAACGTATCCCTTCTGGGAACACCAAATCATTGTAAGAATTGCCATTGGCATCATGGGATTGACCACAAGCATCATTGCTTCGATGATTGGTAAAGTACAATCCAATGTAAAAAGTCAAATCGCTTACAGCTCTATTTCGCAAATTGGATTGATTTTCATAGAAATTGCTTTAGGATTAGACAATCTAGCCTTACTTCATTTTACTGGAAATGCCTTATTGCGCACCTATCAATTACTAGTATCACCATCAGTAGTAAGTTACTTGATTCGTGATCAATTTTATAATTTTATTCCATTAGAAGAAAAGAAAAACCATTGGCTTTCAAAACGTATACGTAATTCTTTGTATGTGCTTAGTTTGAATGAATTTCATGTAGAAAATATTCAAAGTGCTTTTTTGTGGAGACCTTTGCGAGCCTTGGGAAAATCATTAGATTTTTTAAACTTAAATAGAGTATATCTTATCTTCTTACCTCTTTATTCGGCAGGAACAGTAATATATGTTTTCAAAGAGAGTGTAGCCCCTGAAATAATAAATAGTATTCCTAACTTATTTGCTTTTTTTGGTTTTGTCTTTGTATTAAAATCATTTTCGGAGCGCAAAACACCATTCTTAGCTTGGACATTAATTGTTTTGAGTCATTTTTGGATTGCTATGGCTATTCTGTTTAACGAAAAAGTAACAGCAAGTGAACTTATTATGTACCTATCAGGGATAACGATTTCTGGAATCATAGGGTATATCTCTTTATTACAACTCAAGAAATTAGAAAAACGCATTTTGATTAATCAATATTTGGGTCATGCTTATGATCATCCAATATTTGCGCTTTTCTTTTTGATTGCTGCACTAGGTGTTACAGGATTTCCAATTACTTCCACTTTTATAGGTGAGGATCTTTTGTTTAGTCATATTGAAAGCAATCAATACCTATTAGCATTTCTTATTTCTTCTTGCTTCGTTGTTTCAGGAATTGCCGGCATACGTGTATATGCCCGATTATTCTTGGGACCTCACGTAAAGACCAATCACGAATTACCATATAAATCAGCTTAGCCTAATTTTAACCAACTTAATTATCAAAAAAATGTCATTAAAAAATAAACTAAATATACCTGCAGATGGAATTGCGGGATTAAAAGAGAACTTTAAAACAGATGCTATTTCAGGTTTCATAGTTTTTTTACTAGCGTTACCGCTAAGTTTAGGTATTGCTAAAGCTTCTGAGTTCCCTCCTATCATGGGACTTTTAACCGCCATTATTGGGGGGTTAGTAGTCAGTTTGATGATGGGATCAAAACTGACCATCAAAGGACCAGCCGCTGGACTTATCGTAATTGTTGCTGGTGCTGTTGCAGAATTCGGTCAAGGAGACCCAATCACTGGATGGAAACTTGCCTTGGGCGCTATGGCAGTTGCTGGAGTAATTCAAATCCTTTTTGGGGTTTTAAAATTAGGTAAACTGGCCGATTTTTTTCCGCTTTCAGCTATTCACGGGATGCTTGCCGCCATTGGTATCATCATTATAGCCAAACAATTCCCTGTCTTACTTAATGACGATCCAAATTTAGCCAAAGGAAAAGGACCTTTAGAATTGATTGCCAACATTCCGAATTTTATTATGAATCTAGATCCAAAAGCTACCTTGATAGGTGTTGTTAGTTTAGCCATAATGTTAGGATGGCCTTACATCAAAAACAAAACAATCAAAATGATTCCAGCTCCATTGGTAGTATTGCTTTTCGCAATTCCGTGTGAATTGTTCATGCATTTCAAAGAAACAGAACCAGCATATTCTTTAGTGAAAATTGGTAATTTCGTTGACAACATCAATATTAACATCAGTTTTGATGGTATTTCTCAAACAGGTTTATTCATAAAATATGTAATCATGTTTGCATTAGTTGGTACCATTGAATCTTTACTTACAGTGAAAGCGATTGATTTGATGGATCCTTACAAAAGAAAATCAAACATGAATCAAGATTTGATTGCAGTAGGTATAGGAAATACAATTGCAGCTATTTTTGGTGGTTTACCCATGATTTCTGAAGTAGCTCGTTCTTCTTCAAACGTAAATAATGGAGCTAAAACACGTTGGGCAAACTTTTTTCATGGCTTCTTTATCTTATTATTTGTGTTGTTAGCAGCTCCAATTCTAGAAATGATTCCAAATGCAGCTTTGGCAGCCATGTTAATCACAGTAGGAATTAAATTAACACACCCAAGAGAATTTATCCATACATTAAACATTGGTAAAGAACAATTGGCCATTTTCTTAATTACTATTTTCTTTACCCTTCATGAAGATTTATTGGTAGGAATTGCAGCAGGGATTTTATTAAAAATCTTCTTTCACTTAATTCATGGTGCTCCAATTAGTTCTTTATTCAAAGCTACTGCATTGGTTTCCTCAAACGGTGATGATTATTTAGTCGAGGTAGAAAAGTCGGCTATTTTTAGTAACTTTTTAGGAATCAAAAGTAGATTAGAAGCTCTACCATCAGCCATGAATGTGACCATTGATTTTACAAAAACAAAACTAGTAGATCACTCGGTTATGGAAAACATTCATCATTTTGAAAACGAATATGTAGCAAAAGGCGGAAAAGTAACCATAATTGGTTTAGATGATCACATCACTTTCTCAGATCACAAATTGTCTTCTAGAATGAAAGGTCAAAAATAATTAATTGTATTAAGTCGTTTGATTTTAGTTAGGGTTGCGATTGTACTTCCCGCAAGAAAACACTTGCGGGAGTATTACTCGCGTTCCTATATTCAAGTTACATCTTCACTTTATAAAACAAAATGAAAAAAAAAGCAATATTCCCAATACTATTACTATGCCTTTTCTTGAATTTTACCGAAGCTTCTGCTCAAGTAAAATCGCAAAATAATGACATTTGGTTCCATTATTTTGGAAAAAACATGATTACCAAAAAGACGTCCATTTCGTTTGAAGCCGTAATGCGCTATGCGAATGGCTTTAGTGAAAAACAACAATGGTTTGTTCGTCCATCTATTGATTACCAGTTTACCAAGAGATTCATGGGAAGCCTTGGTTATTCACACTACAACACCTATTCTTATGGTGATCCTGCTATGAATAAAATTAGCATTCCCGAAAATCATGTTTGGATACAAGGCACTTACACCATTGTTTCAGGCGATTTTAAATTTGTTAATCGTTTAAGAGATGAATTTAGATATGTTGGCGTAGCGGTTGGACAAAAAGATCCCCTATCAAGTCAAACGGAATATACTATAGATCATTATGATTATAGAAACCGACTTCGTTATCTTTTCTTAGCCAACTATAATTTGACCAAAAAAGACGACAAGGTGAAACTCTTTACTTTTGTTGGTGATGAAGTATTTATGAATATTGGTAGTAATGCTGGAGCTACCTTTTTAAATCAAAATAGAATTATTGGTGGTTTTGGATACAATATCAATGCGCATCATCAAATTCAGCTCTCTTACATTCATCAACATATTTGGAATTATAAAAATACGATTCAAGAAGATAATCCAACCTTGAGAGTATCCTATATTACAAATTTTAACTTATAATGGCTGTTATTTAAATTCGTTCTTTTTTTCAACAACTAAAAAGTTGATACCTTTGAACCAATAACTTTAAACAATAACCATGAAATCTTTAAAATTCTTACCTGTTTTGTTCTTCTTTTTAGTCGTTTCTAATTTGTCTGCACAAACTACTTTTGAAAAATGGCCTGCTATCAAAACCTTCCACGGGGTAATGTCACAAACTTTTCATCCAGCAGAAGAAGGTGATTTGAATCCAATTAAAACGCGTTCTGAAGAAATGGTTCAAAAAGCTGATGCGTTGTCAAAAGAAGCTATCCCAGCCGAATTCAAAACACCAGCAATCTTAGCTTCTATCAAAAAATTACAAGCAGGCGCTAAAGACTTGGACAAACTAGTAAAATCCAAAGGTTCAGACGAAGCTACACTAAAATCATTGACTGCCTTACACGATGTATTCCATGAAATCGTAGGTTTATGTTCTGAAGAGAAACACTAAAACTTCAATTTTAATCATAGTAAAAGCTGTCTGTTATGGACAGCTTTTTTTGTTTGTGCAGCTTTTGAAAATAAAATCTTTTCAACAAAATAAGATTGCAAAACGGTTTTCTAAAATTAAATTTTACCTTTGACGTTTCAACAAAAACAAAAATTATGGTTTATAAATTTAGAGTTATTCTAGATGCCGAAGAAGACATTTTTAGAGACATAGCAATACTTTCTGACGATACTTTAGAAGATTTACACAACGCTATTTTTAATGCATTTGGCTTTGATGGTATGGAAGTAGCTTCCTTTTATACCTGTGATGAAACTTGGAATCAAGAAGATGAAATTCCTTTGTTTGATACGGGAGATGTTCCTGGCGAACAACGCACCATGAGCGATTACGCTTTGTCTGATATCCTTGATGAAGCCAATACCAAAATCATCTATGTGTACGATTTCATCAACATGTGGACGTTCTTGGTTGAATTAGCTGCAATAGAAGAACCAGTGGCTGGTGGCACGTATCCAGAAACCTTATTCTCTCACGGTATTATGCCAGCAGAAGCCGGTGAAAAAAACTTTGAAGCCGATATGAATGACGACATCTACGGCGAATTCGAAGACGATCTTGACGAAGACGATCTAGATATGTTTAGTGGTGACGATAGCTTCGAAGACTACGGATTCGAGGAGAATTGGAACTAGAAGCCCCCTAGCCCCCAAAAGGGGAACTACAACGAGATTTCAAAAAAGTATTTAATCAAATAAACTGTCCAGTGCTTGACTCCTCCCTTTTGGGGAGGACGGGAGGGGCTTACCATAATGATCAACTTATTCAACACCCACATCGAAACGCTTTCCATACATCGTGTTGGAAACAAGAGTCGTAATGAAGCGATCTTCTTATCAGAACAACCTTTTAACCTCAACGATGAAATTGTTCCGTTGATTAAAGAATTCTTCTTGAAACCTTTTAGAGAAAAAGAAGAAAATTACTTTCAATTTGCACACGAAGTAGATTTGGATTACAACGACATGTTCAAATTTGCCTCTCAAATTTTTGATAATCCAGGTAGTTTACACGAAGTTTCTAAACAAATCACACAACACTTGTTCGAGCAATCCAATCATCCACACATCAAGAATGGTGAGGTGTATGTGGCGCACTTGACCAACGTTTCGATAGACAATAACGTGGTAGACGCTATTGGTGTGTTTAAAAGCGAAATCCAATCCGACTTTTTACAATTTGAGGAAAAAGAAACGCATTTGGAGATGATTCTACAACACGGCGTGAGCTTGAACAAACTTGACAAAGGTTGTTTAATCTTTAACCACAAAAAAGAAGAAGGCTACAAAATATTGACTGTAGACAGCAATCGTTATGATGCGCGCTACTGGTTGGAGCATTTCCTTTCTGTAGATGCTTTTGAGGACGAAAACTTCATCACCAAAAAATATTTGAAATTTTGTCAAAACTTTGCCAAAGATGTTGTTTTTCCTGCCGAAGACAAAAAAGAAGAAGTAATGTTCATGAACCGCTCGGTGAATTATTTTGCTAAAAATGACCAATTTGAAGAATCGAATTTCTTGAACGAGGTTATTGATAATCCCGATTTGATTCCTGAATTCAAAAACTATAAAGTTGACAAAGGAGAAAAATACAGCATCGAAGATGTGACCTCCTTCCCTATTGCCAATGCTGCTGTTTCGGATGCTAGAAAATCCATCAAAAACGTGATTAATCTAGATACGCATATCCAAATCAAAATGGATTTTATCAATCCAGAAAGTGCCGAAAAATTTGTAGAAAAAGGCTGGGACGAAGAAAAACAAATGTACTACTACCTAGTATATTTCAACAAAGAAGAGAAAAACTAGATTTTATTTCTGAAATGCAAAAAAATCCTCAATTGCCCGTGCAGTTGAGGATTTTTTTTGAGCCATAGCACACAAAGATTGTGTAAATTTGCATTCTTAAGCCTACGCAGATGAAAAGCATTACACTCAAAGAAAGTCCTTTCAAAACGCTCATTTCGTTTCATAAACTCATCGAATCTTTAGAAGAAATTGCGCAATCCAATGTGGACTACCGTTCCAACTATGCCAAAGCCTTACTCAAAGAAATCGAAGCTTTTCCTGAATTTAGAGACGGAATCGAGGATTTAAGCTTAATCGAAAACAACGAAGCCTTAGTCCGAAATTTACTTGCCGACTTGTTTCCTACCGCTTTAACCCACAACGAAATCAAAGCGGTAGCCATTCCTTTTCAAAATCTGACCTTCAATTATACCGAACGATTCAAAAAAATACTCCACCACCAAGGATTTACGCCAGAATTCTCGATAAGAGATGTAGACGATGACCAATTGTACATTATGAATTGCGCCATGATTCTCAATGAATTCTATGATCAAAAAATCAATTTCAACCAACCTTTGTTTTTTGATATCCAAGATCAAAACGGCATTATGAATCATTATCGCATCATGTACAATGCTGATTTTGTCGAAATCATTCCTACCGAAAAATCATTGACTTTAACCCCAGAAGAAGTACATGAATTGCTCGATAATTATGACAATATCGACCTTTGGAAAGCCAAATTCCCTAAAGAAAGTTGGATTCTCAAAGGCTTTGGAATTGTGTCCTTGTATGATGCCACGACCGAAAGTGCTATTTCGAATTTAAAAAGTAACCTTTTGAAATCCGAAATCGAAAAACCTAAATATGCAGATGAATTTGAAACCATTTTCCGTTCGGTATTTCGAATTCCTGAACTAAAAGTGGGATTCATTTTGTACAATCAAGAAGAAAATACCTTTATCAAACCGCCTTATTCTGATGAGACCTTGTCGAGCTATTTGCTTTTTAACGAGCAAGAATTGAGTTGTTCTGATTCGCTGTTTAGCTGTTGTTTCGAAGAAGCCATCACAGAAAAAAAATCACTAGTCATTGCTGATGTAGACCAATACATACTCACAACAGAAAATAAAGTCTTGTGCGAACATTTGCTTTCGCAAGGCATTAAAAGCGCGGTATTTTCACCTGTCATCAAAAACAATGTGTTGTTGGGTGTTATTGAACTCGTGGCACCCACCGCTAGAGTACTCAACAGCCTCAATGCCGAAAAACTCGATTTGATTAAACCTTATTTAATCGACACTATAGAACGCCATAACGTCGATGTTTTGCATCAGGTCGAAGCCGTGATCCAACGAGAATATACAGCCATTCACCCCAGCGTGTATTGGAAATTCAAAAAAGAAGCCCACAAATACATTCAAACCAACAGTTTCAACAAAGAGTATATTTTCAAGGAAATTGTCTTCAAAGAAGTCTTTCCGCTTTATGGTCAAATCGATATCAAAGGCTCTTCTGTTCACCGTAACGAGGTAGTCAAAGAAGACTTGAAAAACCAATTAAAAACATTGTTGGATATTTTTGCGAACCAAAAATCCAATCAGCATTTGTTGTTGCTCGAGCAACGCCAATTCGAATTACAGTCGTTCTACAACGAACTCGACGCGCCGCTCAAAGCCGACTCGGAGCAGCTGATTCAGAATTACATCGAAACCGAAATTCACCCCATTTTGAGAAACACCAAAATGGATTTTGATACCGAAAAAGTAGAAAACAGCTATTTTGCGAGTTTGGACCCCAAAACGGGATTGTTTTACCACGCCCGCAAAAAATTCGATAACGCCATGTCGATTATCAACAAAAAACTAGCTGCTGTCCTTGACAAAAAACAAGTCGAAGCACAGCAAATTTATCCGCATTACTACGAACGCTTCAAAACCGATGGCGTAGAACACAACCTCTACATAGGCACCAGCATTGCCCCCACCCGCAGTTTCGACATGATGTATTTGCACAATTTGCGCCTTTGGCAATTACAAACCCTTTGCGAAATGGAATTGGAACACCACCAACTCAAAGCCTCTTTGCCGTATGAACTCGATGTTACCTCGTTGATTTTGGTCTTTAGCGCCCCGCTTTCGATTCGTTTTCGCATGGACGAAAAACGTTTTGATGTAGACGGCACCTACAATGCCCGTTACGAAGTGGTCAAAAAACGCATCGACAAAGCCCATATCAAAGGCACCCAAGAGCGCATCACCCAAAAAGAAAAAATCACCATTGTGTACTCGCACAACAACGAAGAGCAAGAATACCTCAAATACATCAAGTACCTACAATTCAAGAACATCCTTGAGCCAACCGTAGAGCAATTAGAAATCGAGGATTTACAAGGCGTTTCGGGTTTGCGCGCCCTACGCGTTAAGGTCAAAAACACCACCGAGAGCGACACTCCCACCAAAACCTATTCCTACCAAGAGCTACTCGACGAAATCAAGTAATGGTAGACAACATACCTCATCCCAATACTTTAATGTTGGGCATGCCCCCCGCCAGACGTTTGGATTTTCACCACAACCAAAGGCCTAGCGGGCGTCGGGCTGTACGCTATATCTCTTGGGGCGAACCCCGCCCCAAGAGGATGCCGCTCCCATCCCTCATGCGAAGGTAGAAGTACGAAATTAGAAGTCAGAAGTTGAAAAAAGAAAATGGGAAGTAGCAAAACAGAAGGGTATATTTCAGAAAATGTTTATATTTTTTGAAGGAAAAAGAATATATTTGGAGGCATCAAGACATACTAAAGTAAGACCTGTCGCTCGAAATTTAGGTATGATTAAGTCCTATTTTATCAAACTATATACTATTTAGTAGTAATATTATCAACCAATTCAGTTCATACATGCAAAACTATACAGGAAAATTATCAAAAGAACTTGCTGAAAAATATGATCCAAAATTTATTTCTAAAAGCGAACCGTTTTTAGTTGAAACTTTCCCTGAATTAGTTGCACAAGTTGCTCATCTCGCTTATTATAACAAAAATCAATTGTTATTCTTTAGAGGACAAGGAAATGATTATACAAACAGAAAAAATTCTTCAACCTTTTTACCTAGCATTTATAGAGGCGATTATGTGGCTAAAAATGAATTAGAATATCGATTTGATATACTTGAAGAAGCAAGTAAAGAAGTATCTAAACGATTTGCAGAAGAAAAAATAACTGGTTACTCTGAATTCAAAAGAAAAAAATTAATGCAGTGGAGCATTCTACAACACTATGAAGTCTGTTCAACTCCTCTATTGGATTTTACACAGTCATTAAGGGTAGCTTGCTCTTTTGCTTTTTTAAAAAATGAAACTGATTTTGCATACATATTTGTTTTTGGCTTACCTTATTTAACAAACAGAATTTCATCTAACTCAGAAGAAGACATTGTAAATATTAGACTTTTAAGCATTACACCCCCTGATGCTCTTAGACCATTCTACCAAGAAGGATATTTAGCTGGAACTACAGATGTAACAAGCGATTATGATTCAAAATCAGAATTGGATTTTAATAACAGACTTATTATGAAATTCAAAATTCCTGTAAAACAAAGTTTTTGGGGAAGTGATTTTAATATAATCCCAGAAAGTGCACTTTATCCAAAACAAGATAAAATCTTAGAAATTTGCAATGACATAAAATTGAATTTAAATGATTATCTGAAATCTGGAGATATTGGCGACTTCTTAAAAGAATGGAATGATGTTGAAAAAATACTTCTTAAAAAAGCCAACCTCACTCAGAGGCATTATTCTGTTATTGAAGCCGTTAAAGCGTTAAATAATGAAAATAAATTAGATATGAGTTTAGCTTATCAAATAGATTATTTAAGACGTTTCAGAAATAATTTAGTGCATAATTTAAGTTCTGTAAATTCTCACGCAATTCAAGACTATATGCAAACTTTATTAAATGTTAAACAAGAATTAAAAAAACTTAAATAAAGTACTACTGCTAACAGCCACAATGGATTTGGGTATTTGGTTTAATGGAAAGTTGGTTTTGTATTTGGAAGATTTGGCAAATCCGAATAATGGGCTTAATTTAGTCCCAAACTGCTTGTAGCGCGGGAAAGTTACCAGCTATATTACACCAAATGAACACAGAAGAAAGAAATTTAAAGATAAAAACATTGCGAAAACTGGAAGAAAGAAAACTAAAATTACCTGAATTAATCTCTTTCATTTCCTCAATTTCAGAAAAAATAATTTCAGAAAATGAAATTTTAACAATCGAAGAAATTGAACAGAAAGCAATCGAACTTAACGGAACTGATTTCAAATTTAACTACTTAAATTTAAGTTTTACAGAAGATGAAATTAGCAATCTTACAAAAACGCTTCTAACTCTTAAAGCGGAATTATCTAAAGAAAACTTTCTTAAACTTTACCGTTTTGCAGAAATAGCAATTTTAAAAATAGAAACTAAATTTATAATTGAAAATATTGTCGAAATTGTAAAATTTGACGGAGATTCATTTTCTATTTATGACAAAGATTTTAAAAATGGTATTTGGATTGACTATTCAAAAGATTATTGGTTCAAAAACAACAAAACAGAAAATTTATGGATTTATGAATTGAGAATATTTGGAAAAGACTGGATAAAATTAATAAGTGCGGAAATATAAATACAGCTGGTAACACACGTGGCTGTTGCACAACTAAAAAAAGACTAAATCTAACTTTTAATCTTTTTTAAATCAATTAATTCATTTAAAATCAACACATTATATTTTAAATAATTTAACAAATTAGAATTTTAGGAGGAAATTTTAGCTGTGCAACAAGCACACACGCTACAACGGATTTGGGAAATTGGCTTAATGGAAAGTTGGTTTTGTATTTGTGAGAATTTGGCAAATCCGAAGAATGGGCTTTCTTACTATTGTGCGCCCGACTTTTGGTGCCATCAATAGCAATGGTTTCCCCAGCAATCAGCTCAGCATTTTTAAGAAACAAAACAAACAACTTGAACATTTTTTTTAATCCCGATGGATTATTTTTTCTAAAATCAGAGATACTGTGATAATTGGGTACAATGCCACACAAAGGCCATTGCAATTCTATATTGCGAATGCTCTCTTTTTCTAGCTTTCTCGAACTTCCAAGACTATTGAGATATCTATCCATAAAGATAAAGTTTAAGAAATACTTTTGATTCAAAACTAGGACGGCCTTCACTTTTAAGAATACGAGTCGTAAAACCAAGCAATTCAAGCGAGATATGCTCTACGAAAGCTTCAATAAAACGAACAGGATTATCAAGACTGATTTTATCCTCTAAACTACTTAATTGTAACTGTTAACGGGAGATTCCAGATATGTGTTGCATGCTTAAATATACAACTTTTCCTCTTTATGTTACTCAATTTTGACTACTTTTGAAATAAAAATAAACGGAGTTTTTTTCACAGACTGACGTCAGACTGTGAAAAAACCTCATCAAATTTAGCAAGTATTCGGAGGGCTACCAAAGAAAAAAATCAAATATGAGATTCTCAAGAGGTTGATTTTAGTTTTTTCACAGACTGACGTTAGGCGACATAGCAGTGGCGTTACGGTTAACTTCGAGCAATTATCTAAAAAATAAAAAGATGAATATTTTAGTTATATTTTGTCATCCAAGTAAGAAATCTTACACATTCCAAATTTTGGAGCAGATAAAAGCAGAAATTTACAAACAAAAACACAGCGTTAAAGTTTCTGATCTTTATGAAATGAATTTTCAAAGCGATATGACTGAACAAGAGTACGAAAGAGAAGCATTTTCCAATTTCGATAATGAAATCCCAAACGATGTGAAAATAGAGCATGAAAAATTAGATTGGGCAAATTCTGTAATTTTTCTATATCCGGTGTGGTGGAGTAATTGCCCCGCAAAATTAAAAGGTTGGTTTGACAGGGTTTATTCAGTCGGCTACGCTTATAAAAACATTTCCGGTATAAAGAAAATGAAAAAGTTCAACTATGGTGCGGTAATTTGCACCGCCGGTTATTCCAATAGTCAGCTTAACGAAATGGGAATCGCTCAAAGTATGAAAACGATAATGCTAAAAGATAAGCTGGGCGATAGATTTAATAATAAAAAAATGTTCATACTCGGTGGAACTCTAGACATTAATGGTGTTAAAGACAATCACGCAGAAGTTATAGCTAATATTATTAAGGAAATGAGCGCTACGTCGCCTAATCGAGTAGACGGCTCCGCCAGCAACTGACGGAGTGCGACTCTCAAATATTTATATTCACGAAAACCAAAAAAACAATAAAAACCTGAGTACACCACCGAGCGTACGGGTCATCCCGCAAACTTTCGGGACAGGCTGTACTCGGCGGTTCGTTATCCATCATATAATTGCTCTTTGCACCAATTAGGCTATCTGAGACTTTATAAATAAGCTAAGAGTATCTTTATTATTTTAATTTTACAGAGAATAACGTTCAGTCCTTCCTTGTTTGTGAGACCTCCATGCCTTTTGGCGTAACTCGTTGCCACAAGTACTATGACTTCTGCTGACTTCTCTTTATAACCAACTCGTGGTTTAAGAGACCTCCCATGGTAAGAGCTTTTTCCTTCATCCAATTCCTGCGGCATCTACTGAAATACGATTTTGATAATCTTTGGACGTTACAACGGTGTGCTTGCTTATCCTCGTATAACAGCCTCCTATGCCGTTTCTGTTCGTCAGTACCGGACTTTGTCGTTTCGCTTCCTTCACTGAATACCTCACGGTAAACCAGCTTGCGACGTACTAATGATTCGGGTTTTCAATCCGCTCATAAGGGACTTGCACCCTCTGGAAAAATAACACGCTGTAAGATTTGTGTTCTAATCCAAAATTTGTATTTTCGGATTTTTATCAAAGCCTACGGCGTGTGTCCTGCTCATGCAGGGCACACACAGCAGTTTTAAGAAATTGGGGTTTTCGGGCTTAATTTAAAATTTGTTTTGTAATTTTGAACTTCGGTGTTTAATCGAAAGTTTAGGCAAACCAAATCCCCAACTTCTTAAAGCTGCAAAACGTTAGCGGCAAGTTTAACCATATATCGAAAATGAAATTCATAAAAATTAGCGCAATATTTATATCATTAACTTTCATTTCTTGCGATGAATCTGTTAGCATTAAAGATGATTTTACTATTCGATATGAAGAAATGTTTTCGTCAATATCTTTAACTAAATTGACAGATGATAATACAAGTCAAGTTTTCGTAAGTGATGTGACCGAAGCATATTGGAATAATGATTCTTTAGTTGTTTCAGGAAATAATGGCTGTTTTCTAATAGAATTCGGAAAAACTCAATACAATGACGAAATGGTTAAAATAGAATGCGATAACTTGAAAAATAAATTAAAAAAGGGAAGTATAAAAAAATATCTTCTAGATTAAAAACTTACTACTAAGAGCGTTTGGCAAGATTTGGGTTTTCGGCTGAATTTAAAATTGGTATTGTCTTTGAAAAATTAGTCATAAACGAAAAAAAAAAATAGTCCCAAATCTCTCCAAGCCACAGGACATTAACGGCAAATTTGAAACTCGACGACGAATTCAATAACTTAATGCAACAAATGATAAATTTTATCTTTGTTGAATTATGGAAAAATTACGCAGGCGATTAACCTTAAATGAACGGATTATTATTCAGACTTTACTGGGTGAGAATAGATCCAAAAGCTACATTGCAAATCAACTTAAAAGAAACAGATCTACCATAACTCGTGAAGTTAATAATTGGATTAGAAAAGCTTCTCATAAATACGATGCAACAATTGCAGACTTCTTTGCTAAAGAAGAATACTTAAACAAACGAAATAGAGACAAAATAAGCACTCATAAAAGTCTCAAAGCTTTTGTATATAGAGGATGGATTACTCTCTGGATTTAGTCCAGAACAAATTGCTGGTAGAATTAAAGTGCTCTATCCAAATGACATAACAATGTCAATATCTCACGAAGCAATTTATCAGCACATTTACAAGCATCGACAATCATATTTAGGAAAGAAATTGATTAAGCTTCTTCCCTATCATCATCACAAAAGAAGAGAAAAAAGAAAGTTTGGTAAAAATAGAGTTCGCATTAAAGACCAAATCAATATTAGTCAAAGGCCTAAACACATTGAATTTCGCGTTGAAGTTGGACATTGGGAAGGTGACTTAATGATTGGAACTGGACAAAAGAATGCTATTGGAACCATTGTAGAAAGAAAAACCAGATACACTTTTATTGTCAAAATAGAAAACAGAAAATCTAAAACAGTAACCCAACAATTTGCTAAAATTTTAAATACACTGCCTAAATACATCAGGAAAACAATGACTTACGACAACGGAATTGAAATGGCTAATCACAAATGGCTTTCTAATAACACAGGAATGGATATTTATTTTGCTAATCCTTATTCTTCTTGGGAAAGAGGAACTAACGAGAATACAAACGGATTAATTAGACGTTTTTTCCCTAAAGGAACTGACTTCAATAAAATAACCATTGAACAGCTTAAACAATAGACCTAGGAAGATTTTGGGATACAAAACTCCTAATGAAATTATGAATCAAGAAATAACCAATTATGCCGCATAGACAAAGTCAATTTCGGAAATAACTTTTGGCTATTTAAAAAAGCCAAAAAAGTTATTCTGAAATTATGCTGAATTGAAATAAAAACTAAATTTGATTATTACAATATTAAATGACCTTGTTGCATTAAGGTCTTGAATCCGCCATAGGCGATAAAGAGAAAACGTTAACAAATGAGAAAAACTATATTATTGTTATTTTTAGTAATACTTCAAGGGTGTAATAATCTTACTATGGTTGATGTTTATAGGGAAAATTTATCTGATGAAGCAGATGGATCTATCTCGGAAATGGTAAAAGCAAAAGGCGGAAATGCTACGTTGAAAATATATAAAGACGGAAAATTTAAATCAGTGGGAGTAAATGCTGAAATTTTTTATTTAGTAAAGATCGGAGATGGTTTTATCAAGAAAAAAAATAGCAATAAATGTTTAGTCAAAAGAAATGATAGCCTTATATGTTTGGATTGTTACACATTATCAAAAGAAATTAAAGATTCTTTGGGTTCTGTTGAAGAATGGTCAAATGAAGAAAAAGGATTTTGGTTTAAGAAATATAAATAGCCTGCCACTAACACACGTGGCTGTTGTACAACTGAAAAAAAAGACTAAATCTAACTTTTAATCATTTTTTTTAATAAATTACATATTAAAAATCAATCTGTTATATTTTAAATGATTTAACAAACCAGAATTTTAAGAAGGAATTTTAGTTGTGCAACAAGCACACACGCTACAAGCTTAAAAACCCGAAGTAAATTGAAGAAGATATTTTATCCTAGAATACTTTTCCCGACAATAAAATTTATTTTTGCAATATCTAGCTTAACGATGTTAGTATATGTAATTTTAAAAATATTTGAAAAGTCAATGAGTAGTCTAAAAACAAGTGTTTTATTTTCAGCATTTTTCTTCATCTTCTTCATTGGTTATTTTACATTTCATTTATTATACTTCTTTTGTTTCTATTTTAAATACGTTGTTATTAAGAAAAACACTATCTCAATATTTGAACTAAAAAATTTTAAAATAACTAAAGCCGATTTTGATGACGTGTTAGGTTATTCAAAATCAGAAGTCTATTTTGGAAAATATACATGGAAATCAAAATCAATAATAATTTATTATAAATCAGGAAAAGTATCTGAAATAACTAGTAGTTTTGTTTCAAACGTACAACTTTTGGAAAAAGAATTAAATACTAGAAAAGTAAAAAACATGGGATTTGAATACTATAATACTGGATGGTTTTATCGAAAATATATGTTTGCAAAAAAATAAAAACTACTGCCAACAAACGTGGCTGTTGCACAACTAAAAAAAGACTAAATCTAACGTTTAGTCATATTTTAAAAAAAAATTATATATTAAGAATCAATATGCTACATTTTAAATAATTTGACAAACCAGAATTTTAAGAAGGAATTTTAGTTGTGCAACAACACACAATTTGAAATAAGTTTTGATTTGGCAAATCCGAAGAATGGGCTTAATTTAGTCCCAAACTGCTTGTAGCACGAGAAACTTAGCGATCATTGTACCAGAGACGACAGAATCTAATAATAAATAATGACAACAGATATTATAGAAATCAATAACTTCATCGTTTTAATTGAGCAATCCAACTCTGATAAGACCATTGTGCAAACATGTGCCATTGATGGAGATGCTGTAGGATTTGCTTTTTATAGTTCTGGCGAAGTAGAACTAGAAATTAAACATCAAAACCAAACAAAAATAGTTACTAACACAAATGGTGCTGCGATTTCATTTTTTGGCAACAGCAAGGTAGAGTTTTCTCATAAAATCGGACCAAACAGACCACTACAATCTGTAAGCATTTTTTCAAAACTAAATAAGCTCCATACTTTACCTAAAGAAGAGCAAGAAATTTTTAGCGATTTTTTGCCAGAATTATTAGCCCCAAACACTGACTTTGTGGAAGGTCCAAGATTTTACATGACTCCCGACATGCAAAAAGCCGTAAATAAAATCATGACCACCAAATACAAAGGAAATACAAGGCGAATGTTTTTAAAAAGCCAGGTAAATGAATTGCTATCTCATTTTTTTGCATTCCTTGCATCTGATAAGAAAGAAAATATGTCTAATGAAGATAAAGGAAAGCTTTTCAAGGCTAAAGAAATTATGGAGAACAACATTTCCAGTCCTCCTTCTTTGAATGAGCTATCCAAACTTATTGGCCTTAATAACAATAAACTCAAGAAGAATTTCAAAGAGCTTTTTGGTGTTCCTGTTTTTAAATATTTACAAGAAGAACGTCTCAAAAAAGCTTATGAGATGCTTAGCAACACTGATGATAGTGTTCAAGAAGTAGCGTGGTATGTTGGGTATGACAGTTTGAGTTCATTCTCCAATGCATTTCAAAATAAGTTTGGTGTCAGACCTAACGAAATCAAGCGACAATTCCTTTCAAACAAATCTTAATCCTTTTACAACAAAAGTAAAATATAGAACTACCTCACCTTTGCATCATCATTAATTTAAAAACAATTATTATGAAGCAAAGTAAAATTTTAATCCTTGGAGGAAAAGGAAAAACAGGAGGCAAAGTTGTTGAAAGACTACTCAATTTAGGATATGAAAATATCCGTATCGGTTCAAGAAGTGAAATTCCAGCTTTTGATTGGGAAAACCAAGATACCTGGTTAGAAGTAATTAAAGATGCAGATACAGTTTACATTACTTTTCAGCCTGACTTAGCAATACCCACAGCAGTTGAAACTATTAAAAGTTTTACCACTCTCGCCAATGATAATGGTGTAAACAAAATGGTGTTACTATCGGGCAGAGGAGAGAAAGAAGCCCAGCTGTGCGAACAGGCAGTTATGAAAATCGCTAAAAAATGGACTATTGTGAGAGCAAGTTGGTTCAATCAAAATTTCAGTGAAAGCGTATTTCTTGAGCCAATTCTTGCAGGACATGTAGCCTTACCAAGAGCCGAAGCATTAGAACCTTTTACAGATACCAATGACATCGCAGATGTGGTGGTACAAGCAATTATAGATGATAAACACAATGGACAACTCTATGAATTGACAGGTCCAAGACTTATGACCATACCTCAAGCCATTACCGAAATATCGGATGCTTGTGGCAGAAGTATTCAATTTCAACCCCTCACTTTAGAAGAAAACGTTCAGCTTTTAAGAAGCTATCAATTACCGGAAGACTATATATGGTTGGTCAATTATCTTTTTACAGAGGTATTGGACGGACGTAATGCTACAGTATCTTCTGATATTGAAAAAGTATTAGGGAGAAAAGCGACTGATTTTTCAGAATATGCAAAAGTAACAGCAGCAGCTGGAATATGGAATCTAAATAAATAACACCAATAAAATATACACATATGGATACATTTATTTTAGATAAAAAACTAATCGCTTTGTTATTAACTACACTTTTTACAGGTCTTTTAGCGGGTGTGTTTTTTATATGGACGAATGCTATTACACCTGGTATTGGAAAGTTGGATGATGTGAGTTACCTCAGATCTTTTCAAAATATGAATAGAACCATCATCAACCCATTGTTCTATATCGTAATTATTAGTCCTATATTTCTATCCCCATTATCCGCTTACTTATATAAATCCAATCATAGTTTT
Organism: Flavobacterium polysaccharolyticum; assembly: GCF_038739875.1. Taxonomy (NCBI): domain Bacteria; kingdom Pseudomonadati; phylum Bacteroidota; class Flavobacteriia; order Flavobacteriales; family Flavobacteriaceae; genus Flavobacterium; species Flavobacterium polysaccharolyticum. Next base: position 317,757 of record NZ_JBCGDP010000003.1, read on the forward strand.
ATGTTTTGGGCAATAGTTGGTGCATCTATATTTTATTTTCTGGGTGTTTTTGTTGTGACAATGATTGGGAATATACCATTGAATATTTTATTAGAAAAAATCAATTTGAGTGAAATAAGTGTAGGAGATGCCAAAATAATGCGAGATAAGTTTGAGGTAAAATGGAATAATTTGCACCTCATTCGAACAATAACTTCAAGCGTTTCCTTTCTTCTTTTAATATTAGCTTGTTTGGCTAGGACCGAAAATAAAATTATTAATTAATGATCAAATAAATTAAAATGAACAAAATAAGAGCAATTTTAACTGGAGCATTAGTGTGGCTACTGATATTTATAGTATTTGCTATACTAAGTAATATATCAATCACAAAAGATTCGTTGAATCTGCAAGCATCCATTGTGGGCATATTCATTATACCGTTTGCTACATTTGGAGCCTCCATTTACTATAAAAACGGCAATAAAAACAATGGATTTATTGTAGGCTTAATAATGGTAGCAACAGCATTAGTATTGGATGCAATAATAACTGTACCACTTATAGAAATCCCTCATGGGCGAGGTTACCAGAGTTTTTATACATACCCATTACTTTGGTTGCTCGTTGCAGTGAATTTAGCAACCGTATATTTTTATTGGAAATTAAAAGTAAAACCATAAAAATTTACTCCCATGTTAACTTCAGAATAAAGAATTGACTTGAAAAAAGAAACAACAAACCGCTAACAGGCGTTTAGCAAGATTGCAATTTTGTAGTAAATACACGTTTATTTATCGCAAGAAATTTTATCTTTGATAGAAAATAATCAGTTCAGTAGTTCGCAACTTCGCCAAGCCCAGAAACATTAGCTAAAATTATGAAAAACGTACTGAAAAATAATTACAAAATCATATTTTTCACCTTAACATTTCATTTTGCTATCAACTGTTTTGGACAAGAAAAGCTTAGTCAAAATGATATCGACACTTTGTATGTAAAAGCTTTACAACAGCGAATGGATTTGGCACTTTCCAGTGGTTATAAATATATTGATATAGATAATCAAACTAACGCACCGCAGACAATATTTACTGAAGGACAAATTAAAATTTTGAATCAGGATGAAATAATTAAAATTTCACGTAAAGAAAACAAAGAGTTTACAGTTTACACTATCTCACATAGAATAATTAGCAAAGATACTGTTGACATTAATTTTGGAGAATACAAATTAAAAGGCTTAAAGAAAAAAGGTGAAAATTCTCCACTTGCAGAAATATCTGAATGTAAATGTGGAGTTGTAAATTATAAGCCAGATGTTAGATTTGTTTTAATCAACAACAAATGGAAAATAATTGAATCTAAATTCATTAAGACCTAAATCAACTGCCACTAACAGCTACAACGGATTTGGACAATGAGCATAATTTGAAATTGTTTTTGTATTTGGAAGATTTGGCAAATCCGAAAATAGGGCTTAATTTAATCTCAAACTGCTTGTAGCGCGGGAATATTATGTGTGATTTTGCGACACTAACAGGTATTCAAAGACTTAATACAAAAAATGAACAATAAAATTATTTCAAAATCGGAAAGAAGTTTAACGAACACTATCATTATTTTTATTGGTATAGTTTTATTTACATTCTTTATAATTTTATTAAATAATAATTTTCAACCAAAAAACAATTATGAAAAAAATCTTAAAATAATAGGGTTTTTAGTTTTAGCGTTAATTATTTTTTATTGCATTTATTATTTACTTAATCAAAAAAGAATTTATGTATATGAGAACTATTTTGAAATCAAAAGGATATTACAAACAAAAAAATATCATTTTTCTGAAATTACAACTCATTTTTCTGAATATTTTGAAGGAAAATACAATTCTTGGACTGAATATTATTTGATTTTAAATACAGGAGAAAAAATAACATTAATTGATTCAGAATATTCTAATTTTTATGATTTCTTTTCCAAAATAAAGATTAGAGTAAAAGAGAACAAAAAATTAAATAAAAAATTATCTCAACCAAAATTCCTAAAACATTCAATTATTTGTGGTATTATTAGTTGTTTAATGTTTTATTTTTCAAGTTGCTTTTATGATTTTAAAACAGTTAAAAATAGTGATTTTTCATATATTTCAAGTGAATTAGTAAATGATATAAAACTTATTAAAAAAAGAAAAGGAAATAATCGATTTGAATTTGAATTAACAAATTACCCGAATTTTGTGTTTATCATTGCTGGTGCAAATTATACAGGTATATTAGATGATGGTATATTTTTAAAAGAATTTAGAAAAGGTACTTTAGTAAAGATTGGAATACAAAAAGATGAATTCGAAAAAAAAATATCTAAATCAAAAGATTTAAATTTTATTGATAAGTATTTAAGATTCTCTAAAATCCAAGTTTACCAAATTATCGACGATAATAATATTTATCAAATAGATAATAGAAAAGTAGATAGTTGGCATGCTGAAAACAATTATTGGGGAATGGGTTGTTTTTCGTTTTTGGGATTATTATTTTTATTTCTAGCTATTGGAAATTATAAATCTTATATCAAATCTGATAATCAAATAAATAAAAACCACACATAACAAGCGTTGGCAAGATTGCGAATTTTGTAGTAAATTCAAGTTTATATTTCGAAAGAAATTTTATCTTTTAAAGAAAAAAAAACGGTTACGAAGCTAGCAATCTCGCTAAGCCCAGGAACATTAGCTAAAATTATAAAAAAACGAACTATGAAAGAGTATTTTAAAAAACATAAAATCACAATCATATTTTTTTTAATAATTATTTTTTTGTCTTTCACATTAATTCCAAATGAAAGGAAACATTATCTAACAGAAAACATAAATGATTTTAGAGAAAATATTTATTGGAAAATAATGACAATTGTATCGATTATTGTTATTCTAATCGTAATAATTTACAAAGAAATTTATAAAAATAATCTGAAACAAATAATGGCCGAATTTATCAAACTTACTCTTATTTGTTTAGTTTATTCTTTTCTTTTACAAAACGTAACAATGTCAATTCTACTATTAATAAATCGCTTGAAATCGAACGAAATAATTAAAAAAGAATATGTTGTTATTGACAAAATTGAAAATAATCACTTTGTAGCAAAAGCATTGAATTCTGACGCAATTATAACCGAAAGAGATTATTTTAAACAAAATGGAAAAATTGAAATTGAGAAAATAAATATAAAAGACACTTTGAAAATTGAAACTAAAAAAGGGCTTTTGAGAATTGAATACTATTAAAAAATACTACCGCTAACACACGTGTCTATTGCACAACTAAAAAAAAGACTAAATCTAACTTTTAATCATTTTTACAAACAAATTATGTGTTAAAAATCAATATATTACATTTTAAATAATTTGACAAATCAAAATATTAGAAGAGAATTTTAGTTATGGAACAAACTCAGCAGTTTGCAGAAATTGCGGGGTTTGAGATTTACCAAAATTGTTACTTTTGAAACTAAATCCTGTCTTTTTCGTAATTAAAAACATTGAAAAACAACAACTTAATAAAAAAAAACAACACATTATAAGCATTACTAAAAAACATCCTAAATGAATAAACTAATTCTATTTGTCTTATTTATAACTTTGAAAATTTTTGCAACTGAGCAAATACCTGACATCTTAATATATAATGGAAAAAAGTATGAATGGAGAAGTTTCAATCCTGGACGAAATTATATAAAAAAGTTTAATTTTAAAGTGCCTGAAGACGCCATTGAGACAACTGCAAATTATGGCTTTTATAATTTTACTTATACAATCGAAAACGACTCCTTATTTCTAACAGACATTACAATCATAGTTAAGAAAGAAAAAGGTTTAGATTCAAGGTCTGTCTTTAAAGACTTTTTTAAAGACAAAGAAAAAATCATTATGGAATACTCTAAAATACAAACATTACCATATGGAAAGCAAATTGAAGTAACAAAATCGAATTGGACAGATATTCATTTTACAAAGTATCTTCTATTTGAATTTAAGAACGGAAGAGTTGAAAAAAATTATGATTTAGAATATAAAAGGTTTTTAAAACTAAAGAGGGATTTATTTTTAAAGTTTAAACAGACCGATGAATATTCTAAATATAAAGTAACTGAAATTGAAAATTTAGAGAATTTTAATGAATTTAGACCTGAAAAATTCTCAATGAAAAGGTATTTAGAGTTTAAAATCATTGGATTAATTAAAACGCTTAAAGAATAAAGTACAGTTCACAACAACTACAACGGATTTACTTTGTCTGTTCGGCTTACAAGCTCGGGTGGGCATTGGGCTTAAAGAAAACCGAAAAATAAAACTAAGTTTAATAAGAAATCAAAATAATGAACGAAAAATTTACTCTAACTGGAGGAGCAAGAATTGGAATGGCAAATGCAACTTTTCCTTTTGCTGATTTGTATGTAGACAAAGAAATATTAAAAATAAATGCTTCGATTGTTGGTAATCTTGTATTCCAACCAAAAGATATAATTTCAATAAAATCATATTCTTCTATTCCAATTATTGGAAACGGAATAAAAATTAATCATAGAATTGAAAATTATGATTCTGAAGTAATATTTTGGACTCTTAAAAATCCAAATTCTGTAATTCGTGAAATTGAAAAAACTGGATTTCTACAAAATACAAATAGTGTACTAAGCGCTGTTGATTTAGAAATTCTGAAAAAGCAAAATGAAGGTGGATTTCCTATAAAAAAATCAGTTGCAATATTTTTTATTGTTGTTTGGAACTTACTTTTTCTTTCTGATATTCTTCCGTTTTTTCTAAATGACAAAACCGAAGGTCCGCCAATTGGAATTGGAATGAATTTAGCAGTTGGATTTATATTTACTAGTTCAATTTTAGCTATAGTTTCCGAAAAATTTCGAAAAATTATATTGAAAGAAAATAGAAATTTTGATGACATAAAAAAGTTTGCCTATTTCATCGCATTTGTAACCGGAATAATGTTTGTTGTATTTACAATTGGAAATTTAAATAAATAAAAAACCGAACGCACAACAACTATAACGGATTTGGGCATTGGGCTTAATGGAAAGATAGTCTTGTTTTGGTAGTATAGTGATAACCGAAAAATAAAACTTAATTAGTCCCAAACCCGCTGTATTACCAAAACGTTAGACATAATTTTATCTAAGAAACTAAAATCCTGCAAACATCTTTAAAGTAAAAAATGAAACCTGAAATCGTATACGTTGAAACTGGAGCAAATCACGATGGATTAGCACAGATTGGAAAATGTTACTTTTCAAAAACTGGTCTAACAATATATTTTAATGGAAATGTATACCAAAAAGACGGAAGAGGTAGTGCAGGCAACTATTATGATATTGAAACTGGAAAGGGATACTGGATTTCTGGAGTTAAAAAAAACGGAACAGACAGGCATAAATTCGGAAAAGGTATAATAGAAATAGACGAAAGTGTTATTGATGAATATTTGAAAATAATTGGAGAAACTGAATTGCAGAAAAATAAGTTTAAATTAGTTCAATTAAATAACGTTCCTGCAAAAGAAAAAGCAACAGAAATACTAAATGAAAAACACGAAACTGAATTTGACAGCTCTATTCGTTTCAAAAATCCAAGTGATTTAACCAAAATTGAACTTGAAAATTTAATTAAACATTACAACGATTTTGATTTACCGAAAATGTATAAGAAAAACAGAAGAGAGTTTATTGAAGGATTGAAAAATTTAGAAATAGAGCTTGAGAAACGAAACGTACAAAAAAACTATGTCTAACAGCTACTCATATGATTTGAGCAATTGGCTTAATGGAAAGTTGGTTTTGTATTTAGCAGTTTAGTGATAACTGAAAAATAAATCTTAATTAGTATCAAACTCGCTGTATTACCAGAATGTTACCTGCTATTTTACCACAGAAAATCAGAAATATGAAATTAAAAATTATTCTTGGATTGGCGATAATTACCGTTACTTCTTGTTTTGGACAAAAAACAAAAGTTGATAGTTTACTTACTGAATTTAAGAAGAAATCTTTTTATAGAAATGTTTATCCTGCCGAACAAGAACTTGAAAACTATCAAAAAATAATTCTTCCTGAATTAATTAAACTTTTGAAAGACACGAGTATAGTAAAATTAACAGATACTGCAGATTTGATTTATCCAGGTAGCACGACTTTTTATGGACACGGGCATTACATACCATATGATATGGATTGGATTTCTGTAAGGTCAGGTTGGCTACTTGAAGAAATAACGTTTCAAGATTTTGGCTACAAGAATTCTGAAGTTAATGACGAAACTCTCTTTAAACTTATGAAAGAAAACTATAATAGCTATGTAGAAAAAGGAAATTATGACCTAGATTGGAAAAATAAAACTTCAAACAAAAAAATTATAGAATACCAAAAAATACTTTCAAAGAATGCAGAAAAATGGTGGAAGGAAAACCACAAAAAATGGAATCGTATTTCTGCTATTAAAGAAGCTTTACAATCTGATAATGAAAACAGATTGAATAATGTCTTTCAATACTTAAGATTTGGAGATTCACAATGTGATAATATGACAAGAGAATTATATAATATTGAAATAAAACCAATAATAATATCTCTAAAAGAAACAACGAAGTATTCCAAAATACAACAACAAATTGATTTACTACAGAACGGAAGCATAAGTTCAAAAATATTGGATAAAAAAAACAGCAGGTAACATCCACCACAACGGATTTGAACAATTGGCTTAATGGAAAGTTGGTTTTGCATTTGGAATGATTTGGCAAATCCGAAGAATGGGCTTAATTTAGTACTAAACTCGCTAGTAACAGAGCGTCAAACTGTCTAAAAGCTTAAATCAAGTCTCTGAGAATTGCGCATTTTGAGATTTTTAAAAGAGAGGAATTCAAATGTAAAAATTAAAAACGGAAGTTTTGAGACAAACTGACGTTAGGTATCATTCACTCTAGACTCCTACTCTGACGGCAGAAAAGTGGAGAAATGGAAAGAATTAATCAAAAAAATAGAATTATAAAATTTTGATTTACAAAAAATTAACAAAACGTTAATTAGACTACTATAGACGAAAACTTACATTGCTTTAGAATATTAACTGAACTAATTTTATGAAAAAATATTTCATCTTTTTCCTTTTAAGTTTTCTGATTGTCGAATCAGTTTCAGCACAATCACCAGAAGTTATAACAATAAAAAAATACGGAACTGAAAATGCTGGCAACATCATTAAAGAGTTCTCCGAGTTTCTCTATTTACCTAATGTTGCTGCTGACCCTGTTGGTCAACAAAAAAATGCTGACTTCATTATGAATATGATGACCAAAAGAGGTATTCAAAAAGTGCAGCTTTTAAGGGCTAACACAGTAGGTGTACCACCAGCAGTATATGGCGAAGTGAATGTACCTGGTGCTACAAAAACTCTTATTTTTTATGCACATTATGATGGGCAACCCGTCAACCCAGCACAATGGGCAAAAGGACTTGAACCGTTTCAGCCAAAGTTATTTACGGATGCCATAAATAAAGGAGGGACAAATATTCCTTTTCCTGCAGATGGTAGTTATAAAAGCGAATGGAGAATTTATGCCCGTGGGGCTTCTGATGACAAGGCTGGTATTAATGCTATCATAAATGCGTATGACGCTATTATAAAAAGCGGACTTGCTCCCAACTATAATCTTAAATTTTTCTTTGAAGGAGAAGAAGAAGCAGGTTCTCCACATCTTCATGAAATACTAGAAAAGCATCAGTCATTACTTCAATCAGACCTATGGATTATTTGTGATGGACCAATTCACCAATCAGGCAAAAAGCAAATTATATTTGGTGTTCGAGGTGATGTAAATCTTGAACTTACTGTATATGCTTCAAAAAGACCACTGCATAGTGGACATTACGGAAACTGGGCTCCTAACCCTGCAATGATGTTGGCAAAATTATTATCCTCTATGAAAGACGACACTGGAAGGGTAACCATAAAAGGATTTTATGACGATGTAACCCCGTTATCTCTTCTTGAAAAAAAATCTTTGGATGAAGTTCCCTCAGTTGATGAACAAATGAAAAAAGAACTGGGAATTAGTGCAGTAGAAATGAAAGGAGTAACATTAAGTGAGGCAATAAACCAGCCTACATTAAACATCAATGGTATGCAAAGTGGTAATGTTGGTAAAATGGCTTCTAATCAGATACCAACTTACGCAACTGCTGTTCTTGATTTAAGATTGGTATTAGGCAATGATTGGAAAAGGCAACAACAAAAAGTAATCAATCATATAAAAGCCGAAGGTTATTATGTAAGCGAAACTGAGCCTACTGATGAAGAAAGAGAAAAATATGCAAAAATCATCAAAGTGGTATCTAATAGCGATGGTGTAAATGCACAACGAACATCAATGGATTTGCCAATTATACAAAAAGTTATTGCCGCAGTTAAAACGACAACCCAAAACCAGATTGTATTACAGCCAACAATGGGTGGTACTTTGCCACTTTTTTTGTTTGAAAAATATTTAAAGGCAAAAACTGTTACTATTCCAATAGCAAACCATGACAACAATCAACATGCAGAAAATGAAAATATTCGTATTGGCAATTTATTCGAGGGAATAGTAATGATGGCGTCTATTATGATGTTTAAATAATTGCGGTGTGACTTACTCCCATCTTAAGACAATTCTGCTATTAACAAGAAGTACGAATACACAACATGGGGTTTTGTGCAAACAGAGCTTAACGTTTAAACTTTGGCAGTTTGCATCACTGTAGTCCAATATAAAAAATTAAAAACGGAGGTTTTGAGACAAACTGACGTTAGGCGTCAGTTGACAAAAAACAAGACTGAATTAGAAACGAAAAATAATATGAATAAATTAGTTTTGTTAATCTACCTAATCACATTGAATTGTTTTTCGCAAAAAATTGAAAAACTTGAATTTTCAATTTCCGAAATTGATAGTTTAAGTAAAAATGAAAGTTGTCTGGTCATTTATGATTTGGGAGGCAAAATTGAAGCCCAGAAAGTAACTAAAAATCTTGAAAAAGAAGTAAAAACTAGTGGAATTGGATATTTTTCAATAAAACCACATTCATATCTGACAGAAATTCTGAAAACTGAAAATCTATCCCAAAAAAAGTTGAAAAATTATAATCAAGACCAAAATTGCAAGTTATTAAGAGCCGATTATGACAGTAAAATTGATTTTAAAGATGGAACTTTTAATAAAATAAATGTGAAATTTTATTACAATAAAAATAAATTATTTTATGTAAAATATCAAGAACAAAACAAAAATGATAAAGTCAATGAAACTGAAATAAATCATAACTTTTTTTTGGTCGATATTGACAAAGAATTTATCGAAAATGAAGATTTAAAAAAATGGATACTAAATCAAAACAAAGAAATAGTTAAAAAGTGCCTATTGAATTGAAACAGAAATTAAATAAGCAACCGAACACCTAACAGCAACAACGGATTTAGGCAATAGGCTTACTGGAAAAATGGTTTTGTATTTGGCAGATTTTGCAAATCCGAAAAATTGGCTTTCTTACTATTGTGCACCCTACTTTTGGTGCCATCAATAACAATGGTTTCCCCAGCGATCAGGTCAGCATCTTTAAGAAACGAAACAAACAACTTGAACATTTTTTTTAATCCCGATGGATTATTTTTTCTAAAATCAGAAATACTGTGATAATTGGGTACAATGCCTTCACTTTTAAGAATGCTAGTCTTAAAACCAAGCAATTCAAGCGAGATATGCTCTACGAAAGCTTCCATAAAACAAACAGGATTTTCAGGAGTAATTTTATCCTCTAAACTGTTTATTTGTAAATGCTAGCGGGAAATTCCTTGGATGTGTTGCATACTTTAAATATACAACTTTTCCTCCTTATGTAACTCAATTTTGACTACTTTTGATAAACAATAAGCGGAGGTTTTTTCACAGACTGACGTTGGTGACAATACTACTTGAAAAAACGAATAAACCTGAAATTCACCAAAATAATTAAAGAAAAAATGAAAAAATATTTATTGAGTTCATTAGTAATATCGTCAATTTTCTTGATAGTTTCTTGTAATGAAAACAAACGTGAAAATAAAAACTCTGAAATTCAAAATCCAGAAGCGTTTCAAGATGACATAAGCCTAAAAAGTTTATCTAAACGAGGTGGAAATTTAATTGAAGAACTTTATGCAGAATTAGTAGAAAAAACTCCTGAGTTAAAAAAACTAGAAACAGAATTAGAAACGTTTCAAGAAACTCCATCAGAAACTCAAAATATTTTTTACAATTATAACGGAAAATCAACACAGTTTTATGGCAATGCTACAGGATTTGCAAATCAAATTACGGATAGCTTAAATAAAAAAAGAGTTTTAGATTTAATCAAAAAAAGTAATGAAAAATATGATTCAGAATCTAAAGAAATTAATGAACTTGTAAAGCAAATTTCTAACTCACAAAATTCAATTCAAGACAATCATAATATTCTAAAAATAGTTTTGACAATTTCATTAATAGAAAAATATCAAAAAGAAAACTTACCAAAAAAGAAACAGTTTTTGGAAACAATAGCTAAACAAAAAGAATTGAATAAAAAAATAATAGAGAAAACACCAAAATACTAATAAGTATTGCCACCAACACACGTGGCTGTTGCACAACTAAAAAAAAGACTAAATCTAACTTTTAATCATTTTTTTATAAACAAATTAACCATTGAAAATCAATATATTATATTTTAAATAATTTGATAAATCAGAATTTTAAGAGGGAATTTTAGTTGTGCAACAAGCACACACGCTACAAGCAATTTGGGTTTTAGGCTTAATTTAAATATGGTTTTGTATTTGGCAGATTTTGCAAATCCGAAAAATTGTCTTTCTTACTATTGTGCGCCCGACTTTTAGTGCCATCAATAGCAATGGTTTCCCCAGCGATCAGGTCAGCATCTTTAAGAAACGAAACAAACAACTTGAACATTTTTTTTAATCCCGATGGATTATTTTTTCTAAAATCAGAAATACTGTGATAATTATAATTGGGTACAATGCCTTCACTTTTAAGAATGCTAGTCTTAAAACCAAGCAATTCAAGCGAGATATACTCTACGAAAGCTTCCATAAAACGAACAGGATTTTCAAGACTGATTTTATCCTCTAAACTACTTAATTGTAACTGTTGGCGGGAAATTCCTTGGATGCGTTGCATACTTTAAACATACAACTTTTCCTCCTTATGTTACTCAATTTTGACTACTTTTGAAATAAAAATAAGCGGAGGTTTTTTCACAGACTGACGTTATAGGCAATGCGACCAAAACTGAACGAAATATCCTTTGTCAAAAATCCCTATTAATCTATAGTTTAGATAATTTAATAAGATACTTGAAAATGTCAAGAAGAATAAAAGATTACGATAGAATAAAAAAAGACTCGAGGAGAAAAAAAGCGAAACAATACTTTTACATATTGCTTGTATTGTCTCCATTATTATATGTCGTTCTTGGTATTATAAAATGGCCAATATATAACTCATTACTTGACAATTATGGGATAAAAACTGAAGCGACGATTATAAACGAGAAAAACTTTATGGGAAAAGGAATCATCACTCAAATGTTTAGTTATTCATATGAATTTTCAATTAACAATAAATGTTACCGAGGAGATTCTAAAGACAGGAAATATAAAATTGGAAACAAACTGGAAGTCGAATATTTAGAATTCTTTCCTCAAGTGAATCGTACATCTAAAAAACAAACGCACTGCCTATAATCGAGTAGACGGCTCCGCCAGAAACTGACGGAGTGCGCCCTACTTTTGGTGCCATCAATAACAATGGTTTCCCCAGCGATCAGGTCAGCATCTTTAAGAAACGAAACAAACAACTTGAACATTTTTTTTAATCCCGATGGATTATTTTTTCTAAAATCAGAAATACTGTGATAATTGGGTACAATGCCTTCACTTTTAAGAATGCTAGTCTTAAAACCAAGCAATTCAAGCGAGATATGCTCTACGAAAGCTTCCATAAAACAAACAGGATTTTCAGGAGTAATTTTATCCTCTAAACTGTTTATTTGTAAATGCTAGCGGGAAATTCCTTGGATGTGTTGCATACTTTAAATATACAACTTTTCCTCCTTATGTAACTCAATTTTGACTACTTTTGAAAAACAATAAGCGGAGGTTTTTTTTACAGACTGACGTTGGCAGTCATTATAACAAACAAAAAAAAATGAAAATATTATGACAATACAAGAATTTATCAAAAAATGTTCTTCTTTAGATAGTCCAATCGGAGATTTAGCGAACGACATTTTGGGCGACAAGAATTTTCCTTTATCAAAATCTGAAAAGGAAGTAGTTGAATATTTAGATTTTGAAACAAAACGAGGTGGGACAAATTCTACATTTCAAGAATTCCTTGCTGAGTATAGAAAGAGAAATAACAAAACCTTAAAATTCATTTTGAACTATCTCAAGACAAATAATATAAAATCACTTGAAGATGCAAATCAAAAAGGAATAGCGATGCCTTACGTTGAGACTTGTGGCAATATTATAAAAATTCCCGTTGGAAATAATTTTCCCGAAACTGTAATGAATGACTTGAGGGAACTTGAGGCAATGAATGAAAAATGGGAAGAAATTTCAGATGGAAAAAAAGTACAAAGCCATATGCTTTCCAACCCGAATATAAATGACGGAATGAATATAAGCTTTTGTTGTCAAAAAATGCAGTTTGAGTTTCTACTATCATTGGTAGATTAAAAAAATAACGACTGCCAACACACGTGGCTGTTGCACAACTAAAAAAAGACTAAATCTAACTTTTAATCATTTTTTATAAATATATTACACACTAAAAATCAGCATATTAAATTTTAAATAATTTAACAAACCAGAATTTCAGGAGAGAATTTTAGTTGCGCAACAAGCACGCTTGCCACAAGTAATTTGGGTTTTAGGCTTAATTTGAAAATGGTTTTGTATTTGAAAGATTGGGTAAATCCGAATAATGGGCTTAATTTAGTCCCAAACTGCTTGTAGCGTGGAAACATTGTGCGACATTATAAAACAACGTTACGATGAATAAAAGACAAAAAGTGTTCCCGAATTTTCCGAATAACCAAATGATTTTAATGGTTATTCGGTAGAGTTTGTAATTAAATCAAATGAAAAAATAATATTTAACCCGAGGTATATAAATAAAACACTAATTTTATATACTCACAAAACATAAAAATGAATAAAATAAAATTTTCAATATTAGGATTAATTGCTTTGTTACTAAGCACAACTATATTAATCTCTTGCTCAAAAGACGAAGATACTCAAAACCCAGTTGCAACAAATAATGAAAGTCTTTTGCTTAAAAAAGCATATGGTTTTGAAAGTATAAGTTATAAAAATGACAAATCAAATAACTTAATGTTTAAATCATCAACAAATTTAGACAGACTTACATTAAACAAATCAAGTAAAAGTCAAGATTTAGACTTAAGTAATGTAACTCAAATTAATTGGTCAAAAGAAAAAATTTCATATTTAATACCTTTTATCAACAATTCAAGAAAATCTCTAGTCATAACCATTAATTCTAATGAAATTGGGAAACCTTTAAATTTTGAAACGGCTGAAATTGTTGAGAATACCATAAACAGCTTAAATGGTAATGGTGAAATAATATTAACAAACATTAGCGGTTCATTTAAGAAAACTTTTGAAAAAGGAAAATTGATAAATGAAGTTAATATTTACGGTAAAAAATCACCTTTTAGAAAATGCTTTGATGATGCATATGACGCAATCTGTGATGGTTTCATCGGTTGTGCCTCTTGGTATTCAAGCCCACTTCCTGCTTTAACTGCAATTGCATATTGTGGAGCAACAACATAAAAATTAATCACTTAAATCAATAAAATGAAAAAAAGAAATAAACTAATTTTACCAATCGCAATAATTGGTTTAATTTTCGGGACATTATTTAAACTACAAGGGTATAAAATTTTAGGAGATATATTTCTTGGTATTTCATCATTGCTTTGGCTAAATTTTATTTTTACATTCATATTTGGAAATAGAAAAACAAGTAATTTAAATAATTAATTAAATTTTTGATTAAACTTACAGCAATTTAGGAAAACTATAATTGCTGTTTTTTTGTAAATAGAATAACAATCGTACAACACACGTAGCTGTTGCACAACTCTCTTAAAAAGTAAAATTTCAAGATACACATAAAAAAATAACCTCGTTTAAGGATATTTAAGCGAGGTTTATTTTTGGTTTTATCATTTTATTTTACCGTTGTGTTGGCAATGAATAGATGATTTTTGTTTAGCTGGGTTATGTTTTTTTTGAACAAAACAATATTATGTTGGTAAATTTATTAAAAAAACTATCCTAAATTACTGTTACTCCCCTACCTCAATCAACATAATTCTTACCCGTTTCATAAAGCGTAATTGCCAATTGATTTTGTTGTGGAAACAAGAATTATAAAATTCCATAAATTACCCAAGCAACATTTTTGGTAGAGACCATTTTGTCTTTGAATTCAGGACAATCAAAATTGAGTTTTTTATAACCAAAACGGTCTTCTATTTCTTCTTTTATAATAGTTCCCAAGACTCTCATATCCATTACACTATCCGTTTCGGGATTAATTTATCTGGTTATTTTTATAATAAGCCTAAAGTTATGTCCTTGGTAATTCGCGTTGTTGCATATTCCGAAAACAGTCTTGTTCTTTTCTTCCGTCCAATTAGGATTGTGCATTCTATAACAGGCATTAAAATATGCTTCACGCAAAGTGGAGTTGCTACTAATCTACCATAGTTTTTTGTGGTAAAAACGGAGGCAACTCCAATTTCTTTGGTTGTTAATTTAGCCTCTTTTTGTAGCACTCTAGGAACTCCAAATCAATCATAGCTATGTTCTCTAAAGAATAATTATCTGTTTTTCTCATTATTATATTTTCAAAAAGACCAATTATCTTAAAGAATACACTAAAAAAGAATAATTATCTGATTTTTGACACAAACAAAAATTATTCATCTTTTATTTCAAACTTTGCAAGGTAAAAAAACTAAATATTGTTATCGGATGAAAGCGAACATACAAGAAGATTTAAGATTAAACAAAAAGCAAGATATTGAAAATACTGAAAATACAATCAAGAATGATTTTGCATTTACATTGCAGCGCACTTGTTTAGATGAAAACTATAACCCATCAAGTAAAACTCGTCTGACAACCAATTTTGCAAACTTGGCTAGAGGAGCTAATCGCCAACAAAACTTACGTAACGCCATAAACATGATTAACAATCGATTCAATGCCTTGGCTTATTTGGATAACCCAAAAGGGGATCGTTACCTTGTAGAGCTTGAAATCATTACAGTAACGATGCATATTGATGATAAGAATATAATTGACAAGGTGCCGATGATTGAAGTTTTAAAAACGAATATTTTTGACCGCAAGACCAACCAGCGTATCGAAGGTATTGCCGGAAATAATTTCTCCTCTTATGTTCGTGATTATGATTTCAGTATTTTATTGATCGATCACAATAAAAATAAATCTAATTTTTGTATTCCTGAAAATTTTGGTGATTTGCACGGAAAACTTTATAAGTGCTTTGTGAATTCAGCCACTTATAAAGAGTACTTTAAGATGTCACCGATCATTTGTCTAAGTGTATCGAGCAACAAAAGGTATACTCGCACTGCGTATCAGCATCCGGTTCTGGGTTATGAATATTTGCAGGATCAGTATTCACTCACTGATGAATATTTCTCAAAAATGGGCTTAAAAGTTCGTTTTTTTATGCCTCCGAATAGTGTGGCACCCATGGCTTTTTATCATTCCGGAGATCTACTTGCTGATTATACGGATCTTGGACTAATCAGCTCCATCAGCACGATGGAGACTTTCCAGAAGATTTATCGTCCTGAAATTTACAATGCAAATTCAGTGGCTGGAAAAATCTATCAACCTAGTCTTAAACACGAAGATTATTCACTGACTCGCGTGGTTTATGACCGCGAAGAGCGCAGCCAATTGGCAGTTGAACAGGGTAAATATGCTGAAGAGCATTTCATTACCCCTTACAAAAGTCTTCTGGAACAATGGTCTGCCAATTTCACTCTTTAATTAATATAACAACACATTAAAATTATTTTACTATGAATAAATTAGTATTACCCACCTCAATTGTTGGAAGTTTACCCAAACCTGCATGGCTTGCACCACCTGAAAAACTTTGGTCACCTTGGAAATTAGATGGCGATCAGCTGCTTGAAGGGAAACAAGATGCTTTGCGCATTTCTTTGCAAGAACAACAATTGGCTGGGGTTGATATAATCAGTGATGGTGAACAAACACGTCAGCATTTTGTGACGACTTTTATCGAGCATTTAAGCGGTGTAGATTTTGAAAATCGTAAAATTGTAAAAATCCGTGACCGTTATGATGCAAGTGTTCCTGTTGTTGTAGGTGAAGTGGCTCGTCAACAATCAGTTTTTGTTGATGATGCTAAATTTTTACGTAAACAGACTAATAAGCCTATAAAATGGGCATTGCCTGGTCCGATGACAATGGTAGATACCTTATACGATGACCATTACAAAAGCCGAGAAAAACTGGCGTGGGAATTTGCAAAAGCGCTCAATGAAGAAGCAAGAGAACTGCAAGATGCAGGGGTAGATATTATCCAGTTTGATGAACCTGCATTTAATGTGTTCTTTGATGAAGTAAACGATTGGGGAATGGCAGTATTGGAAAGAGCCATTGAAGGTTTAAAGTGCGAAACTGCTATACATATTTGTTACGGTTACGGAATACAAGCCAATACTGATTGGAAAAAGACCTTGGGTTCAGAGTGGCGTCAATACGAAGAAATTTTTCCGAAAATTCAAAAATCTAAAATTGATATTGTGTCATTAGAATGTCATAACTCAAATGTACCTTATAATTTAATGGAACTTGTTCGTGGTAAAAAAGTAATGGTTGGTGCCATTGATGTGGCAACCAATACTATTGAAACACCCGAAGAAGTAGCTGATACACTACGCAAAGCGCTGGAGTTTGTAAATATTGAAAATCTTTACCCTTCTACAAACTGCGGTATGGCTCCGTTAGCTCGAAACGTAGCTAGAGGCAAGTTAAATGCTTTAAGCGCAGGAGCAACAATTATACGCAAAGAATTTGGGATGTAGTTCCAATACTATATTCCAAAATTTACAGCATTTGATTTGGGCGTGTCCCTCGGCAGAAAAAGCCTCGGGTCGGGCTATACGTTCCCGCTTTTTTTTGCTGGGCAAGAAAAATGCCCAGCAAAAAAAGAGCTCCACTGCACACGAGCGATAGCGAACTGGCGAAGCAATCCCTCACGCACAATGTCATTAAGTTAAGTAATTGCTCTTTTTGTTTTCACGCAGATTTCGCAGATTTATGCAGAAAAACGAGTGAAAATCTGATGAATCTGCGTGCTATTTTTTCTTTTTCCCCTTAACTTAATGACATTGCCCTCACGCAGTATAACTCACAAAAGACTGTCCTTTTTAGAATTAAGCTATAAAAAACTAAATTATACTTCTTTTCGTCGAGCCATACCTTGAGCAATGATACTAGCGGCAATCAATTGCAAGGCGTGATAAATCATAAGCGGCAACAATACGATGCCGGTAATGGTACTGTGCTGAAAGAGTACTTTTGACATGACGGTGCCGTGTACCAAAGACTTTTTAGATCCGCAAAATAAGACCGTAATACGATCTTCATCTGAAAAACCAAGCAAACGACTGACTAGTCCCACACAAAGAAATACAGTAAAAAACAAAACCATCATCCCTGTGGCGAGTCCAGCAAGTTCAAGTGCAGTGAAACCTTCGAAAAGATGTTCGGAAAATGACTTACAAAACGACGTATAAATGATGGTAAGAATGACTGCCTGATCAAAATATTTGAGCTGTTTCTTATATTTTTCAGCAATGGCTCCAAAACGGGAGTTGAGGCAGATGCCAACAATGACAGGCAACAAGACTTGAAAAATCAATTTAAAAAAAACATCAGTAACATCAAAATCGCCTGTTGCAGAAGCTATGAACAGCCCAACCCAAAGCGGAGTAACGACTACTCCAATCAAACTGGAAATGCTCGCATTAAAAATGGCTGCGGGAATGTTGCCTTTGGCGATAGAAACCATAACCACAGAAGAGGAAACTGTCGATGGTAAAGCTGCCAGAAAAAACACCCCTAACCAAAGCAACTCGAAGTCAGTGTCGATAAACAACGGACGAAATGCCAAAACAATGAGCGGAAAAAACAAAAAGGTTGTCAACTGAACGACAATGTGCATTTTCCAGTTAGCCAGCCCGGCTTTAAGTTTCTCAACACTCAGTCGCAAACCATAAAACAAGAAAATAAACGATACGCCTACATTGGCAATATCCTCCAGCGAAACAGGTTCTTTAATCATGCCTGGCTTTGGCAAAAAATAAGCCAACAGGATCATGGTTCCTATCATTAACAGGAAACCGTCGAAACCTGCTTTACGTAATACTTCTAATAATTTCTTCAATGTGTTCTTAATTTTTATTTTTAGATTTTTATACTACAAAAATAAGTTTTGTAGATCATTAAATCTTCAACTTAATCAAAAAACGGTTTCTGTATTGTTTTTTATTACATTTGAAGATTATTATTCTTTTTTGTAAATTAATTCAACCTTTTTAAATAAAATATTCTATGGAGCAGATAGACGATATTGATCTTAAGTTACTAAATATACTTCACGATAATTCTAAATACACGGTAAAAGAACTGGCAAAAATGGTAAATCTTTCGGCATCGCCAGTTTTTGAGCGTATTAAAAGGTTAGAAAACAACGGTTATATTAAAAAATATATAGCCCTGCTGGATGCAGAAAAATTAAACAGGGGATTCATCGTTTTTTGTAATATCAAACTTAAACAACACGATCGTACTATTGGGAATCAGTTTGTTAGTGATATTATGAAAATAGAAGAAGTTGTGGAATGCTACAATATATCAGGTGATTACGATTTTTTAATGAAAGTTTATGCCAAAGACATGAAGCATTATCAGGATTTTGTGTTTAATAAATTGGGATCCGTTGAAAGCATTGGGAGTACCCAAAGTACCTTTGTTATGTCGGAGATAAAAAATCTCTACGGATAGGCTAAAGGAAAGCTTATTGGTTTAATGAAATCGAATAGTGTTTTTGCATCTCATAAAGTATATAATCCTAACACTATTAATAGCGCCTAATCCTGAAATATTTTGAGTCCTTGTTTTCAAAGTTCTTTCTAAAACCAAGCAGGAAGTTTATATAAACGTTTCTGCTTGGTTTGATACAAGTACTTTTTTTGTTCTGATTTACACTCGTACGTTTCTAATTTTAGTACTAAAATTTTAGTTTTTAGCTATGATTTTAATTTTGTTGCTAAAAAAATATTTAAACTCTGAATTTGACTATACAATTGTTGCGGTGAAATAGAAAGAAAGAAAAGTAAGAATTTTATTTTGGTTCTTCGTCTAAAACAGTGGTATTCAAAAAGGCATTTTGTATTAAAACATCAAAAAAAGTTTCCCAAATCTACAGGAAGTGGTTTTAGAATGCATCCCACAGATTTGGTAGATTTAGCGAATTTGATAACTATCGAAAAATGATTTTCTACTAATCATAACGAAGAGCCTTTATTTTTTTTAGTCCCCAAATTCCACAAAATTCTTATCGGTTTCATAGAGTGTAATTGCTAATTGATTTTCTTGAGCCAGTATTCGTTTTAGGATACCATACCATAAATTACACAAACAAAATTTTCGGCAGAAGCTATTTTGCTACTTTTAAAATAAATAAGATATCTATTGTAAGTGTTCTACAATATACAAAGTCATTTTAAATTACTCCAATATTAGTTTCATTTCTTAATCCTCCGATTTAAAATACTGCTGTTTTTTTTGTATTCTTTAATTGCAAGGGCTAGTTGCTTTAAATAGTTGTTTCATCACGACTCTTATAAAATTAGTTGTTTTTAAATTTATATAGAAATACAATTGACTCTTAAAAAAAGTATTTATAAAAAAAGTTAATTTATTTTCCTAAAAAATCTTTTAATCTTAAAATAAGATATATTTCGCAAAATTTACCTTTATTTAAAAATATTCTAAATAAGACTCAGGTAAACATTTCTAAATTTTTATATTTGCGTAGTTATTTTTAATTAAACTAAATAAAAATGAAAAGCAAAATTATACTATCAACCGCAGTTCTATTTTCGATAACATGTTTTGGCCAAGAAATCAAAAAAGACAGCGTTAGTCAATTGAAAGAAATAGAAATCAATAATAAATACAAGTACAAAAGGGAAAAGAGTACTACTGTTTCTAAAATGCCTTTAAACAATATCGAAAATCCACAGGTTTATAATACCGTAACAAGTGAATTGTTGAAAGAACAAGTTGTTACAAATCTTAACGATGCGCTTAAAAACGCAACAGGAATTACTCGTCTTTGGGAATCAACAGGTCGAGGTGGAGACGGTGCAGAATATTATAGCATGAGAGGTTTTGCTGTACAACCAACTATGGTTAATGGGGTACCAGCTGTTACTAATACCGCAACGGATCCTATTAATATTGATAATATTGAAGTAATAAAAGGCCCTTCTGGAACACTTTTTGGCAGTAGCTTAATTTCTTATGGAGGTTTGATTAATATCGTAACTAAAAAACCACATAACACTTTTGGTGGTGAAATAAACTATACCTCTGGAACTTACGGATTGGATAGAATTACTGCTGATGTCAATACCCCAATAAATGAAGATGTTGCTTTCAGATTTAATGCAGCTTATCAAAATGAGAACTCATTCCAGGATTCAGGATTTAGCAAATCATTTTTCTTAGCTCCATCTTTGAGTTATAAAGTAAATGATCGTCTTTCATTTTTAGTAAACACTGAATTCAGTAGCAAAAATTCAGTAAATGCTCCAATGATTTTTTTGAATAGAAATGTTAAGCTTTCTTTCAATTCTATGGATTTGTTCGAGCAAAACTATAAGAAATCATACAACTCTAATGATTTGGTAATAAGTAATCCTTCGTTCAATATGCAAACGCAAATGTTTTACAAATTGTCAGACCAATGGACCTCACAAACAGTTTTATCTAGAAGCCATACTAAAACCTTTGGTTACTACTCCTACCTTTGGGATGGAGGTGATGGAGATCATTTTGGAAGATTCATTTCAAAAGGAAATGGTCAAACTAATACAACTGACATTCAACAAAACTTTATTGGCGATTTCAAAATCGGAAGTTTAAGAAATAGACTAGTCGCTGGTGTTGATTATTTTAAATCCAATATTCAAAGCGGCAGTTCAGGTTGGGTAGCTAATGGAATTGTTTCTCTAAAAGATCAAACTGATACTGGAGACTTAACTGAAGCTGGAGTTGACAATTTATTAAAAGGCACTTACACAGGAAACAGTACCGCTGAAACCGAAGTTATCAGTGCCTACGCATCAAATGTACTTAATATTACAGATCGTTTTTCGGCAATGGTGAGTTTAAGAATCGATAATTTCAAATCGGGCACAGCTGATGAATCAAATGACCAAACTGCTGTTTCTCCTAAATTTGGTTTAGTATATCAATTGATTCAAAACAAAGTTTCAGTTTTCAGCAACTATATGAATGGATTTACCAATATAATGCCTAAACAAGTCTCTAATATTGACGGAAGTAATCCTCGTTTACAATCTTTTGATCCAGAACATGCAAATCAATTTGAAATTGGGTTAAAAACCAACTTATACAAAGATATTATTTCAGCTACTGTAAGTTATTACGACATTGATGTAAAAGACAAGTTGATTACAGATCCAAATAATATTAACAACTCTATACAAGGTGGAGCTGTATTTAGTAAAGGTTTTGAAATTAGCCTTACAGCAAATCCTGCAAAAGGATTAAACATAATAGCTGGTTTCAGTAATAACAAAAGTGAAGTTACCAAAGAAACTCCTAATGCTGGTTATTTAGGCTTAAGGCCAGAGGAAGCAGGTCCTGAAACTTTAATCAACCTATGGGCAAATTACAACTTCATCTCAGGAAGTCTTAAAGGATTTGGAATTGGATTTGGAGGGAATCATGCTAGCGAATACAAAACATTAAATCGTTCCAATATCGGTACGTTCGCATTACCTAGTTATACAGTATTAAATTCTGTACTTTCTTACAACAGTACTAAATTTAATTTCTCTCTTAAATTAAACAACCTCTTAAATGAAAAATACTATGCAGGTTGGTCAACCATTACTCCTCAAAGACCGAGAAGTTTATTGGCTGGAATAACATATAAAATTTAGTTTCAGAATTGTATCTAATTTAGTTAAAGCTCCTCATTTCTGTGAGGAGTTTTATATGTTTAAAACTAACATTAACTTAAAAATAAAAACCTCATAAAAAAAAGCATGAAAAACGTATTAAAAAAAGTATCATTCCCATTCCTAGCACTAACATTATTATTTAGTGCTTCAACATTTGCACACGCCCTTTGGATTGAAACTAAAGCAACAGGAACCAAAGGAAAATCCCAAACCATCAATGTCTATTTTGGAGAATTTGCGGATAATGATATTACCAAAACAGCCAAATGGTTTTCAGACATTAAAGAATTTTCGCTAATCTTGATTTCTCCTTCTAAAAAAGAAATCAATTTGACTGCAAAAGCTTTGGAAGATAAATACCAAGCCTTGTTTACTCCAGATGAAGAAGGCGTTTACACCATAGCAATGCACCACACCGTAAAAGATGTTTACGGAACAATGAAATTAGACTATAATTCTAGCGCAACAGTTGTAGTTAGTAACGATTCAAAAGGAAACGATGCAACCGTCAATCCAAACATCATCAGCTTGTTTTCTAAAGAAATAAAAAACGCAAAAAAAGACACTAAAATAACGGTAAATGCATTATACGAAGGTAAAATTGCCAAGGAACAAAAAGTAAAAGTCATCGCTCCAAACGGTTGGGAAAAAGAATTATGGACTAACATAAATGGAGAAATATCCTTTACCCCTATTTGGTCTGGAAACTATATGGTAGAATTTACCTATACAGAAAAAAAATCTGGCGAACACAACGCAAAAAAATACGACGAAGTTTGGAAAATGGCAACTTATTTTATTGGCGTAAAATAATTTTAAGATGATAACAATTGCTTTCTGCACGCTATTTTTAGCATTCTATATGCTGTATTACACTTCAAAACGAGTCAATTTAACTTACAAGTTCGCCTTTGAAAAATGGATGCGTATCAATCCAATTGGTACCAAAATAACGGGATTGTGTTTGCTTTTAGTAGCTTATTTTTTATGGATTAACACTATGGGCTTGGTATCTGGATCATTATTTTTTATTGTCACCTTAATGACCATTGCAAGCTTAATTGTTATTTTAAAACCGCTAAAAATAATACCGCTAATAAACCTTTTATTCCTATTTATTGTATTAGAAATTTTAGAAATGTATTATTCTTAAATAACTTTTTACTTTATTACTATGCCTGCCAATCCTAAATATTTAACGCGATCTAAAGGACAGCGTTTTCTAAAAATATCCGCCGCAATATTGGGCGGCTATCTTGTTTCTATAAGTTTTCATTTGGCTCTTGCGGCTTGGTTTAATAAAGCTGCTATTATTATGACAATGGCTTTTAGCAGTTCTATCCTTTGGGTCGCTTTGATGGTAGTCGCGTTTTTAGGTAAAAATGGCTTCAAGATATGGGGTATTTATCTATTACTAACCTTGATTTTTGCTTTAACTCTTTATCTAGGTCAAACCTATAACCCTACAACTAAATAACGATGAACAACAGAAACTATAACATCTATTTTCACACACATACTGTGAGCGGTATTGTGATAAGTGTGGTACTTTTTGTGATTTTCTTTGCTGGATCTTTTTCCTTTTTCAAAGAAGAAATCAATAATTGGGAGCGCAATCAATCGGTACTGCTTCATAAAGAAATCAATGTAAATACCGAAGCAATACTAGATTCCATCAGCAAAAAACATCCTTTACACGCTCGCACAATTTCATTGAACTCAACTGACAATTCAAGAAAATTAAATGTTTCGCTAGAAGCCTCGAAAGACAGTTTGGCTCCTCAAAAAGAAAAAAAAAGTGAGTACTTTATATTAGATACCCAAACATTTAAAATAGCAACTTATGAAGACTCTTATTCATTAGGAGAATTCTTATATCGTCTCCATTTTTTAACACAAATTCCTTATCCTATTGGGTATTACCTTTCGGGCTTTGTGGCTTTATTTTTTTTGTTTGCCATAGTAACTGGAATTTTATTGCACTGGCAAAAAATTGTATCTAACTTTTATCTCTTTCGCCCAAACGAAAAATTAAAAACAATATGGACCGATGCACATACTTCACTAGGCGTTTTAGGTTTGCCATTTCAGTTTATATATGCTGTAACAGGTGCTTTTTTTATGATTAAATTAGTTCTCCTTGTCCCAGTTGTCAATACATTATACAATGGAGATCAAGATAAACTCTATAAAGATTTAGAGTATAATTCAGCTCCTTATGAATATAAAAATAGAGCATTAAAAACACCTTATCCTATTAATGAATTAGTCACCAAAGCTAAAAACAAATGGGAAAATTATGAATTGACATCCATAAAAATTGAAAATTTTGGCGATGTCAATATGCACCTCATTGCTGAAGGAAAACTAAATGACAATCAAAAATTTAGTGGCAATGGCAAATTAATATTTAATGTAGCAACAGGCAAAATTGTCAAAGAAAAAAATCCTTACACCCAAACTACTTATATAAATGTTTTAAAAAGTATTTTGTATCGCATCCATTTTGGTAATTATGGTGGTTATGTCTTAAAAATCGTTAGCTTTATTTTGGGACTTATTACTTGTTTTGTCATTATTTCGGGGGTTAAGATTTGGCTGGTTGCTCGTGACAAAAAAGGTGTTCCCGAAAACAAAAGGCGTTTCAATCGCAGAGTGGTTCGCATTTATTTAGCTATTTGTTTGAGTATGTATCCTATAACTGCACTGACTTTTATAGTTTGCAAACTATTTTATCCGCTGGGACAATCCGGAATTTATATCACTTATTTTGTGGGATGGCTCTTGCTGGCTGTGCTTTTTATCGTGAAAAGAAACGATGCTTTTACCAATAAATATTGCTTGCTTTCAGGAAGTATCCTTGGTTTTCTAGTCCCAATTGCTAACGGGATTGTTACAGGAAAATGGTTTTGGACCACCTATAATAATGAATTTCAATTATTTTTTGTAGATGTATTTTGGATTATTTTGGCTTCAATTAGTTTGTATGTGGCTTTGAAACTTAAAAAAGTCAAATGCTAAACCTCAATTCAATATCATTATGCTAGAGTATTCCATACAAATACTAGAAAAAGTGAGTTTTGACTCCTTTCTTTTTTCAAAAGAATTGCAAAAAGCCATTCATACATTATCCGAAGAAGAAATTCAAAAATTAGGAACTGGTTTTTGGATTATTCACAATCAAACCCTGAATTAGAAGAATTTGCAACTTATTTTTTGAATTAATTGAACTAAATGTACTACCAGCTTTATTAGCATTTATTCAAGGTACAATCCAATTTGATTTATAAAGAACTATAGAAACAAAAGAAGAAAACACTCGAAATCACTTTTTTCAAAACCTTTTTGGAGCGTTTTTTTGGCCGAATGTAATAATAGTCATCCATTATTAGTAGATGCAAATTGCACATAAAATCGTTTGTAAAATGTAACAAACAAGTAAAAACGTTTTGTCAAAGTTGTTTTTATTAGTTGAATGTGTCATAAGAATTTCAAGAGACTATTGCACCTCTTTTTTTGGAGAAGTTTAAAGTCTGTTTTTTTAAAATCGCTTTTCAACATAAGCCTTCTTACCCGTAAAGTTAAACTTCGAAGTACATTTGAGATTATCGTAAAGATAGATTTAGGTTATTGATTTGACTTAATTTGAAAATAGTTTTGTATTTGGAAATTTAGCGATAACCGAAAAATAAATCTTATTTTAGTCCCAAACTCGTGATAGTATCCCAACATTATAGGTTATTTTAGAGTGACACAAAACAGTATATGGAAAAATTAAAAATGTATTTTCGGAGCGTTGGTTTTGACACTATAGCAACTGATAAAATCACCGGTTGCTTCCAACCAAAATTGTTTGACAAAGGCGACTGTTTTGTGGAAGAAGGCAAAACTTCTTTGCAAATGGGTTTTATTGAAACGGGGTTGTTTCAATACTTTTCTGTCACCGAACAAGGCGAAGAAAGAACCACCTATATTTCTTTACCAAATACGTTTGTTACTTCACTTTTAACTTATCTGACCGAATCGCCAGCAAGAGAAAGTATAAGAGCTTTAACACCTGCAAAACTTTGGCTTATTGACAAAACAGATGTAGTAGCATTGCAAAATCAAATTCCAAAATTTAAAGACTTTTACATCCAACTTATGGAATGGCAAATATACTGTATTGATACATCAAAGTT
The DNA here is from genome assembly GCF_038739875.1 of Flavobacterium polysaccharolyticum. Lineage (NCBI taxonomy): Bacteria > Pseudomonadati > Bacteroidota > Flavobacteriia > Flavobacteriales > Flavobacteriaceae > Flavobacterium > Flavobacterium polysaccharolyticum. The sequence goes on from NZ_JBCGDP010000003.1 coordinate 344,399, forward strand.
TGATCTTATTATATTGACGGCTGAACAGCGTTATGAAAAATTACTCAAAGAAGAACCTGAATTATTACAACAAGTACCCTTACAATATATTGCATCAATATTGGGGATCACACCAAGGCATTTAAGCCGATTACGAAATAAAATTTAACAGCAAATCACTTTTAGACATTTGTCCTGTTGGTTGGTTCAAGTTTGAATGACCTTTGCAACGTAATCAAAAACAATTTACGTTATGCAAAAAAATCTTCTTTTACCTTCAATACTTTTTCTAACAAGTATGGCCTTCGCTCAAGGTAAATTCCCTAAGCATCAAATTAGCATTAATGGTTTTAGAAATCCATCCATTGGTTTGGAATACCAACAAAACCATTTATCTGTTCACGGAGGGTATTATGTAACCAATTTTACAAGCGGCGTTACAACCGAATTTTTAAAAACAGGTGTAACCTATTGGTTTTTACCTGTTGGTCATAACGAAATACCCTCTTCATTTTATGCTGGGGCTTCTTACTTGCGTGGATTAACAAGGGATTATAACGACAAAGATGCCTTTGCGGTTGAAACAGGCTTTCGTTGGTATGTTTGGAAAGGGCTCAATCTCCGTCTGGGTGTCATTGCCCTTACCGCACAAGGCGAAGACCTAAAAATAAATCCTACACCAAGTATTAGTTATTCATTCCAATTCTAATGAGCTATGAAAACTGAAAAGACAATTGGTATTTTATTCATTGTTGGTGCAATAGGTGTACTTGTCGCCTACACGTTTTTGACCATAATTTTTGATTATCCCAATATTCTTCGACAAGAAACAGGGATCATTTTGATAAAATTTCACGAAGGTGGCAATCGGTTAGTATGGACTTGGTGGGCTTTTGCCATTTTAGGATTACCACTTTTAGAAGCTGTTGTTTTAATTGGACAAAAATTAGAAACGAAATTTTATTTTATCCGTTGGGCAACTACTCTAGGCATTATTGGTCTATTCATACAAATGATTGGCTTATTGCGTTGGACTTTTGTAGTACCCGTTTTAGCCAACAATTTTGTTACAGGAAACGAAATGACAAAAGAAGCCAGCAAAGTCGCTTTTCAAGTTGTTCATCAATACGGTGGTGTCGTTTTAGGGGAACATATTGGGCAATTATTTACCATTGCCTGGACAATAATGATGACATCGGCTTTTGCCCAAACCCAACTTTTCCCTAAATGGACAATTTGGCTGGGCTATATTGCATCAATTATTTATCTACTTGCACAAACAGAACTTTTTGCAACAGTGATACTTACTATTCCAGTGGTAGGCATGGCAGGTTTTTTGGGTAGTACACTTTGGATTGTTTGGCTAATTGTGATTGGTGTTACAATTAGAAAACTGAAACTTGACTAACCAAAGCGGTAGTCTTTACATAAAAAAGAATCCTGAAACTCTATAAAACATTGGTTTTTAAGCGCTCATTTAAAATTATCAAAGGCTCTACTAAAAAGCTTTCTGTTTATAAGCTAAATATGTAAAATAAAAAATCACTATTTATAATGATTTTTTTACAATTTAATACTTGTAATTTTGAAAAAACAATATTCATTGTTTATGGAAACAGTAGAAAAAAGGAACCATGATTAAAAACGACACAGTGTCTGAAGATTTAGCAACTGGAAACCAGCTTTTTTTTGTTCCTTATGATAAGGTTACTGCCTCAGTTTCTTATTACAGAAATAGAACAACATCTTGTCATCAATTTTTACATAATCGTTTTGTTTACAACAGAGCTGATAATAAACCAGATGAAATCGTAAATGATTATACCGTTTCCAATCAAGGAATCGATTATGATTTTAAGCTCTTAGATTCTTTTAAACTAGACTTTCAGGTCTTAAATGTTTTCAATGAAAATTATGAAAGCCCAAAAAACAGACCTATATCAGGTCGAAATTTCAATATGTACTTAACTTAAAAATTTTAATATTATGAAAATCAGCAATTTAATTTTAATAGCGTTTGGTATTTCGTTATTTATCTCGTGTTCAAATGAAGTTGAAAATGACGTTAAAAATGAAGTTGATAACAAAAAAAACACCGCAAATGGAGATTATTCCAATGGATTTTTCATCCTAAATGAAGGAGGTGCAGGTCAGGGAACAGTATCATTCTCTAGTAATGATTTTGGGGTTTTTACAAAAGATGCTTATACTGCAGAAAATGGAAGTGATTTGCTTGGAAAGGATGCTACAAGTATCTTTTTTAACGGCGACAATGCTTATATTATTGCCGGAGCATCAGATGTTATAACTGTTGTTAATAGATATACATTTAAATTAATAGCTAAAATTGACACAGGTCTTAAACAACCTAGATATGGAGTAGTAAAAGATGGTAAGGCTTATGTGATCAATTCTAATAAATATGTTGGCTGGGGAGGCGCTTGGGATAATGATGATACAGATGATTATATTGCTGTTATCGATTTAGCCACAAATAAATATGAATCTAAAATTGATTTGAATGCATCAGCAGACAGAATTATTGAAAAGGATGGTAAATTATATATGACGGAGTTTATAAACAATAATGACAATTTAAATTTATTGTTATTTGTTGTAGATATTGCCACAAAATCTTTAGAAACGCCAATAGTAATTACATCCGAAGCATATACTGATGCACTTTCTATGGAGGAAAAAGATGGAATTATATATATTTTAACAAACAATTATTTCCAAAAAAGCAAAAACAAAATAGTAAAAGTAAAAATATCAGACAATACTATTTCTAGAATCACATTCCCTGAAGCTTTAGGCGAAGCTAGCTTTATGGATATTTATGACGATAAAATTTACTACACTGTAAAAAATTCGGTTTACGCGATAAATACTAATGTGACACAGGCTTCAACTACACCAATTGTAACAGCTCCTACAGAGGCTTTTTATGGATTTGCTGTTAATAATAATCGTATTTATTTGGCAGATGGTGGAGATTATAAGTTAGACAGTAAAGCTTATGTGTATAATTTAACTGGAACTTTGCAAAAAGAATTAACTGTAGGTGTGCGACCAAATGGGTTTTACTTCAATAATTAATACATGGATAGGATAATACGTTGTTGATTCAGTAGTTGTGATATTCTGTTGAATGAATTAACTATTAAACCGACAAAACGAATGGCAGAAAGTGCCGGGAAAATCTAAAAACTAAACCTTTACAATAGAAGGTACAAGAAAAATAATTCAAGTTAAAAAAGTTAACTATGAAAAGTAAAAAATCACTATTCATAATGATTTTTTTAGGATATAAGACTTGTAATTTTAAAAAAAATAACATCCATTTTATGAAAAAAAAAGTCCCCTTTAAGTTATTAAGTTTACTAGTAATACTAATGACTACTTTAGCTAGTGCACAAACCTTTACAGTCAACAACTTAAAATATACTATATTATCTGGATCAACTGCAAGTATAAGCGGATACGATTCTAAGCCAACAGGGATTTTAAATATTCCCAGTACTATTACTAATGCGGGTATTCAGTATACTGTTACAAGTATTGGTAATGACACTTTTTCTAATTGTACAGGATTAACGTCTGTAAGTATTCCAAATTCGGTTACAAGTATTGGCGATTTTGCTTTTTATAAGTGCAAAGGATTAACGTCTGTAAGCATTCCAAATTCGGTTACAAGTATTGGATATTATGCTTTTAATGATTGTACTGGTCTGACGTCTTTAAGTATTCCAAATTCGGTTACAAGTATTAGTGCTGGCGCTTTTGCTTACTGTACAGGATTAACGTCTCTAAGTATTCCTAATTCGGTTACAAGTATTAGTGCTGGCGCTTTTGCTTACTGTACAGGATTAACGTCTCTAAGTATTCCTAATTCGGTTACAAGTATTGATCAGGGCGCTTTTGCTTATTGTCAAGGATTAACGTCTTTGAGTATTCCAAATTCGGTTACAAGTATTAGCGATTCTGTTTTTACTAATTGTACAAGATTAACATCTGTAAATATTTCAAATTCTCTTACAGAAATTGGTATTTTAACTTTTGCTTATTGTACAGGGTTAACGTCTGTAAATATTCCGAATTCGGTTAAAAGTATTGGTCCTTCTGTTTTTGCTTATTGTACAGGGTTAACGTCTGTAAATATTCCGAATTCGGTTAAAAGTATTGGTCCTTCTGCTTTTGCTTATTGTTCAGGGTTAACGTCTGTAAGTATTCCAAATTCGGTTACGAGAATTGATTTTTCTGCTTTTTATAATTGTACTGGCCTGACGTCTGTAAGTATTCCAAATTCGGTTACAAGTATTGGTAATGATACTTTTTCTAATTGCACAGGATTAACGTCTGTAAGTATTCCAGATTCGGTTACAAGTATTGGCAATTTTGCTTTTAATAATTGTACAGCATTGAAGTCTGTAAATGTTGGCTGGGCAAGTCCTTTAATTATAGATAACACTGTTTTTTTAAATATTAATTTAAAAAATGTTGCGTTAAATGTTTCTTCTCCAGGTAACGTTGATGACTATAAAAAAGCCTATATCTGGGAAGATTTTTCTTCTTTTAATCCCGTTTTAAGTACAAAGTCTTATTTATTAGACAAGAGCATACTAGTATTTCCCAATCCAACTAAAGATTTTATCTCTGTTTCTGGTTTATCACAAACAGTAAGCTATAATATATTTAGTATTTCGGGAGCTAAAGTGTCTAATGGCACTGTTTCTAATAATGAAAAAATAGATGTTCAAAGCCTGACTAATGGAGTGTATTTTATGGAATTAGAAGAAGGTCATACAACTAAATTTATAAAAAAATAACTTAGTTTAAAGTTTGCCTATTAAAGAGACAACCAACGAGTTTCATTTGTTTCAGCTTGTCATGTATATGAGTTTTATGATAATAATCAAATTCAGAAAATAACCGCTTATTGTATTCAAAAAGCTAAAAATCGCTAACAGAAAAAAGAACAACGAACAGTAAATTAATATCTAATAAAATGATAAAAACAAGAACAATAACTGCTCTAATCCTTCTGACAATTACTACAATCTTTACAGGTTGTAGCAAAGATGATAGTGTCAATCCGAATCCGAATCAAAATTCAATTAATCTTGAAGATGCTAAACTGAATAACTTCCGATTATTTGGCATTACTCCCGTTTCAATCAATATTACACAACCCAGTATTGTAAATAATAAAGAAACGGTATTTGGGAAGATTGATATTGTTGTACCCAACACTGTTTCTTTGAACGGAATTGCTTCTTCCATTACATCAAATGAATTAAACCTAAGCAAATTTGCCATACTGCCAGGCAACAGTAAATTACTGAATTACGAAACGCAAAGTCACGTACATACTATTGTAAATGTGTTGGATAATTCGCAAGAATTATTACATTACACAGTAAATATTAAAAAAGAAGTAACACCAACACCATCTACATTAACAGTCGTTGATTTTAAATTTGAAAAAAGTAAAAATCCGCAATTGCCTAATGATGTAACTATTGAAAGACGTTTTAACGATGCGAATAGTAGACAAGTCATTTATCTATTTGTACCTAAAGGGACTAATTTTTCAAGTTTAGTACCAACTGCTACATTTGATGCAGAAGAAGTATTCTATACCCAAGACTCTTCCATCCCGCTCTCAGATGTGAATACTCCATATCCAATTGTACCAACCAGTTTTGATTTTGCTTACCCAAAAAGTTTTATAATTGTTTTAAGAGACAATGTAAATAACAGGTTAAAATGGGTTGATGTATTTGTTGATGTGAAAGACCCTGTAGAATTTGCAAATGCAGCTATTACAACTAATATAACAGCCTCAAGTTCTTCTACATTTATTGCAGGAATTACCACTTGGAAAAATGTGGGAAACCATAAATTAAACCTTCAATCAGGGACTACCTATGAAAATTTAATACCAAATACAACCTCAAACCTTATCACTTCGAATATGTTTTTTATTGGAAGTAGTTTACCTAATCAAAGTGATAACGTAAGTGTTCGAGTTATAGGTAATTTACCAGTTGGCACATACAAAACTACAGCTGTTTTTTATACAAAATTTACCGGACACGATGCGATAAACGATTTAGTTAAACCTGCTAAAATGAATATTACTGCGAACATTACAAATTAAGCTAAAACAACAATAAAATAAATAGTACAACTATGAAAAAGACTGCATTAACATTACTTTCTTTGTTTTTCTTATTATTCAGTTGCAATACAACTGACGACTCAGATTTACCAAAGCTTGAGGAACCAAAGCCTGAGGAACCAAAGAGTTATATTAAAACCATTGACTTTTCTTCTTCAGTAAGTTCTCCTGCTACAATTAATGACCTTGATGTTGAGAATGGATATCTTTATTTTATTCATAAAATCGGTATTTACAGAATTAACCTTAACTCAGATGCAAACATAGCAGAGTTTATAATTGAAGATGATGAACACTGGCCTTATACACTAAAAGTAATTGGCAACAATTTATATTATCAAGGTCTTTATGGTTGGACTATTTCTGACGATATCAAACAAGTCGATTTGAACTCTATTTCTAAAGGAGTAAAAGCTACCTATCCTATCAGAGGAACTTCTAGATCACAATTGTGTAAAAATTCAGGTAAATTATATTATACATCAAGCATTGATGCCTATTCGGCTCTTAATAATTTTTACGAATTTAATCCATCAACTACCCATCAATTAATCGCCACAGGTGACTACATTGTACCTGAAAATTTGAGAATGGTAGGTCAATTCTTGTATTTTTCATCTTTTGATGAGATTCGAAAATTTGATTTAAATAAGCCATCAGAAGAATCTTCACTTGTTTACACAGTTCCTAAGCAAGAAAAAGAAAGTAAAATTAGAGGATTTGATATCAAGGATAATATTATTTACTATACACTAGAATCCAGTAATAAGCTCTATTCTAAAGACTTAAAAATTGTAAACCAAGAGCCAAAAGTTTTGGGAATCAATAATAATAAAGATGGCGTGGGATATGGGAAATTAATTTTGTCTGACAAAAAGTTGTATGTTGAAAAATTGACAGACTCACAATTAGATGTTTATGGGATTAAATGATTAACAGGTAAGAACTGCCTTTGCGAGTGCGACTAAAAGCATAGGTATGCTCTGGGTCAACTCCACAGCTAGTGTTTCAACAGTTTAGTTTTGTAGTATTATAATTTTTTTAAAAAATCTGGCACATTACTAACCTATAATCAATTTTAATGTAATCGAAACAATGAACACTTTATTAAAAATTACAGCTAGTATAAGTTTGCTTCTTTTTGTATTATGTACAACAAGCTGCAGTAACAATGCTGTAGAGGATCCACAGCTGCCTCCCTCAATAGAAGATCTTATCGAGAATGGGAAACTTGCTGACTTCAAATTATCTGAATTAGATTATAAAAGCATCGATATTCTCCAACCTGAAATTAGTGCGGGTGTAGAAACCAAGTTTGGTGAAATTAGAATTACAATTCCCTATTCAATATCTTATACTGGATTGAGTTTGAAAGAGGTGAATTTTGACTCCAGCAAGTTTAATATCTTTCCTGAAATAGGAACGAAACAACTTTTTTCGGAAAAAGATCCAATTATTTATACCATTAGTTCCAAAAAAAATCCAAAAGTAGCCATCAATTATAAAGTATTTGTGATAAAAGAAGCTGCTCCACAACCTGAAATTTTACAGATTACCAGTTTTAAGTTTGAAAAAAGTAAAAACCCTGCTTTGACTGCTGATATTGAAGCCGAAAAAATTGGAACAGAATCAGGGTGGAAACAAATTTTTATATTTGTACCTCCTGGAACAGACCTTACTAATCTTATCCCTACGATTACATTTAAGGGTACACACCTGTTGACTACCCTTCCAAATCTTCAACATTTTGGAGAATATGTGGCTGGAACACCCGTTGATTTCAAATATCCAAAACGCTTTCCTTTGGTAGTTCAAGATGCTTCATTGTCTGGTGCAACGCTATATGATGTGATTGTTGATGTCAAGAACCCAATTAAATTTGTAGCAAATCCTTTAGTGATAAACAATATTGCTAAAAATAAAGATTTTTTTGGGGCTGTAGGAACATTTATCAACCAAGGAAACCATTTAATTACTTCATTTGCCCCAACATACAAAAATAAAATCCCAATGATTTCAAACGGAATTAATATTGGTTTGATAAGTCTGACTATTCCGGGTGGAGGATTAAAACCAGGAGAGAGTTCGGATATAAAATTTTCATTAAACAAAACGCTTTCATCACAATTGCCTGTAGGAGCTTATAAATTTACATCAGTACATCCTCCTGGGTTTACTGAGATATTGAGTTGGCCGCCAGATGCCGAAAAGCTTTTATTACCTTCTGAATTGGATATTACAGTGAATCTTGTAGATTAATTTTTGATCTGAAGATTATTACAATATTTTTTATTGGTAGCTGCATAATTTTCACTTCACAATGATTAGTATGCAGTACCTTTTAATTCGTATAAGTTATCATCTCTAAGAAATATTTTATTAGTGGTAAGCACACAATTAATAGTGTAAATTATACAAAAAATTAATTTGATACTATTTTAGAAATCAGCGAAAATCATTAGAAATAGTGAGTTTTTTTAAAAGGAATAGCTCGAATTTTGAAAAAAGTACAAATGGCATCGACACTATTGCATATAACTGATTTAAAAACAAAATTCGGAAATCCGCATCAGGTTGAAATTGTATCGGTTACGGATAGAGATGCTATTTATATTGCTTTATTAAATATTTGGATAACAGAAAATTTTCAGTCAATTGAACAAGTTGTAGTTCGTTTTAAAGGAGCTAAAATAGTTGCTATTTATAAAGACATTTTTGAAAAAGGCACCTTATGGAAATGTATTTACGGACTAGAGAATGGTAGTTATTGGTTGGGAAGTGACTATTCGAATTTAAATTCGGGGGCAAAACTAGCCTTATTCAAAGAAGATGAATTAATAACATCCCGCATATTCGACAAAGGATATAGCACGGAAATCACCAAAATTGAAAGGAGCAATAATCACTCAATTATAATAAAAGGCAATTGGTATAAATGTCATCGAATGGGGGGACACGATGATTTTTACCCAGAAAGTTGGCACACTAAACTTTCAAAAGAGGGAGAAGATTTTTCAGATACAGAAAATCCCGTTTTAGAGCAAAGTTATTTTTCATCTTCGATTTTAGATTCAAATTCTGGAGGTTTTTATATTCTAGAAAGTCATGGGGTTTCTAAATATTCGGTAGAGGGAAAACAGCTTTGGAATCAAGGATTGGGATCTTTTGGACTAGAAAAGATGATGTCTTTGAATAAAATAGTTCCTTATTATAGAACACAAAATAACATAACAGTTAATGATGGTGTTTGGTTTTTAGGTATCGATTATACCTATACTGAGAGAGTTGTGAAAAGCCCATTATTTGGAAGAGTTACGGCTGGCGGGACCCTACTTTCTTTCAGTCACATTTTAAACGATTTTCCAGAAATCTATAAAATTCATGCCATCGTTCCAGGAACAGTAAGCAATTGTTTATTGATTGGAGAAACTTTGCGTATAGGGGAAGGTAGTGGAATATTCTTGCTTCACGTTCATTTCTCGAGAGGCGTTTTTATTACAAATATTCAATATTTGAATTGCAATACAAGTGACCTGCAACTTTCTATAAGTGATAATCCATCGTTTCAGGGATGTTATTTGGATATAAAAGGAGTCTATACTCAAAGTGGTAATCTGGAAGATTTGAATGAAATTATAATTTTCGGAAATGTAGATCATCACCGTAATCGAGATAATGGAATGGTTTGGTCTATTAAAATGGATTCAAGCTTGAATAAATAGTACAAACCAAAATAATACTTATTCTAATTTTTGCGGTTGTAATTAGTAAAATCAAAACAAATTAAGAAGGTTCATTATAAATGAGATTATAAGGTTAATCTTAAAAAAAATAATTTTAATAGAAAGCCGAGAAGATGAAGAGTATTTTGTGGAGAAACATACATGTATTTGTTTTCCTTATTTTAATTCTGAATGCCATTACATCGTTAGCTCAGCATACAAAAATGGGACATACCATGGAACAATTAAAGTCAAAACAAAAACAAGAACTCATTGTAATAGCGCTTCATATTCTAAAAGAAAAGCAACCTTCATTGGTAATTAATTTTGAGAATTTTGAAAGTACAGTATGGGGAAACAGTAAAGAAATACTAGTCAAATTTCGAAGAATTATAAGATATGTTCCGTTTGGCATCGATCCTGAAAAACGTTTTTCATACGATATAACGGTCAATCTAAATACTAATGAAGTTTCCCCATTTGATGATTGGTTTCAATCTGAATTTTATATTGAAACCAAAGTAGACCAAAAGGCACTTGCATTCATAAAGAAAAATTTCGGAAGTTTTTCGGCTAATTTTGAAAATACAATTTACGAAGGTGAAGAAGATTATTTTATTGATAGTAATAATCAATATTCTTTTGGCAAATACAAAGTGAACAAAAGAACTGGAATAGTAAAGACTGAAATTCAGGGTTCTTATGAACCTATGCCAAAACCTATAATTGAAAATCCGGATGATTATTCTGAAATCAAATAATTGAAATGAAAAAAAATTACAGTTTTTATAAAAAGACCGAAGAAGTGTATTTTAGTCCGGAATTCGCTTTTCCTATAGCAGTAATCGTTATGCTTTCTATCATTACGTACGGATTGCTTTATTTTTTCGGTATTAGCATTGCGGTTCTTTTTAATATAATTATTTCATTTTTCGGAAATTTTTATTTCTACTATTATGGTAAGTCTTCCACAACTATAACCTTAGATTTTTTAATTCGGGTTGCATTAGTTACAGCTTTCTTTTTGTTTATGGATTACGGAGTTTTTGCGCTCGTTAAATATCAAAAAACAGACGTTTTCAATAAAATGTATTTTTATCTGTGGTTAGTAATTATTTTAGGAGTTCCCGTTTTATATTATGTTTTTCAATACAGCCGATACTATTATAAAGAAACAACAAATGCAGTAACATACATAAAAGTTTACCTTACGGTGCATCATGACAGGGAATTACTTACTGTTATTGACACGATACAGTTTGTTAATACAGCAAGACATACCATGTCTGATATAAAATTAGAAAAGCCTAATTGTTTCTATTCAGAATCTGAATTAAACAAAATGGATAGTAACGATAGATACTTCTATACAGGAAAAAGCGTTTTCAGTGAAATGATCCATTTACCTTTCGATGCAGATGTACTTTTTATGTCCTGGTATTCTATTATTGAAGACAAATACTATGAAATAGAAGTGTCTTTTCCTTTCGAAAAACTGTTGATTGAACAGGAAAAATATCCTACGAATGTTTCTGCTACTTGTAACTATTCAGCCTTTAATATAGCGATGGTTTTAAAAGCGGCCAATATGTTTTGACCGTTTTTAATACAGGTGTCGGTTACCGAACGAATAACCGCATAGATTTGAGCACCATTCTCAGTTTTG